>JBKQNN010000083.1:0-37281 GCA_052145975.1 Rhodomicrobium sp. | reverse complement strand
TCCGGCTGCCAAGCGCTGCGCGGAACCTCGATCTCTTCGCGCGCAAAGCCGCCAAGAGTCTCCATGAGCTGCGCCTGAGTCCGCTTCAGGCGCGCCACGCGCCGGGACACCTCGGGGTTCGAGCTTGCGAGCTGCGAAACCTCCGCGGTTTGTCCCCTCTCGAGCTGGCCGTCGAGAAAAGCGAGCAGGAACTCATCGCTGAGGTGCGTCATGCGGCACGCTCTCGCTGCAGGTAAGGATCGGCTTCGGCAAGGCCGCGCTGATCGAGCCATTCCGTGAGCGCCGCATGTCCGCGCGCAAGCAGCTTCATGAGGGCGAGCATGTTGAGTGCTGCGACTTCCGCCGCTTCGTCGTAAGATGCGCCCTCGCCGTATACGAGATAAAGCACGCCCCTTTGCGCCGGAGACAGATTGGCGATGAACCGTGCGAAATGTGCGTTGCCGGCCAGCGGCCCCTTGGCGAAGGCGGCCGCGAAGAGACGCGGATCGGGCGGGCACTTTCTCTGAATGGAGGGATCTTCATCCAGTTTCGCCGCCCAGAGCGCATACATGCGGCGGAATCCGGCCGTAAGGCGGCTCGTATCCTCCTCCTGCCATTCGTTACGAATGCTCATAGCTCTGACCGTTCCACGCAGCAATCCGCGCGCCAGCTCCTCGTTCGCGGTTAGTACAAGCGCGAATTTGTAGAGACGCGGCATCGCCTTGTGAATTGCGTCGCGCTGCAGGCTGGAAAACTGACTATAATTTGCCATAATGCGCGGCCTCCCCTAAACAACGTTGAATTGCACCCACCGCCGCAACGTTGACATAGAAAGGTTGACGCGACGTAAAATGGCCACAGCGGATTGCGGAGATGCACCCCTCCCGGCAAATTAGGTCCGAAACTCAGGGTTTCAGTGAAGGCAGTATGAACAACAATAGCTCCGCGCGAGACCGGCCTTTGCCGCAGATGCGGGACGATCTTGCCAGCTTGATCGAGCAAGCCATCAAAGCGCCGTCCCGGGCCGGCGCCGCCGCAGCAGATGCCCCGCGCGGCGATCGCGGGGCCCTGGGCGAGCCAGCCGAAGCACTGCCGCAGCGCCTCATCGAGGAGCTTAGCGCACCGCAGGAGGCTTACGCGGGCGCCAGTGGATCTGCCGAAGCATTGCCGCATCGCCTTATCGAGGAGCTCAGCACGCCGCAGGAGGCTCATGCGGGCGCCGGAGGACCTGCCGAAGCATTACCGAATCGTCTCATCGAGGAACTCAGCGCGGCGCAGGAGCAATTGCGCGCGGAGCCGCCGCGCGAGCCCGAGCCGCCCGCTGCTGCGCCAGCCCCGGCCCCGGCAAGCCAGCCTGACCCTTTTGAGGAAGCGAATGAGCCCGCCACAGAAACGGTTGTTCACGCGCCAGGCATCGCCGGCACGTTTCGCAGCTTGCGGGGCCGCTACCTGGCCCTCGTCAGCCTGGTCCACAGGCGAGTCTTCGACCGCCGCATCGAGCAGCTCCTGTTTTTCAAGACAGCCGGCCCAAGTTCCTGGCTCGAAAACGGGGCGGACGGGCAGAAAAAGTTCGTTTACCGGGGGCCCATTCCGGAAGTGGTCCTGGGCTGGGCGCTTTCCGCGCTCCCTACCGATTTGAAGCGCTACGCTTTCGTGGATTTCGAAGCCGGCAACGGCCGTACGCTGCTGCTTGCGGCGCGCAGGAATTTCGAGCATGCCATCGGCTACACGCACGACGGCGAAACTTGCGCGATGCTCGAAATGAACCTCGCGCAATATTCCCGTTCCTATATGAGCTGCCGGGATGTCCGCGCCCTGCGCGGGGACCGCGACGGCATTCCCATTCCCATGCAGCCCGCCGTGCTGTTTTTCCCGTATAGTCTGAGCCGGCACCATCTCAGCATCGTGCTCAGCCATCTCTCGGCATCGATCCGGTTCAATCCCCGCTCGATCTATCTGATATTCGAGAACTCGGGCCCTGAGCGCGGGCTTGAGCAAATGACGCTCTTCCGCAAAGTGCCCTTGCCCCCCGTGAACCGGGTTAGGGCAAAGCTATTTTCTCCGGCAAACATTGCGGTCTACCGGTCTCTCAATACCGGCGCGGCGAGTTAGGGCATATGCAGCGGGAACCGAACATGCAAGAAGCCGGAAACGGCATCGTTACTACCATCGAGGGCCGCGCGGCGCTTGTGCGGCTGAACAGGCCCAAGGCGCTGAATGCGGTCACGCTGGAAATGATCCACGCGCTCGAAGCGCTGTGCCACGCTTGCGCCAAGGACCTGCACATCTACGGGATCGTGATGGAGGCGGAAGGCAAAGCTTTCAGCGCAGGCGGCGACATCCGCACCATCCGCGAACTGATCCAAAACGATCTTGCGCAAGCGGACCGCTATTACGCCGAAGAATATCAGCACAATTGGTCGCTGCAATGCTTCCGGAAACGCCATGTCGCACTGATGAACGGCGTCGCCATGGGCGGCGGCGTGGGCGTCAGCATTTTCGGCACGCATCGCGTGGCCGGTGAGAACATGGCGTTCGCCATGCCCGAAACCGGCATCGGTTTCTTCCCGGATATTGGCGGCGGCTGGTTCCTGCCGCGCATGCCGGGAATGGCGGGCCTATATCTCGGGCTTACCGGGCACGTTTGTAACCGCGCCGACGCCTATTATGCCGGCGCCGTGACGCACTGTATTCCGGCCGCGCAGTTCGAAACGGTAAAAGCGGCGATGATCGAGGCGGAGCCTATCGATTCGCTCCTCGATGGCTTGCACGAGCATCCGGGCGTTGGCCATCTCGAAAAGCACCGCGAGCCGATCGGCAGGATCTTCTCCGCGCCTTCGCTGGAAGAGATTCTGAAGCGGCTCGAACAGGAGCAGGGGGCATGGCGCAACTGGGCGCAACAGACGCTCGCCGTGCTTTCGAAAAAGTCGCCGCTCTCGCTCAAGGTTACCTTCGAGCAGCTGCGGCGCGGCAAGAGCTACAAAACGCTCAAGGAGGCGTTGATCGTCGAATACCGGCTGGCGGCGCGGCTGATCCGGCTGCCGGACTTTTCCGAAGGCATCCGCGCCGTCATCGTCGATAAGGACCAGTCGCCCAAATGGCAGCCGGCCTCCCTAAGCGAGGTGAGCGAGGCTCACGTGCAATCCCTGTTCGAGCCGCTCCCGCAGGGCGACCTCACGCTCGCCGATTACTGGGTTCCGCCGCTCCACGCCTAAGCAGAGTTTTTCGAGTCCCCCAACGGATAACTAAAGAACGGAGCTCCGTAACCCCTCATCCTGTCCTTCTCCCTGCGGGAGAAGGGACGCCCGAATAGCGCTTGAGGCGTGCAACATCGTCCCCTCTCCCAGAGGGAGAGGGACAGGGTGAGGGGTTGCGCCCCCCGAGTGTTACGCACGCCCTTCCCCCATAACGATCCGTTGGATAATCCAAGGAAGTCTGCTTAGCCGCGCGGGCGGCATCTCCTCCGGCGTAAGCGCCTCGCTTACAAGGGCTGCCGCAATCTTATTATTTTAAGTTTTGCGCACGAGCATCGGCAAAACGATGCTGTGGCATTCCTCAAGGCGCTCACAGTAAGTTTCGAAAGTTCCCATCGTGAATTGGCCGACCAGAGCGTGATAGACGAAGCGCGCGCGTGCAAGCGCTTCGGCCTGGCTAAAGCCGATGCCCGCAAAAAGGGACTCTAAAAAGCTCAGCCGGCGCCGGTCCACCTCATTCACGGCGGTTTGGATGGACGGGTCCTCCGCCGCCGAGGCGCGGATGGCGCGGTCGAGGCGGCCGTCCATTTGTCCCACGATGCCGAAAAGCGTGTGCAGCTTCGTGTACGCGTCTCCGCCCTTGGCCTCGACTTGATCGATGATGTCTCTTGTCGCCCGGGTTTTCCATGCCTCGATGAGCGCTTCAAGCAGGGCCTGCCGGTCTTCGAAGTGCCAGTAGAAGCTGCCCTTTGTGACGCCAAGAATTCCGGCCAAGCGCTCAACGCGCACGGCGCCAGCGCCATGCTCAGCCATGAGCCGCAATCCCGCTTCGATCCAATCTTTTTTGCTCAGTCTCCCGGTCATGTCCGAACATACGGTGGCGTATTGACAAATGCAAATGCTTGGGCTAGAGATTCCATACTCAAGCGTATGGTGCAGGGCAAGCCGCCATGAACATTGTAACTGCGACTAGAGTTCCAGAAGAAAGCGTTCTGCAGAAGATGCTCGCGGACGCGCATTTCTCCGATGCCTACCGCGCCCCGCTCAACGATGCCGCCCTTACCCCCGCAGAGATATTTCTTCGCGCCGCCAAAGCGACCCCTGCGTGGGTTAGCCGGCTTATGTCGCTACGGAATACCGTTGTGCGTCAGATCGGTCTCAAAGATGTGGGCGCAATGACGGCTGCGGCCGGCAAGCCTGCCTCGAACTACCGGATCGGAGACCGCCTTGGGATTTTCAGCGTGTTCGGGAGCACCGAAAACGAACTGTTGCTCGGTATCGACGACAGCCATCTCGACGTCCGCGTGTCCGTTCTGAAGCAGGTCCGAGGCCAATGCTACGTGGTCTCGACCGTTGTAAAGGTACATAACTGGATTGGACGCGTCTACATGATGCCGGTAGGCCGTATCCATCCAATCGTCGTCAAATCCCTCATGCGCCGCGCGGCGGTCTGATACCAGATCCGGTTGGTCGCTTCCGCCACGTCATTGCGAGCGAAGCGAAGCAATCAGGGCCAAGTCACGGATGCTGCTTGTGGATCGCCACGGCGGCTTTGCCGCCTCGCGATGACGATGGCGGAACTATTCAACCGGATTTCGTATGAGCAAGATCCGGGGGAGGACATTATGGGAATTTCTTTTTGCAAATTGGCCATGATCGCGAGCGGGATTTGTATGGCGCTTGCGGCAATCTGGATTGCGGCCCCGCAAATCCTGCTGGGCATATGGCAAGTCGATAGCACGGCATCGGCTCTATTCATGGCGCGCCGCAGTGGAGCGCTATTCTTGGGGCTGGGCGTGATGCTTTGGCTCGTTCGTCACACGGAGGTATCGCCTGCGCGAAATGCAATCGCGACAGGTCTTTCGGTAAGCAGTGCCACGCTTGCAGTCCCTGGGGTTGCAGAGTTTGCTGCGGGGCACGCCGGGGCCGGGATATGGCTTGCCATTCTCGTCGAGGCCGCGCTCGCCGCCGGTTTTTACAACGCGATGAGGCGGGGCACGTAAGCCGCAGCTGGGAGCGCGTTTACCCGGCCATCGGCTTAACAATCCGTTCGTTTGACGTAGGGCCTTATCATGGTAAATGCCGGCATGGTAAACGCGCCGGGTTCTTAATTTCCGCCGCCGTCTTTCTGCGAATCTTTTCCCGCTTTAGGTCGATTTCTGCGACTCCAAAACCCTATTAAATATATTCCCAACTTTCGAATTAACCAGCCCAAGCCGCACGCCAAACCCGCCAGCGCGCCTATTAACTCGTGTAAAATCAATGACTTATTGGGGCGTTAATGTTTCCTCAAAGCACATCTGCTAAATTGCATCAATATCGAAAAGCCGCGCACGGCCGGGCAAAACCTTAACCGCGGAGCATTTTTTCATCTACTTTGTCGCCTTCGCCACTCGCGCGCAGCTTGCGTACCGGAGTGCAACTGTCGCACAGGTTGAATTGAAAAAATTACAATGTGTGGCCCCCCTGCGATTGTAGCTGACTTTATGAGTATGTTAGTTGTCGTCAAACTCGGAGATGCGTATGTTGAAGAAGTTGGTGTTTCTGCTGCCGGTATGCGCGGGCTTAGTATCGGGCTGCATGTCCACGCCGCCGCTCTCCGAGGCCACGGGCACCGAGCACAGCGATATCATGATCAAAGATGTCGTGGTGCGCGTGAAGTGCGAATTGTCGGGGGCGTTCGACCAGAAGGTTCAGCAGCGCGAGTTCCGTTGGCTGGCGGACTGGACTGCGCACGCAGATCTGACGCTTCAAGTCAACGACAATGCCGGGATTTCGCCAAGCGGGTCTTATACGAAGGCAGACCATTGGGTTAAGAATATTGACGCCGGGCCCACAGGAGGCAAGGGCACAGCGGCCAGCCCCTTCACCTACCAGTCGTTCTTTCCCACCTTTGCCTTAAGCGCTAACGCGAACCTCAACGGCGGGGCGGTGCGGGCGGAGACCATCAGCTTCACGGTCGCTCTCGACGAACTGAAGCGCTGGCGCGAACAGCTCGACAGACGCGAAGCGAACCTCCCGCCGGAAAAGAAGACCTGCTATTTCGACGGCGAATTGGGCGTCACGGGCAATCTTGGCCTGAAGGAGTGGGTGGATTCCGCATTCTATCCCGTCAAAGCTGGCGAGCTGCACGCGGGCGTACATCCGTTCGCGGCAGGCGGAGGGGGCGCAAAAGGGGGGGCGCAAGGCCCTTCTACTGGCGGTCCAGCACCCAAGGCGGAGGTGCAGCTGACCAGGCAATATATCCAGACAATGGTGCAAGAGTGGACAAAAAAGCTGGCTGAGTTGCAGAAACAAACAAAGGATGCTTTCAGCAAGATCGACGCCGCCGTCAAGAATCTACAGGACGCGGACAGCCAGTTACAGACAAAGTTCAAGGCATTGAAAAGCCAGTACAATGCTGTTCTGGATCCTTATTTAAAGAAGGCTTTCGCCGAAGGCCGGGCATTTGATAAATACCTGAAAGATCATCAGAAGTACCAGGATAGCTGCACGGCATACAAGACTACGCTCGCCGATGCGTCAACAATGCTGGGAACGGTGAAGACTGACCTTACCAAGTCCACGGGCGATGTGACCTGGCCGCTGTCGGATGACTTCGATAAGCTTAGCACTGCAATGGACGCTATCGAGGCCAACGATTATCCAAAGCAGGCGACTGACTGCGCCGCCGCGCTTCAGAAAGAGGCCGAACAGGGGGCGAAGTACGCGCAGGATCTGCCCAATCAAATCGATCCGCCCGTCGACTCGGTGGTGCACTCGCTTACATTCGTCGTAGCTTATGGCGCGGGCATTTCCCCGAACTGGACACTGCTCCAGTGGAAGGGGCCTGGCGCCGGCGCTACGCCCATGCTCTCCGCCTCGGGCACAAGGACGCACACTCTCAATATCGCGCTCGCGCCGCGCACCGCCGCATCGAACATCAGCCAGGATGCGCTGCGGCAGCTCAACAACCAGGTCGTACGGAGCGGCTACCAATAGTCCCGGTCATTTCACGGCAACGCCCGTTCATCGCGAGGCGGCTGCTGCCGGTGTTGGCGTCCAGAAACGGCTGGAATCGGCTCCCGCTAGCGCCGGGCCGCTTCCCAGGCGGCGACCACCGCAGCCACAAGAACCTCCAGCGGAGCCGGCTTCACCAGCACTTGCGCGGCAGGCCACTCCCGCCTCAGCGCTTCCGGGTCGTAGTACCCCGTGTAGAAGACAATGCCGGCACCCTGATCGAGGAGTATCCGCGCGGCTGGGAAAACGAGCCCATCGCGCAACTGCACGTCAAGGATGCCGCAATTCAGTTGCTCCGCGTTGACGAGCTCAAGTGTGCGCTCAAGGCTAAGGGCCGGCCCGGCAATTTGAGCGCCAGCCTGCATGAGCACGCCGATAATATCGAAAGCGAGGACAGGATCGTCCTCCGCAACGAGAATTCGCGCGCCGCTCAATGGCTTATCGGTTTCGATGCTCATGCCCTTAGCTATCTAGTACCCGGAATCAGTGATCCGCACAACGCGCATTTCCCCTCACCCTGTCCCTCTCCCCATGGGAAAGGGCACGCCTTCTCAACGGCTTCGAGCGGATTCCCTCTCCCCCATCCGCATTCGCTTGCGAATGCGGACGCTTTAAATTGCAAGCTCGCCCAAGGCGAGCCTGCCGAGAGGGCTAGGGTGAGGGGTAATGCCGTATGGTTATGCCTCATCCTTCAGCGATAGTGGGTACTAGGAAACCGCGCAAAGCCCTAGCCGGCGCGCTAATTTGTCGCCTATCCCCCGCGAACACTCGCTTCATAGCGAGCGTTCCGGCTTGCTCCGAAAGTAGCACAGGCCGAGCTACGAGGAGCTTTTCCTGCCCTTGACGAGTCCCCGGTTGATCAGCGTCTCGGCGATCTGCACCGTATTGAGTGCCGCGCCTTTGCGCAGATTGTCGGAGACCACCCATAGGTTCAGGCCGTTCTCCACGGTCGCGTCCTCGCGGATGCGGCTCACATAGGTCGCGTAGTCGCCCACGCACTCGACGGGGGTGATATAGCCGCCATCCTCGCGCTTATCGACCACAAGCAGGCCCGGCGCCTCGCGTAGGATGTCTCGCGCCTGCTTGACCGAGATGGGCTTTTCGAACTCGATGTTGACCGCCTCGGAATGGCCTACGAACACCGGCACGCGCACGGCTGTGGCCGTCAGCTTGATCTTGGGGTCGAGAATCTTCTTGGTCTCGGCCATCATCTTCCATTCCTCGCGCGTCTGGCCGTCCTCCATGAACGTGTCGATGTGGGGGATGACGTTGAACGCGATCTGCTTGGTGAAATGCTCCGGCGTTGGCGAATCGGTGACGAAGATGCCTTTGGTCTGGTTCCAAAGCTCGTCCATCGCCTCCTTGCCCGCGCCCGACACCGATTGATAGGTGGAGACCACCACGCGCTTGATGGTCGCGAAATCGTGCAGCGGCTTGAGCGCCACCACGAGCTGCGCGGTCGAGCAATTCGGGTTGGCGATGATGTTCTTCTTCGTAAAGCCCACGACCGCGTCCGCGTTCACCTCCGGCACGATCAGCGGCACATCCATATCCATGCGCCAAGCGCTCGAATTATCGATGACCACGCAGCCGGTCTTGCCGATCTTCGGCGCCCATTGCTTCGAAATCTCGCCGCCCGCCGACATCAGCGCGAAATCGCATTGCGAGAAGTCGAACGTCTCCAAATCCCGGCATTTGAGCGTTTTATCGCCGAACGAAACTTCCACGCCAGTCGAGCGGCGCGAAGCAATCGCGAAAACCTCGTTGACCGGGAATTCGCGCTCTTCGAGGATGTTCAGCATTTCGCGGCCCACATTGCCCGTGGCGCCGACGACGGCGACGTTGTAGCTCATTGCGTTGTCCTAAGGTTTGGTGCGGCGCGAATTTAGTGTGACGCCCGGCGGCTGTCCACTACTGGTTTAGTGCCCATCTGCCAATGCAGCGGCCTTTATACAACTTTGCTTAGATTGACGTACGATAGCCGGTTTCCTAAGAGATGCCTATCGTTCGAATTTGGTTTAATCGAGGAAGGCGCGGAATGGGGATGATCGTTGCGGTACTGTTGTTACTGCTTGTTGCGGGCCTCGTGTACAACATCCTGGAGCGTGTCCCCCGGTTGCCGCAAGCCGTGGGCGACTGGGGCTCGGGCGGTATCAGCGATCCCAGGATCGCGGTAGCGTCCATGATGTATGCGGTGGCAACCGAGAACGCGCGGCTGACGGCCGAACAGGAGCGGCATATCCTTTCGCTCCTTCGCTCTCGAATAGGGCTCGATCCCGATGCGGCTCGAACCTGCCTGGCGGCGGGCCGGCGCGTTGCCAGCGGTATGCGCGGCGATCTCAACTCCCGCCTGCATCGGCTGCTCATACCGGTCGCGCGAAAATGCAGCCTCCAGGAAAAGCAGGATGTCCTCGAGATGCTGCAAATGGTTGCCGGTCCGCTTGCCGAGCGCTTGGGGCCGGTGCGGGAAGGCCTCGGCCGCGTTTCCGCCACCCTCATGCAGCGGTAGACCCGCTTCTATCTTTTCAACTTGTGAGAAATTGCCGCCCGCGCTAGCTTCCGCGCGGATGTGCTCAGGGGGACCTCATGAGAAATGCAAACTGGATCGCCTCGCTTTTCGTTCCGTTGCTCATCGCTTTTGCAAGCGTCTCCTCTGCGGCAAATCTTGCGCTTAGCGACAGCGAGCTAAGCGACATCCGATTTCTTCATGCGAACCAGAAACAATTCGCCGCCAAATTGGATAGCAAGTCGCGCGCGGTAGCCGCTTTAGCTAGCGCCATCGCCTACAGGGAGGACCCCGATAACAACCGGCTTAGGTTCTTTAAGGCCTTTTCAGTCGCCGACTACAGGCAAAGAGCAGGTGGAAATTATAATTTGATCGGCGAGAAGCAGTTGTCACAGCAAGCGGACGAATTGGGGCGGATAAATCCAGCCTTGCCAGACAGAAGGTATTTGCTGCTCCTCGCATTTTTGTATTATCAAGACCGGAATGAGTGGCGGGTCATGGGCGGGCAGAGAATTTCAGCCGCGCGCTTTTTCAGGACGGCGTTCCTGACTGCCTATTACACGGGCACTTCAATAGATACACTCAAGCTAGCCCACGGCATCGATTTGTGGACGCAGAAAAGCTTGGGGCAAGAGTAGCCCCGCGCCAAGGGCTATGAATGGACATGAAGAAAAACGAAACGCCGGCCGTGGAAGGCCCCGCAATCGTCCTCGTCGAGCCTCAGCTTGGCGAGAATATCGGCGCCGCCGCCCGCGCCATGGCGAACTTCGGGCTTCGCGACTTGCGGCTCGTCGCCCCTCGCGATGGCTGGCCCAACGAGGCCGCGCGCGCCTCGGCCGCACTCGCGGTGAAGGTCGTGGATGGCGCCGCGGTCTATGACACACTTGCCGCTGCCATTGCCGATTTGCACTTCGTGGCCGCGGCAACGGCGCGAAACCGCTTCCTGGCGAAGCCGGTGTTGGCCCCGGACAGTGCAGCGCTTACGATTTTCGAGCGCAGGACGGCGGGGTGGCGTTGCGGCATCCTGTTCGGCAAGGAGCGGAACGGGCTTGAGAATTCCGATATTGCCGTCGCCGATTGTCTCGTCACCGCGCCCGTCGATCCGGACTTCGCATCGCTGAACCTGGCGCAATCGGTGCTGCTTTTCGCCTATGAGTGGCGCAAGCTTGCCAACCCGCATTCGCTTGGCCGCCAGCTCCCCGATGCGCCGCAGGGGGCTGGCCCGCGCTTCAAAGCGAGCCGCCCGGCGGAGCGCCACGAGCTTCTCGGCTTTTTCGAGCATCTCGAAAGGGAACTCGACCATTGCGGATTTCTGTTCCCGCCCGAGAAGCGCGATACGATGGTCAACAATATCCGGACCATGTTCGCGCGCATGGAACCGACCGAACAGGAGGTGCGCACGCTTAGGGGGATTATCAAAAACCTCAGGCGCGGCCCCTACCCCGGCGCTCAGGACGCCTAAGCAGGCATTCGCGGCTTGTCCAACGAATGGACGGTGAGATTGAGCGGCCTCATTTGCGGCCGTAGAAGGCCGCCGGCGCGCGGCCTTTTCATTGCGCGCTAAGTAGAGTTTCATAGGCCCACCTACGGAGAGCGCCCCTGCCGGGGTTGAGGCCGGCACCTGATATCACAGGGGAAAATTGGGTTCGTTCGGCAAAAATGCCCATTTTATATAAGTAAGTATAATCAAAAAAAGGCTCTATCGTTTCCTTCTGTTCGAGGCCGTAGACATATGGAATTCTGCGGAGACTTTCTCCTGCTAGGGGGATAAGCTGAAGTGGCAGGAACCATTTGCTGCGGGGCCTTCTTTCGGCCGGGTGATGGGCGGGCTCTTCGCCGTGAACAAAGCGCGCGGGACACAAACTTAGAACCTAGTAACGCGCTCCGGGATGGAGCAAGCGCCCGATGGAGGCGTTATAGAAATACTTTTATCATACGCTCTTACAAATTGATCGCTTATCTCGTCGTGCTTATCGAAGGTCTCAAAAATAGTTGGGAGCTTTTCCGCAGGCATAACATACATACGCAATTTTGAAATCAATACTCTTTCGAAGAGTGTACTCTTGTATTCGGATGGGGTGTTACCATACACCGCATATTCATAAAGACCGTACCGGTTGTGATCTCTATCAACTTCACCAAGGCATTTTGTACCTCCAATGTAATCGGAGGCGGCAACAAAACCAAGAGAGGTAAAAGTCCCGAAGTGTGCGTTATATTCTTCCCATTCTGACTTATGCGAACACTTCCATGCCCGCTCGTTGATCTGCAGTGTTTCGCTTGCATGCCAATTACCGAAACCATCCTCAGAGATATCATGGAACGAGCTAGGCGGAGCGAATGTTCCATGCATTCCTGCTATTTCGCTCTGTATGCCTATTCTTTTGTATAGGAATGGCGACGCCGTTTGTCCCCGGTTGATGATCTCTATGACCTCTTGCCTGCAAGCAGGATCGGAGGAATCTACATCGCGCTGAAATGCCTTGAATGACTTCTCCCGCCTTTCCGCAAGGTCCACCTTGGGAGGCTCGATCTTGATCGACGCATCGTAGCTATAGGTGCTGGTTACGTTGTCCCAACTGCCGTTACCAGACGAATTAGTACCCAGAACGTAAATCCGCTCGTAGCGAACCGTCAGCCGGCTGTCCGGGTCTACGAAGATCTTCTCGACGAAATTCCAGTCGAGGATCTTGGCATTTTGTTCATAGCCGATGAGGCTTTTTCCTTCGACCTCCACTCTTCCAAGACATTGTGTATTTGAAGCCTCATATGGGCTCTGCGGAATGGCGAGTTCATAAGGCAAAAACTTTGGCCATGACGAACGCCAGCCGAAACTGTCCTTTGTCCACCCTTGCTGGCCGATTGTGATTTGTTCCTCCAAAGCCCAATGCTGGACGTGCGAGTCCATGGTCCACTCAAGGATACGTTCAGCCTTGTTTGGTTCTATGACGCCAATCTTGAGCCAGTCGGAATATTTGTTCCACTGCCTGCTCTTGTATTGAAACGGGCCGGATTTAAGGATGGCCTCCCGCGCGGCGCGCGCTTCGCTCGCACAATCTGCGTATGCTGCGGACGGAAGCAGCACTAACGCCAGTGTCAATATGTGCTTGAGCGCCATGGGGGCAAACCTGACCGTGCCGTTGCGTTTAGCGCGATAAGCCAACGCGAATTTGAGGCTGCTTGATGTCTCCTGGCGGCAAAATTCCGGTGCCGGGGGTTAAACGGCTGCGCTCAGAAATCGAGCCCGCAGCCGCTTTTGAGCCCTAGCAGGCTGCAACGCATTCGTTGGGCAAGCCAGGAATGTTTGCTTAGCTTTGGGGGCCGTCCCCCTCACCGGGCACCTTTCGGGGGAAACGGCGCTCGAAAGCCTGCTCAACCAACCTTCCGAAGCCCAGCAGGATGGCGACGAGCACCGCCGACGTCAGCACGATAGGCCATGCTCCTGCTCCGCAGGCCGCGCCGATGCAGGCGGTGAGCCAGATGGAGGCTGCGGTGGTCAGGCCACGGACCTTCTCCACACCCGGATTGCGTAGGATCACGCCTGCGCCGAGAAAGCCTATGCCGGTGATGATTCCCTGCATTACGCGGCTTCCCGCGGCCACGTCGGCCATGTGCGCCGGATATTGGCTCGCGAGCACGATCGTGGCCGAGCCAAGCGCAACAACGCCCATGGTCCGCACTCCGGTGGGTTTGCCGCGCAGATCCCTATCCAAGCCAATGGCAGCGCCTATCAAGGTCGCAACCAAGAGGCGTATCGCTACTTCGGTCCATTCGTGCATCGTCCACCTCAAGCAGCGGCTCCGGTATATTTCGTACAGACCCCAAGCTTATGCCAGCCCTCCGGCACAGCCAAAGTGCACGCGAATGCGCGGGGCCGCCAGCCCTAAACACTTTCTAAAGCTAGCACTTTACGGCGTCTCGTTAATGTGTAGGATGCAACGCCGGTAACACGGGGAGCAAACGTGGCTCAAGCAGGACTATTGATGAAGGGCAAGCGCGGCCTGGTGATGGGCATCGCCAACAACCGGTCCATCGCCTGGGGGATCGCCAAAGCCGCCGCGGAGCAAGGCGCGGAAATGGCTTTCACCTATCAGGGCGATGCCTTGAAAAAGCGCGTGGAGCCGCTTGCCGCGGAACTGGGTGTCAAGCATGTCCTGCCCTGCGACGTCGCCGACAGCAACTCCATCGACGCCGTCTTCGAGATCTTGAAAGAGAGCTGGGGCACGCTCGATTTTGTGGTGCACGCCATCGCCTATTCGAACAAGGAAGAGCTCGACGGGCGCTACGTCGATACGACGCCCGGGAACTTCACGGGCACTCTATTTATTTCATGCTACTCGTTCACGGCAATCGCGCAGCGGGCTGAGAAGCTGATGACGGACGGCGGCTCGCTGCTCACCCTCACATACTATGGCGCCGAGAAGGTGATGCCGCATTATAACGTGATGGGCGTGGCGAAGGCGGCGCTGGAGGCAAGCGTGCGTTACCTAGCCGAGGATCTGGGCCGGCAAAAGATCCGCGTCAACGCCATCTCGGCCGGTCCGATCAAGACTCTCGCCGCCGCGGGCATCGCCGACTTCCGCTATATCCTCAAGTGGAACGAGCTGAACTCGCCGCTCCGGCGCGTGGTGTCGATCGAGGATGTGGGAGGCGCCGGCCTCTATCTGCTTTCGGACTTGAGCCGCGGCGTCACCGGAGAGGTGCATCATGTCGACGCAGGCTACCATATCGTCGGCATGAAAGCGGAAGACGCGCCGGATATTGCCGTGGTTCAGCCATCGAATGGCTAAATTTCAATAAGAAAGTCCGCACTAGAATAATCCTGCATCGGGGCAGCCGGGAGCCATGGAACCTTTTAAAGCGCTTACTTTTCTTGCGTCTGTGGGCATCGTATCGCTCATTGGCGCCGGGGCTGCCGGCTTTTACGCCGGCTATTCTGCGGGACGCGGCAACCTTGACGAGATCAAGGAGCAGGTCGTCAACGCTTCTACCGGCGGTTTTTCGCTGAAGCCCCTGCAAGAGGATATCCGTTCGATCTCGAAGCAGGTTGAAAGCCTTGCGGCCGTCAAACCGGTTCCTGCCGTGGACCCCGCCCAGATCACAAGGCCGATGCTGGACGAGATCAAGGCCCTGAGCCGTCAGCTCGATGGGTGGAAAACGCGGTCCGCGTCCAGCGACGATCAAAGCAGCAAAGCCGTACTGGACGAGATCAAGGCCCTGAGCCGTCAGCTCGATGGGTGGAGAACGCGGTCCGCGGCCGGCGACGATCAAAACGGCAAAGCCGTGCTGGAGGAAATAAAGGCGCTGACCCACCAGGTCGAAGTCTTGAAAGTACGGCCCGCGGCAGAGCCTGAGCAAGGCGTGAAGCCCGTGCTGGACGAGATCAAGGCATTGGCCCGGCAGGTGGACGCACTGAAAGTCCGCCCTGCGGCGGAGTCCGAGCAAAGCCCGAAAGCTGTGCTGGAAGAAATCAAGTCGCTGTCGCGTCAAGTCGAGGCCCTGAAAGCCCGGCCCGTTGCCGATCCCGAGCAAAGCTTGAAGCCGCTGGTGGATGAGATCAAACTCTTGGCCCGGCAAATCGATGCCCTCAAAGCTGCGCAGCCCGCCCGTGCGCCGGACGCCGTGACCGCGGCTGCCGCGCCCGCCAATGCGCAAGCCTTGGAGATTATCCGCGAGGAAATCGCCGCGCTCAGCACCAAACTTGAAAAGCAGGAACCCAAGGCGCCGAAGGCGCTCGTCGACGAGATCCGCGCGCTCAGCGCCTCGGTTCAGGCTCAGGAGCCCGTTGCCCGCCGCGCGATTGCCGAGGAACTTCGCTCCGCGGTGGTGACGCTGCAAAACAGCGAGCCCAAGGTTCCAAAGGCCCTTATGGATGAAGTCCGCAACATATCCGCCAATGTCAGGCCGGACCCCAGGCCACAAGCTTCGGTGGCCGATCAGATCAAGGTGCTCTCCGCTTCCATCGAGTCTTTGAAGTTGAAGCTCGCGGAAGATGGCGGGCGCGGGCGCGGCGATGGCGGCGCGAACGTCGCCGCGGAGATCGCTCAGCTCCAGCAGCTCGTCGCGGCGGCTTCGGATCAATTCGGAAGGTGCCAGACGCAGCTCGCTTCGCTCTCGAGCGCCGGCTACGCGCAAGCGCCGCAATCAGCCGCCCCCGCCGCGACCACGGTTGCCATGTCGCAAGCCGGGCATCAGCCGGCGGTCGTATTCTACGACAATGTCATGCTGAAGAAAGACCAGGAAAAGCAATATGACGAAATCGGCGTGAAGCTCGCGCTGCAATCGGTTGGCCCGCGCCAGGTCAAAGTTGCCGTGAACCGGCAAGGCTTCGGCCTCTCCTTCGGCGAGCGCAAGGTGTTCCGCAGTCAGGACGTCGAGTGCGAGCTGAACCTGATGGAGACCAACTTGAACGAAGCACAAGCTCGCGTTAGCATTTCGTGTAAGCGCTGATGGCACGGCTGGCGTAAAATCCAGCCGGCCGCTATACTACGCGCAGGCACCCTCCACCCGCGGGCAAGCTGGCGGGTGGAGATTTGATAATAATTGGTGCATTATGGCACCCTTGAGGGTAATGATCCTCAACTCAATTACAGGCCGATGGATACCGGGGCGCGAACCCTTCCCGCGCCAGCCGGAAAAAGCGGCCAGAGGGGAACGCCGTGTTTTCGAAATGGCTGCGGTTGTTCGCCCCCTCGCGTCATGGACATGAGCAGCGTAACGCTTGCTCGACGGTAGGATCACGAAGCAGACGGACGCAGCAAATGAACGCGAAATACCCTGGCATACCCACAGTCATTAACGGCAACGGCGCCGTCGCGCAGGTGATGGGCCATGTGTGCGGAGGCGTTATCGGTTATCCGATCACGCCCTCGACCGAAATCTCCGAAATCTACGAGGCATTCCGGGCCGGCGGCGGCTGCAACGTCTGGGGCAAGCACCCGTTCTTCTTCGAACCCGAGGGCGAGCACTCCGCGCAGTCGGGCGCGCTCGGCGCGGCACTGACCGGCGGTAAATTCATATCCAACGCCTCGTCGAGCCAGGGCATCCTGTACGGCCTCGAGTCGCACTACGTGACGGCCGGCAAGCGGGCAGCCGGCTTCGTGCTGCAGGTCGCGGCGCGCGTGGTGTCGAAGCACTCGCTCAACGTGATGGCGGGCCACGACGACGTCTACGCCCTGCTGCAGTCCGGCTACACAATCCTGTTCGGGTCGAACCCGCAGGAGGCGGCCGATCTCGCTGCGATCTCCTACAAGATCAGCGCCACCTCGATGATCCCGGTCGCCAACGCGATGGACGGCTTTGCCACCAGCCACATGATGAGCGAAGCCCTGATGCCGGAGCCCGAGCTGCTGCGCGAGTTCCTCGGCGATCCGGCGGGGCGCATCAAAGCCCCAACGGTGGCGCAGGAGATCCTGTTCGGCGCCAAGGGCCGCGTGTTCCAGCTCGAACAATACCTGAAGAAGCATGAGGCCGCCATCGGACGGTCCAATGCCGCCGAGGTGAAGGCTTATTTCGCGGCCAACGCCGAGGCGGTCGAGAAGGACAATGCCGGCGGGCTCATTGCTGCCACGCTTAGCTGGGTCCCTGAGGAGCTCCGCGGGCAATGGCGGCGGCAGTGGCTCAACGCTTTCGAGAAAGGCACGCGCCAGCTCGTGCCGGCGCTGGTCGACATCAACAATCCGGGCCTCACCGGCGGCGTGCAGAACCAGCCCGACTTCCAGGCCGGCTCAGCCGATCATCGCACCCACTTCGTGCGCGACGTGCCGCGGTTCGTCCGCGAGGCGATGGCGGAATATTCCACCCTCACCGGCCGCGAGTACAAGCCGGTCATGACCTACATGTGCGACGACGCCGAGCACGTCATGGTTGGCCTCGGCTCCGTGACCGACGACGCCGAAGCGGTCGCGGCCTATCTACGCAGCCAGGGCAAGAAGGTTGGCGTGGTCTCGGTGAAGCTGCTGCAGCCGTTCCCGGAGGCAGAGCTGGTTGCGGCACTCGCTGGCAAGAAGGCCGTCACGGTGCTGGAGCGCTCCGACGTAACCGCGCTCACCACGGCGGTCACGCAGGCTCTGTTCAAGGGCGTTGAGAATGCGTCCGGCGAGCGCCATCCCGGCGTCCCGGCGATTACGAGCCTGCCCAAGCTCACGACCGCGATCTTCGGCCTCGGCGCGCACGACCTGCAGCCACGCCACCTGATCGCCGCCTTCAAGAACATGGAGACGAACAATGTCCCGTTCGTCTATCTCGGCTCGCAATTCTTCTCGAAGAACCCGGGCCCGAAGCTCGCGGCCCTGCAGGACAAGCTGAAGGCGGCCTATCCCGAGACCGAGCTGATGGCGCTCGATACGGAGCTCAATCCGAACCTCCTGCCGCCCCAGGCGTTCCGCATACGCTTCCACTCGGTGGGCGGCTACGGCACGGTCGCGACCGGCAAGCTCCTGACCGACATTCTAGCCGGCGTCCTCGGCCTGCACTCGAAGGCTTCGCCGAAATACGGCTCGGAGAAGAGCGGCGCACCCACCAACTACTACATCACGCTGAGCCCGGAGACGGTGAAAATCACCAATGCCGAGCTTGAGGACGTCGAGATCGTGGTGTCGGCCGACCACAAGGTGTTCAGCCACACCAATCCGCTAAAGGGGCTGGCCCAGGGCGGCACGTTCATCCTGCAATCGAACCTGGCGCCGCTCGAAGCGTGGCGCAGCCTGCCCGCGCCTGCCCGCAAGGCCATCCGCGACAAATCCCTCAACTTCTTCGTCATCGACGCCTTCAACGTCGCTAAGAAGCATGCGCCCACGCAGGACCTCGAAACCCGCATGATGGGCATTGCCTTTATCGGCGCGGTGTGCGGCCGTGTGGAACGGGTTACGGCCGGTGCTGCTTCGGACGCGATCCTGGAGAAAATCCGCCAGCAGATCGCCAAGAAGTTCGGCGCCAAGGGCGGCGAGATCGTCGAAGGCAACATGGCGGTGATCCGCGACGGCCTTGAGGCGGCGCAGAAGGTCAACTATAACGATCCAGCCTTCGCGGGTGCGGGCACCGAAGCTGACGCCAGCACCAAAACGAACGCCCGCACTGTCAAGATCTCCGCTGAGATATCCGGGGTCCACAAGCTGGCGGCAAGCTCGCACTTCCTCGATGCCGAATACTACGATGAGACGGTCGCCTCCCATTTCCGCGACGGCACCATCGCCGAAGCGCCCGTCCTGCCTGGTGCTGGCATGTTCATGCCGGTTGGCAGCGCCGCCTGGAAAGATAAGGGGCTGTTCCGCCGCACCGTGCCTGAGTTCAAGGCCGATCTCTGCGCCGGCTGTCTCGACTGTACCATCGTGTGTCCGGACGCCGCGATCCCCAACACGATACACGATATCCCGGAGCTGCTGCTGACGGCGGCAGCGACGCTCGACTTGCCCGAGGCACGGCGCGAGGCCGTGCGCGCGGCGGTTCCCGCGATGGGGACTGCGATCCGCGAAGCATACCGCAAGGTCAAGAAGGTCGCCAAGCCGTTCCATGAACAGGCGGCCGAAGTGGCCGGCGGCGTTGCCGGCGGCGATGCCCAGCTTGCCGCCGATCTTGCTAAGATGGCAGACGCGCTGGCCGTGTTCCCGGTCTCGAAGACGAGGCCGTTCTTCGACAACATCGAAAAGTCGGAACCCGGCGGCGGCGCCATGTATGCAGTCACCATCGACCCGTGGAAGTGCACCGGCTGCCTGGAATGCATCGAGGTGTGCGGTCCCGGCGCGCTCGTAGAGCGCGAACAGACGCCGGAGATCCTGGAATCGATGCAGGCTACCTTCGAGTTCCTAAGCCGCACGCCCAAGACACCGGAGCGCTTCTACGAAGGCGCGTCGGCGCGGGCCGGAAAAACTAAGCGGCTCATGCTCGACCTCGCCAACTACTACGCCGTTACGGGCGGCCATGGCGCCTGCCGCGGTTGCGGCGAAGTGACGGCGATCCGCGCGGTGGTCGCGGCCAACCGCGCCATGCACACCGAGCGCAACAAGGATCATATCCGCGAGGTGGAGAGCCTCATCGAGCGGCTGAACGCCAAGCGCGCCGCCATCCAGGCCGATCCTGCCCGCGCCGAACGCATGGCGCGTACAGTGGAGACGCTGGAACGGCGGCTGTTCGAGCTCGAAAGCGGCCCCACCGGCAACGGACCATCGAGCACGGTGATCGCCAACTCGACCGGGTGCAGCAGCGTGTACGCCTCGACATTCCCGTTCAACCCGTACACCGATCCGTGGGTGAACAGCCTGTTCCAGGACGCGCAGCCGCTGGCCAAGGGTATCTTCGAGGGCTTGGCCGCGACGGCCGCGGACGATTTCGGCGCCTTGCGCACCGCCAGGCTCGACCTGGAGGATGCCTATAACCCTGCGGAGCACGACAAATTCTTCCGGTACTTTAACTGGACGCAGTTCTCCGAAGAGGAAATGGCGCTCTTGCCGGCGGTGCTCACCATCGGCGGCGACGGCGCGACCTACGACATCGGCTTCGGTGCGCTCTCCCGCGTGCTCGCCTCCAACACGCCGATCAAGGTGGTCGTGCTGAACACCGGCGCCTACTCGAACACCGGCGGCCAAACCTCCACAGCGAGCTTCACGGCACAGGATTCCGATCTCTCGCGCGTCGGCTCCGCCCATGCCGGCAAGCAAGAGGACCGCAAGGAGCTGGGGCTGATCGCCTCGTTCCATCCGAACACCTACGTGGCGCAATCCAACACCGCCGTACAAGGCGTGTTCTTCCGCGCGCTCCTGGAATTCTTGAACTACAACAAGGGCCCAGCGGTGCTCGACTTGTACACGCCCTGCCAGGCCGAACACGGCATCGCCGACAATGCAGCCCGGCGTCAGGCCAAGCTCGCCTCGGACAGCCGCATGAGCCCGCTGTTCATCCGCGACCCGCGCGAGAGCGGCAACCTGTTGTCGCTGGACGGCAATCCCTCCAAGGACGAGGATTGGACCAAGGTCACGCTGAATTACGTGGACGCGGACGGCGCCGCCCAGCGTATCCAGCATCCGCTCACGCCGGCGGACTTCGCGCTCGGCGAGGGCCGCTTCAGGAAGCACTTCAAGCGGCTTGCCGCCGATGCGAACGGCGTGCCGGTGCACGAGTACATCAACCTCAGCGCGGCTGAGCGCGAGGGCAAAACACCCTACGTGCTCTCCACCGATGCGGATAAGCGGCTGATCGAAATGGCCGTGGACCCAGCCGTGATCCGCCTGACGGAGGAGCGGCGCAAGAACTGGCGCACGCTGCAATTCCTTGCCGGTCAGCCGGCCGAGGCTATGGACGCGGCACACCGGGTCGAGGTGGAAGCGCTGCAAGCCAAGCTCAAAGAGGCGGCGGAGCAGCGTGAAAACTCGCTCGACGCCATCGTCCAGGCGATGGCCGAATTGGCGGCATCGTCCGGCGCGCCCGTTTCGGGAGTGTTTGGCGGGGCGATGCTGGGCGCTAACGGCTCTGCCATGCCTGCGGCACAAGGCGCGGGCAAGGCCAACGGCTCCAAGCCGCTCGTCACCTTCGACGAGGACCGCATCGCCGACTGCACCAACTGCAAGACCTGTTATCAGGAGGCCAGCGAGCTGTTCGAGAAGACCACCATCACGGTGGATGGCGTACAGAAAGAGGTCGGGCATCTTATTCCCGGCGCTCTCGAACACATCGCCATCACGCCTGAGTTGCGCGCGCGCATACGCCGCGTTTCTGCCAACTGCGACGCGGAGATCATTCAATGAACGATATGACTCTGGATCCGGTCGAGCAGCAGCTCGGTTTCTTGCGCAAGCGCATGCAGAGCGACCCGGCGGCCTTCCGTCAGATGTTCATGTCCGACGGCATGGGCGCGGCCGCCTGGGAATTCCAGCAGGAGGAGCTGGGCGCCGAGTTTACCCGGACGTTCTGGAAACTCCTGCTGCGCGAAGACGAGGTGGGTGCGCTTCTGCAGCGCTTCGTCTGGACGATACCGCTTAAAAACAAGCGCAAGCTCGTCCGTGCCATCGACAAGCACCTCTCGGACCGCTACCCGATGTTCAAGGGCCTGTCCGAGGGCTGGCCCGCGGAAAACTTCATCCCGCCCTACATCCGGCCGGCCGAGGAGCGCACGAAGGACTTCGAGCTCGTCAACACCGGCTATCTCGGCTACATGGCGCTCGGCTATTCGGCGCGCGAGGTCGAGCTGTTCGTGTGGCTCGAAGTGCTGCGCGACAAGCAATGCTCCGACAAGCCGTGCGAAATCGGCATAATCATCCAGGGCAAGAAGGAGCCGAAAGGCGGCTGCCCGGTTAAGATCCACATCCCCGAGATGCTGGAGCTGCTCGGCCAGGGCAAATTCCGCCAGGCGCTCGAACTGATCGAGAGCTGCAATCCGCTGCCGGACGTCACCGGCCGCGTCTGTCCGCAAGAGCTGCAGTGCCAGGGCGTCTGCACCCAAACCAAGCGGCCCATCGAGATCGGCCAGCTTGAGTGGTACTTGCCGCAGCGCGAGAAGCTGACCGGGCCGTCGCCCGAGCAGCGGTTCGCCGGCGTGGTAAGCCCGTGGGCGAAGGCCGAAAAGCCGCCGATCGCGGTGGTAGGCTCCGGCCCGTCGGGGCTGATCAACGCGTATCTGCTGGCGGCCGAGGGCTTCCCGGTCACGGTGTTCGAGGCGTTCCACGAACTAGGCGGCGTGCTGCGCTACGGAATTCCCGAGTTCCGCCTGCCGAACACTCTTATCGACGACGTGGTTGGCAAGATCAACCTGCTCGGCGGCCGCTTCGTGAAGAATTTCATCGTCGGCAAGACCGCGACCATCGAGGAGCTTAAGAACGCCGGGTTCTGGAAAATCTTCGTCGGTACCGGCGCCGGCCTGCCGACCTTCATGAACGTGCCCGGCGAGCATCTCCTTGGCATCATGTCGGCCAACGAGTTCCTCACCCGCGTCAATCTGATGCAAGCGCTCGACGACAAGTACGAGACGCCGCTGCCCGATACCAAGGGCAAGGAAGTGTTCGTCATCGGCGGCGGCAACACCGCGATGGACGCCGCCCGCACGGCCCGCCGTCTCGGCGCCAACGTGACCATCGTCTACCGGCGCACGCAGTCGGAGATGCCGGCCCGCGTCGAGGAGCTTCACCACGCACTCGAAGAAGGCATCAACCTGAAGCCGTTGCGCGCGCCCATCGAGTTCATTGGCGACGATAAGACCCACTTCATCAGCCACGCGGTGCTTGCCGTCAACGAACTTGGGGCACCCGACAAATCGGGCCGGCGCAGCCCGGTCGCGACCGGCGAGACCGAGCGCGTGCCGGTCGACCTGGTCATCATGGCCCTGGGCAACACGGCGAACCCGATCATGAAGGACGCCGAGCCTGGTCTGAAAACCTCCAAATGGGGCACCATCGAGCTCGGCGAGGGCTCGCAGCTCACCTCGATCCCCGACGTCTATTCGGGCGGCGACGCAGCCCGGGGCGGCTCAACCGCGATCCGGGCGGCCGGCGACGGCCAAGCCGCCGCGCGCGAGATCGTCGGCAACATTCCCTTCACGGAAGAGCAAATCAAGGAGCGGGTCGCCAAGGCGGCGCGCTACACCGAGGAGGGGCAGGCCGCGCAGACCGTCGTCGAGAAGATCGCGCTGGCCGGCGGCATCGTGGAGTTCAAGGTGCGCGCGCCCATGGTGGCGAGGTCGGCGCAGGCGGGCCAGTTCGTCCGCGTGCTCGCCTGGGACAACGGCGAATTGATCCCGCTGACGCTCGCCGACTGGGACGCGGAGGCCGGCACCATCGACCTTGTCATCCAGGGCATGGGTACGTCAACGCTGCTCATGAACAAAATGGCGATTGGCGACGCGTTCGCCGGCATCGCAGGCCCGCTCGGCCGGCCAAGCGAGCTGCATAAATACGGCCCCAACCAGACCGTGGTGTTCACGGCCGGCGGCGTCGGCTTACCGCCCGTGTACCCGATTGCCCGCGAGCACCTGCGGCTGGGCAACCACGTCACGCTGATCTCGGGCTTCCGCTCCAAGGACTTCTTGTTCTGGACCGGGCCGGACGAGCGGGTCGGCAAGCTGCAGGCCGAGTTCGGCGATCTGCTCGACGTGATCTACGCGACGAACGACGGCACCTTCGGCGTGAAGGGCTTCGTCACCGGCCCGCTGGAGGAGATGCTGAAGGACGGTAAGCGCAGCAAAGGCCGCGACATTGCCGAAGTTGTCACCATCGGGCCGCCCTTGATGATGCGCGCCGTCAGCGACCTCACCAAGCCCTACGGAGTGAAAACCGTGGCTAGCCTCAACTCGATCATGGTCGACGCCACCGGCATGTGCGGCGCCTGCATGGTGCCCGTCACAATCGACGGCAAGCTGGTGCGCAAGCACGCCTGCATCGACGGCCCCGAGATCGACGCCCATATGATCGACTGGGACAAATTCCTGCCGCGCTTCAGCACTTTCAAGGAGCAGGAACAGCGCAGCAAGGCCGCGCACGGGCTGGTCTAGCGCCCGTTGCCGTCATCCCGGAAGCCGCTTAGCGGCTATCCGGGATCGTAACGAACGCCGGCGCCCGTGACGATCCCTGTCCGCAGAACACCGCTTCGCGCTGCACTGCGCACGGGATGACGCCGATAGGCGGCGGAGCGGTCGAGGCTGCGGGCGGCCGGGATCAATCGAACTTGAACAGCATGCTTCCCACTTTTTCTCCGTTCACGGTGACCGTGCAGGTGCGCGACACCTCGACGGGCATACCCTGATATTTGCCAAGGTTCGGTTTGCAGCCGCCAGCGACGGTTTTTCCGTCCGAAGTTGCGCTAAACGTAACAACCTGATCGTCGATTTTCTCGAATACCTTGGTCCCGTTCAACGACAGGGTATAAACGTCGTGGGCGCCCGGACCTGGGTTGAACGATCCTTGGCTAAACGTTCCTTTCTTGAGGCAAATTTCGACCTTCTGGACTTTGCCGGCAGAGTTCGCCTTCGATACCGACTTGCACTCCGGCGCAGCGAAGACCGGATGAGATTGAGCAATGAGAAGGCCGCCAAAAAGAAAAATAGTCAGATAACGCATACACCCCTCCTGTAAGCAAAACCGATTGCAAAGCGCCAGCGCTGACCCTTCCCGCGCGCGCCGGGGCAGCAACTGAGGCATTTTCATATAATTGCCTGCGGTGCAACTAATCTCGAAGCAAGCATGCATATTAATGTGCATTAAACGCAACCGGCGTAGAACATAAGCTTGTGCCCGCCCGCGCTCACCCGCTCGCGGTTGCCGGAAGCGTGGCCCGCGGAGGCGCCGGGAAGGAATGGCACCATGCCTTTTGCGGAATGGACGGATGAATTCAACATTGGCATCGTGGGCATCGACCGCGATCACCGGCGGCTTCTTGAGCTTCTCAACGATTTGTACGATGCCATCGAAGCCGGGGACACCCGCAAGGTCCTTGGCAATGTCTTGGATGGGCTTATCGCTTATGTGAACTATCACTTCTTGCATGAGGAGACGCTTTTGCTGCGCGCGAATTACCCGGACTATGACAGTCACCGGCAGCAGCATCTGGCTTTGAGGCTCACGGTCATCGAAATTCACAACGAGTTTCTGGCGCGTGAGCCGGACGCGCTGTCCCGGCAAGTCCTGGTGTTTCTAAAGAACTGGTTCTACGAGCATAATTTGGGGGCGGACCTGGCTTTCAGCGAATATCTCAGCGCGAACCGGGATAAGCTCGAACCGCGAGCCCGGCCGGCCGGCGTCCGTTAGAGTGCGTCCGGAAAAAGTGTGATACCTGATCCGGTTGATCGCTTCCGCTACGTCATTGCGAGCGCAGCGAAGCAATCCAGGGGCAAGTCACTGATGCTGCTTCTGGATCGCCACGGCGGCTTTGCCGCCTCGCGATGACGAGAGAAGGACGGCGAAGCAAGCGGCCGTATTTGGTACGGCGCGCCTCTTCTAACTTACTGCGCTTCCGCCTTGAAATACAGCTCGGTGCCTGGGCCCGAGCCATACACGAATGGCTCCTGCGTCCTGCCGGTGGTACTTACAACGGTGTCGTGCACCTTGCCGAACATAACGCGGAGTTCCAAGCCCGAGGCGTCGATGTGCTGCAGCAGCGCCGCAGTAAACGGGCTATGCGGCTCGCCGTAGCCCTCCAACGCCGTCCGGCCGTCGCGCGTGGCGAACGCCACCAGCTCGCCCTGGCCCGGCTCGACGCTGGCCAGGCCGTCGCCATAGGCGTGCTTGCCGCTCTTATCCTGCATGAGGTGGTTAAGGAACGGATTGTCGCGGCAGGCATCGAGCATCACCAGCCCCAGCTTGTGCGCGCCGGCCGCCGCACTCATGACCTCGTCGAGGCTGACGGTTTGGTCTTCGACCTGGACGCCGCTGTCTATATTGGCGTCGATTGGAATAAGCAGATTATGCCCGTCCACTTGCAGGCCATGCCCAGCGTAGAATACCACGGCCCAATCGGCATCCGCCGCCTTCACGCCGAATTGCTTGATGGCTTTCTGCAAAGCGGTCCGCCCGGTGTCGCGCAGCTCGGCGACCTCGGCAAAGCCCAGGTGGCGGAGGGCGTCCGCCATCGCCTGCGCATCGCGGGGCGGATTTTCGAGATAGGGCACATGCAGGTAGGCGCCTTCGCCGATGACGAGGGCGATGCGGCGGCCGGGGCTGCCCGCTGGCGCCGAAATGTTTTGCTTGCGCGCCGGCGCCGAGGCGGCGATTTCCGCCTCAAGCGCTGCGATGCGTTCGGTGGCGCGCAGGCGGGCTTTGCGCTGCAGCGGATTCCAAGCCTGCATGCCTGTGGCCTTGCGGTAATCGGCCAGAGCCGCCGCTTTCGAACCCAGCTTCTCGTATGCCTCGCCGCGGCCAACCCAGACCCGCAGCGACTTCGACCCAAGCCGGATCGCCTCGTTGAAATCGTCGATGGCCTCCACCGGCTTGTTCATGGCGAGATAAACCATGCCGCGAACATCGTAGACGTAATCCTCGTGCGGCTTCAAGTTCCACGCCGTCTGTGCATCGGCGAGAGCCTCGGGGTACTTGCCCAGACCCAAGTAAATGAGCGCCCGGTTGCCATAGTATATATAGATTTTCGGGTCCAGGCGGACGGTCTCGTTGCATTCCTTGAGAGCGTCCTCAAGCTGGTCCCCCCAGAAGTAAGAGAGAGCGCGGCCCATATGCGCCGCGGAAAGATCGGGCTTGATGGCAAGAGCGGCATCGAAATCCTCAAGGGCACGCTTGAAATCGCCCTTTTCGTTGTAAGCCCGGCCGCGGATCACATAGGCAGTGGGTAGAAGATCCGCCTGCTTGAGTCCTATTACTTTTTCAGCGTCGGCAATAGCTTTGTCTTGCTCGTGATCTTGGATATACATCAATCCCCGCAAGAAGTAGTCGGTTGCGCCGGGATCGGGCTTCAGACGTATGACCTGGGTTAAGTCGGCAATGGCATGCTCATAATCTTGCTTTTGCCGGTAGACATAGGCGCGACCCGAGTAGTTCTCGTATTCCTGGGGGTGGCTGCGGATCGCCTCGTTGATACCCGCGAGAGCTTCGTCGTACTCTCCCGCAGCCGCGCGGGTCATGGCGCGCGCCACGGCGTTCCCCGCTACTCCCGGATCGAGCTTCACCGCCTGATCGTGGTCCGCGATGGCCCGGTCGTGATCGCCTTTGTGGTCGTAAACCCATCCGCGCGTCACGTAGGCGCTTGCGTTATCCGGTTTGAGGCGGATCTCTTCGGACAGGTCGGCGATGGCGCGGTCATACTCGCCCAAACTGTCGTAAACGTTACCCCGCAGATGGTAAGCGGCAAAATCGTTTGGCTTCAGCCTTACCGCTTCGTTGGCGTCTTCCAAGGCCTTTGCGTGATCTTGCTTGCGCAAATGGTATGCGTAGCCGCGCAGGACATAAAAGTCCTCGTTGCGGGGCGCCAGCCGGATGGCCTGGGTGTAATCCTCTATTTCGCCATCGGCGTCGCCGCTTGCCTTGCGCGCCGCAGCACGGTTCGAGTATGTGTAGGGGTTATCCGGCTGCAGCCTGACAACTTGTTTGTACAACTCTAGCGCGGTGGCGGGGTCCTTCTGCTTCAACGCGATCTGCGCCTTTCCCTGCAGGGAGATGGTGTTAGTGGGGTCGAGGCGCAGGACGTAGTCGAGATCGGCCCGCGCTTTGTCCAAGTCCCCCTTCCAAACATAGGTCCAGCCCCGGAAAAAGCGGGCGTAAATATTATCGGGATTGATAGCGATAGCCTCGTCGAGGCTGGGGAGCGCGCGGTCGTAATCCTGCTTCAAATAATAAGCGGCGCCGCGGTCTTGCAGCGCGTCGTCGAGCCCGGGTTGAAGCTGTAGGGCCTTGTCGCAATCGGCGATGGCGCTGCCGTAGTCGTGTATGCCGGAATAGGAGGCGCAACGGTAAACGTAATCTTCGGCGGTAGCCTTTTTGCTAGAGACGGCCTTGGTGAGCAGTTCTATGGACTTATTGAAATCCGGGGCTGCCGCCTCGTCCCCGCCGCGGCTCTTCTGCCAGCCGCGTGGGGTGTAGCGTTTGCCATTGTTAGGCGCCAGGGCGATGGCCTTGTCGAAATCGGCTTCCGCCCGCTTCTCGTCGTATTTGCTCCGGTAGACGCTGCCGCGCCAAGCATAGGCTTCGTCGTTTTTTGGCGCCAGGCGGATCGCCTCGTTGAAATCGGCCAGTGCCTTGTCCCAGGCGCCGATTTTGTAATACGCCCGCGCGCGCCGGACCAGCGCGCCTACGCGAGTGTCCTTCGCCACCCGTTTGCGGCCGATGACGGCCGTGCAGCCCCGCACGGCCGTTTCGACGCTCACCGCCCAGCAGTCTTGCCAGTCGCGCTTGGTTCCGGCCTCGGCGGTATTCACCAGCACCGTTGCACCCAAAAACGCAGCCAATACCGGCACCATCACGCGCAATTTTGTCATCCGCCGAGCCCCCTCCCGTTGCATGGGGGAGTTTCTATGCAGATTTTGTGGCTCAAGTCTGACGATATCCGCCCACGGCGGTGCGGACACGCCAAGTTCGGGCTTCGGCTCCCCGGCCTATTTTTTGCGAAGGTTCGCCGCCTTTACGCCTTAACGCGTCATCCGTTTCGCGTAGGGCGCTACTGTGGTTAATGCGCGGATGGTAAACAGCGGCCGGGCATATTTTCCGCCGCCGTCTTTCTGCGAATCTTTTCCCGCTTTAGGTCGATTTCTGCGACTCCAAAACACTATTAAATATACGCGCAGATTTGAAATTAACCAAAGCCGCGTCCAGCAGAGATGTATTTTACACATATACATCAATGACTTAATCCTACCAAATTTTTTTAACGAATTATAAAAACACCTATGTTAAATTGTCTCAAACTAGAAAAGCGGCGCGCGCGCCCGCAAAACACGTTATCAGAAGGCGACCCGAAAGGCCCAAAAGCCCGGACGGGGAAGTAGTGCTTGGCAACACCGGGGGCCGAACGTGGCGGCGATTTACTTCTTGAGGCATGGCCAGACCGATTACAACGCGGCCAGGCGCATTCAGGGCATCCTCGACATTCCGATCAACGCGCTCGGACGCTCGCAGGCGCAGCGCAACGGCGGCGTTCTGGCTGAGCTGATAAGCGACCCATCGCGATTCGATTTCGTGTCGAGCCCGCTGCTCCGCGCGCGCCAGACCATGGAAATCGTGCGCGAAGCGATGGGCCTTGCGCCGGAAGCCTATCGTACCGATGCCCGCCTGGAGGAAATCCGTTTCGGCGACTGGGCGGGCATGACCATGGCGCAAGTCGCGGAGCGCGATCCCGAAAATTATGCGCGCCGGCAGGCCGACCTTTGGAACTTCCCGCCACCGGGCGGAGAAAGCCTCCGCGAGCTTTCCGCCCGCGCGCTCGGCTGGTTCGAAAGCGTCACCCGTGACACCGTGGTTGTCTCGCATGGCGGTATAAACCGCTGCCTTCGCGCGTACTTTCTCAGGCTTCCGCCGCGAGAACTGCTGCAACTTGACGTGCCCCAGGATAAGGTGCTGTTGATTGAGCAAGAAAACGGGCAAGAACAAATGACCTGGCTTTGACAAGGCCGCCGCACCATGTCCCACAACACTTTCGGCCATCTATTTCGCATCACCACCTGGGGCGAGAGCCACGGGCCTGCAATCGGCTGCGTGATCGACGGCTGTCCGCCGCGCATCCCGCTCTCGGAGGCGGACATCCAGCCCTATCTCGACAAGCGCCGGCCGGGGCAGTCGCGCTTCACGACGCAGCGCCAGGAGGCGGACCGGGTCAAGATCCTATCGGGCGTGTTCCCGGACGAGGCCGGCGTGCAAGTCACCACCGGCACGCCGATCGCGCTCATGATCGAAAACGAGGATCAGCGCTCCAAGGACTACTCGGAAATCAAAGACAAATTCCGGCCCGGCCATGCCGATTACACTTATCTCGCTAAGTACGGTATTCGCGATTACCGGGGCGGCGGCCGCTCCTCGGCGCGGGAAACCGCGATGCGGGTCGCCGCTGGAGCGGTTGCGCGCAAGGTGCTGCCGGGAGTGAAAATCCGCGGCGCGCTTATACAAATGGGTGCGGAAAAGATAGATCGCGCCAGTTGGGATTGGGACGAAGTAGACCACAACCCCTTCTTCTGCCCCGACCCCGGTGCGGCGCAAGGCTGGGCCGCCTATCTCGACGAGGTGCGCAAGAACGGCTCCTCCTGCGGCGCCATCGTCGAGATCGCTGCGGAAGGCGTGCCGCCCGGCCTCGGCGCCCCGCTCTACGGTAAGCTCGACCAGGACATCGCTGCCGCATTGATGAGCATAAACGCGGTGAAAGGCGTTGAAATCGGTGCGGGTTTTGCGTCCGCTGCTTTTTCGGGCGAGGAAAATGCCGACGAAATGCGCAACGGTTCCGATGGCAAGCCGGCCTTCCTCTCCAACCACGCCGGCGGAATCTTGGGCGGCATCGCGACCGGCCAGCCTATTGTGGCGCGTTTCGCTGTAAAGCCAACCTCTTCGATCCTGAGCCCCCGCCGCACCGTCGACGCCCAAGGGCATGAGACCGATATCCAGACCAAAGGCCGGCACGATCCTTGCGTGGGCATCCGCGCAGTGCCGGTTGGGGAGGCGATGGTTGCGCTCGTGCTTGCGGATCACTTTTTGAGGCATCGCGCGCAAATGGGCTGACCTGGGAGCCGGCCTTTAAGGCTTGGGACGAGACAATTTATGGCGCGGCGGCCCGGATTGCCTGACTATTTGCAGGAAGGCTTCATCCTTCCCTATAACCGCGCCGAGGCCGCGCGTTTTCATGTGCTGGCTGCGATCACCGCCGCGGCATTCGCGGCGTGGCTGACCTGGGGCTATCAGCTCTTGTCGATCCTGGCCATTCTTGCCGGCTGCTCGGCCTATTATTTCTTTCCCTTCACCGAAAGCCGGGTGCGCCTTGGCGCAAACCAGTACGGGCTTTTCATCGACGGCTTCGGGCTTATCGCCTGGCGCGCGATCTCGGAGGTAAGCCTCGTCACCTACTCCGTCCGCACGCTCGAAATGGAGGAGCTTCACATCAAGCTCAAGCAGCCGGTGCAGTCCGCGCTGCTTGCCGACTGGCGCAGGCTTCCCATCTGGCGGCTTTTGATGCGGCTCCCTTGGAGCATGGGCTACGACAATATCGTGCGCATCAATCTGCAGCCTTTCGCACCGCCAGCGGAGCAGGTCCACCGCACCATCGAGCGCATGTGGCGCTTCTACCGCTAGAGTGCGTCCGGAAAAGTGCGAAGCGGTTTTCCGATAAGACGCACGGCAAAACAACAATTAGAGCCTATCCGCTTTTGATTCTATCAAAAGCGGATAGGCTCTAATTATCGGTCGCCGCGGCGGCCAAGGGCCGCCTCGCGATGACGGTCGAAGGCGCGTCTGGTATGAGGTGCCCGGAAAACCAGCTGTGGATTGCGCGCTTTCCCTTGTCGCGCTGGGCGCCGCTTGCCCGCAGACTTGCAAAGTGATTCTATTTTCGGGGGCAAGCATGGCGAAAGCGGCAGAGCGCACATTCACAGTCAATATGTGGTGGACCAATCTGCACGATGTGGAAATTGGCTTTTTCGTCCATTCGCGGCACCGCGCCAAATCGCGGGAATTCACGCAAGACGCTGACGTCATAGGCGAGATACTTGAGGGCGGCGAGCGCGCCGGCCTCATCACCTATCGCGAAGCGCTCTGGAAATCCGAAAATCCCGGCGAAAAGCGGCTCGTGCTGAAGCTTTTCACGCCATCGATGAATTGGCGCGCCAGCATGGATATGCTCGTGGGCCGCAGCGTGCAGCTTTCAGCCGGTGCCGGCGGCTTCCCCGTCATAGCCTATTCCATACACCTCGACGGCATGGATCAGGTGATCCAGCTTGAGCGCTCCGCGCGCAAGTGGCCGGGCATGCCGGAGCAGTTCTCATTCTTCCTGATGGAGGATGGGGAGGCCCGGCTTTACCGGTTGCGGCAGGACTGGATCGACTTCGGCGGCGATTACACCCTCTACGATCAGACCGGCGCGAAAATCGGGCGTCTGGAGGGCCATTTCTTCGATGTCGCCGGACGCTGGGACGTCAGCATCGACGCCGCGCAACCCGCCCATCTCGCACCCGTTTTGCAACTCGTCAGCGCGATGCTGAAATTCAATCACGCCGCCCGCCGCCACGTAAACAGCGTAACGCAAAGGGTCACGGCCGGCGCGCTAAAGCTCGCGCTGGCACAGCAGGAGGCCGACCTCTACTTGAACCCGCGCCGGCCCCGCTGATTGGCAGGCAAATTCTTGCCTGCAACGAAACGTGCATCTCGTGGCAGAACGGCGAGCAGCCGTAGTAGGTGCTCCCGTTTCAATGCGATGCATCCCGCCGTTGGCGAAAAGCCGGGGCTCGCCACATGGACGAAGATTGCGCTTCCGCGCCCCGCGCTGCGGCGGCCGATATTGTAATCGAGTACAACGATTGCGTCGTAAAGGCCGCCGGCGCGCCAAAGCGTTTCGGCGCTCGCCGGGTAAGGCAGCCGGACGGGGCGGTTGTAGTTCCGGTCGCCGGGAGCATCGCACCAGCCGAGCCCAGGGCGCAGGGGGAGGGCCGGTAATGGCGTGCGGGGCCGCTTCAAACGGTCTGGGCGGTAATAAACCCGTATCGCCCGCCAAAATCCGCGTGGGGTGGCTCCATCGCCCTCGCGCTTCAACGCACGCACACCGCCCTTTCCAAGGGCCACCTTAAGTTGTAAATTACGAAACCGCAACACGCCGGCAGTGTCGCGATCGCAGAGTGTAAGCACCCGCGCCATGGCACTTTTTCGTATTCTGTCCGGCCTATTTTGCGCTAAGCTCAGTTTGGGCACGCGAAACCGCCAGTTGCGTAAATCCGTTTCGTCTCTTAAATCACAAACATAGGTACAGCCCGTTTATCGGAGGCAATAATGAGCAATACGCGCAATATATTGGTTGTCGACGATGATCAAGACCTTGCGCGGTCTTTGGCCGAACAGCTTGCGCTGCATGAGGAGTTCCAGGCGCAAGTTGCACATACGGCCGCTCAGGCTTTCGCCGCGGTGAAAGCCGGTCACGTCGACCTTATCATTCTTGACGTCGGTTTGCCCGATATGGACGGCCGCGAAGCCTGCCGCCTTTTGCGCAAGAACAATTTCAAGCATCCCGTCATCATGCTGACCGGGCAAGCCACCGACTCCGACACGATCCTGGGGCTGGAGTCGGGCGCCAACGATTATGTCACCAAGCCCTTCCGCTTCGCCGTTCTTTTGGCTCGCATCCGGGCGCAGCTCCGGCAGCACGAGCATAGCGAGGAGGCGGTCTTCTCAATCGGCGAGTATTCCTTCCACCCGGCCGCGAAGCTCCTTATAGATAAAAAGGGCAGCAAAGTAAGGCTGACGGAAAAAGAGACCTCGATACTGAAATATCTCTATCGCGCCGGGGAGAATGTCATCTCGCGCGACGTGCTGTTGCACGAGGTCTGGGGCTATAACGCCAGCGTCACAACCCACACTCTTGAAACGCATATTTACCGGCTGCGCCAAAAGATCGAGCGCGACCCCTCCCGCGCCGAGCTCCTCATCACCGAATCGGGCGGCTATAAGCTTATTCCCTGAACATAGCCGCTGCCCATTGTGCAATCCTCGCACCACCAGAGGAAATTCTGGCTGTGCATGCGTACCTACGGTTGAGCGCGAGCCGGGAATCAACGATAAGCTGAACTGTCGCTGTTAGGTAGAAGGAGTTACCCCCCTAAATCATTAGGTTGCGCCGCCATGCTCGGCCAAACGATCGAGCTTCTTGAGACCACGCCAATCTTTCGAGGCCTGTACAGGAAGCAGCTTTCTTCGATCCTCGACGGAACGGAAAAAGCGTACTTTGACGCCGGCGACAACCTGATCACGAAAAACTATAAGGGCGACACCGCCTATTTGATTTTAACTGGCACTGCCAGATGCCTCGACTTCCCCGGCACACCGGCTGCTAGCGAGAATATTGAACCCGGCTCGCTCATTGCCGAATTGGCCATGCTGGTTGAGACCGTTCATTCCTTGACCGTGCAGGCCAAAGTGCGGGTCCGGGCGCTCGCGTTCAAGCGCGATGTCCTGAAAAGTGTCATGCGGCAGGATCCAGCCATCGCCGCGAAAATCTCCGATAATCTTCTTGTCCGGCTTCAAAGCTTCATTGGCGATCTCCGGCGGCTCGACCATGTTCTCGCCTGTATCGAGAGTTCGGCGCCCCTGGTCTACGGCGTCCAACCCCCGCCGGAACCTCAGGCTGTCAGCTTCCCGCACCTGCCCCACCTGCCACTAGAGCCAAGCTGGAACCGCAGAGGATAGGGGACATTCCCGAAGTTTCAACCTCTGCTACATTGCCTGCCCATCCGAATCGCAACAAACTCGCTCTAGTTTAGTTGCAGTAAAAGGAGTCCCAGTCACCAATCATGGGTGGATCCAATGCTCGACTCGAAAATCGAGCTTTTGCAACTCGTCCCCTTATTTGCCGGCTTGACCGCAGATGAGCTTGAGGCAATCGCAAACGCAGGTGAAAAAAGGTTCTTCGTCGCAGGCGAAGAGCTAATAGCGCAAGGCGAGAAAGGCGACACCGCCTTCTTGATCCTGACCGGCAAGGCCAGCTGTACCAGAATCGAAAAGGGGCAAACCCTGAACGACGATCTATGGCCTGGTACACTCGTTGGCGAGCTTGCAATGCTCGTTGAGACCGTACATGGCGTTACTGTGACCGCCAGCGAGCGGCTGCGCGCGCTGGCGCTTCCAAGGACTGCCGTTCGCGGCGTGATGGAAGCCAAACCGCGCATAGCCAAACATATCGCCGAGAAGCTGCTGACCCGCCTGCACAGCCTTGCGGCCGAGTTGCGCGAGGTCGACAGCAAGCTCGCCGAAATCGAAAAGGCAGCTTAGGCCCCGCCTAAAATTAACGCTCTCGCTACCGCCCCGGAGGCAAGAACGGGTTCTTCACAACTACCGGGGGCGGAAGATGCTGCTCGCGTAGCAGCTCGTTAGACCAGGTGCGTCTAAGGGGCGGTGGAGACTTCGCTAGGCTGCCAGCCGGAAGAGATAAGAAGGTCAGCGCAGCGAAACCGCTATCCGGCGGAGCGAGGATCGAAACTGCGTCCGCACTAGCGCTGCGCACCGCGAGGAGGCAAATAGCTCCGGCGGAGAAGAGGCGCGCCCGTTTCACAAAGCAACTCATACGCATAACATCGCCTTTGGCGGCTGCCGCGCGTTCCATGGTCCAGTATAGCAACTTCCAATGGAAGTGTGTACGTAGCCGCAACCATTAAAGGTATAAGCGCTAGCGCGCCGGATCGCCAGCACTTATTTCTATAACTTCCAATTTCGCGGGGGGTTGGAAAGAGCAAAAATCCATGGTAGCAACAGTGCGACTGGCGCAGGGCATTCGCGCTCGCAAACTTAACTCACGGCTTGTGCTTCCTGCGGCTGATTGGCGCGCGGTGGGCGCTGAAGGTATTGGCAATGAAGATCAAGAATTCGCTCAAGACGCTCCGCACGCGTCATCGCGACAACCGCGTCGTGCGCCGCCGCGGCCGGCTTTACATCATTAACAAGACGGTCCGGCGCTACAAGGCCCGCCAAGGCTGATCGTTGCCGGGATCGCCCCGTGTTGCGGTCCTGGATCGGTGGCCTGACCGGCGGTAGCCACAAAATGCGCACCGCGCCTCGCACTAACCGTGCCGGGCGCCATTCTCCAGCAGCGTAAAGACGCGAAGCATGTTGGTTGAGCCCGGCCTTTTGAATGGAACGCCGGCGCACACGATGGCGCGATCCCCGTCGCTGGCGTAGTCGCCTGCCTTTAGCTCGGTCTCCGCGATGCCGACCATCTGCGCCGTATTGGCGGGGTCCGTGGTTTCCACGCAGTGCAGGCCCCAAACCAGATTGAGCCTGCGCGCGGTGGTCTTGACCGGCGTCAGCACCAGAATTGGCTGACGCGGCCGTTGCTGCGCGACGCGAAGCCCTGTCGTTCCCGTCGCGGTGTAGCACACAATCGCTTTGAGGTTCAGCGTCTCCGCGATGGATGCCGCCGCTGCGCTGATCGCGCCCGCAGTCGTAAGATTGGCGCTCGACTCCCTGAAATGCAGGATACTCTCGTAGCTCCGGTCCTTCTCGACCTCGCGGGCGACGCGGTCCATGGTAGCGACCGCCTCGGCAGGATAACTGCCGGTCGCGGATTCGGCGGAAAGCATAACGGCGTCCGCGCCTTCGAACACGGCGGTGGCAACATCGGACACTTCCGCGCGCGTCGGAACGGGCGAGGCGATCATGCTTTCAAGCATTTGGGTCGCAACCACGACCGGCTTGCCGCGATGGCGTGCCGCGCGGAGAAGCTGCTTTTGCAGCCCCGGCACTTGCTCCAGCGGCAGTTCGACGCCAAGGTCGCCGCGGGCCACCATGATGCCGTCGGCCTCGTCGAGGATATCGATCATGGCGGAGACCGCCGCGCGCATTTCGATCTTAGCCATGACCCAGGCGCGGCCCTGGACTATTGCCTTCACGTCAAGGATGTCCTGCGCGCGTTGCACGAAGGAAACCGCAATCCAATCGGCGCCGGCATCGAGGGCCGCCTCGCAATCCTCGCGATCCTTGTTGGTCATCGAGCCCATCGGCAAAATCGCATCGGGTAGATTGACGCCCTTGCGGCTTGATAAAATCCCGCCGGTGACGGTCTCCGCTACCAGCCGGCCAGGAGCAACCGAAAGAATCCGCAAGTTGAGCTTGCCATCGTCGATGAGCAGCGTGTGGCCCGGTTCCGCCGCCGCATAAATCTCGGGGTGCAGGAGACCGACGCGCTCGGCGTTGCCGGGGGCGTGATTGGCGTCGAAAACGATGCGCTGGCCGCGCTCAAGCCGGATCTGGCCTTCGGCGAGCGAGCTGATGCGAAGCTTTGGGCCCTGCAGATCGGCCAGGATCGTGATGGGGCCGTATTTGTCTTCAAGCTCGCGAAGGGACGCAGCGTAAGTCCTGAGATCCTCATGGCTCGAATGGCTCATGTTGATGCGGAACACGTCCGCGCCCGCCTGCACGAGCTGTTCCATGGCGGCCGGCTGGCAGCTCGAGGGGCCAAGCGTGGCGACGATCTTAACCCGGCGTTCGCGCTTCATCTCTTCCTCGACCCCGG
>JBKQNN010000082.1:0-7832 GCA_052145975.1 Rhodomicrobium sp. | reverse complement strand
ATTGTGGATCTGGGGGTCCCCCGTTCGAGCCGGGGCAGCGGTACCATTAAAATCAAGGGGTTAATAATCTGAACTTCCCCTAATTTGAACCTCAAGGTGAAATATGAGGTGAAAAAACCGGGTTCTTTTGAGCATCAAATTTCGTTTTTCACCTCAGCTTTGTCCGTGAATGGTCGCACCGCCGCATTCTGCGATGGTTCTTCAAAGGTGCCCTGCGTTGGCGAAATGAACCGCGGTCCGAATCGGCGCGGCCGGTCGACGGCCCGTTAACCGGTCGCTTGCGGTGCCCCCTGCCCTATTGGCTGCGACCCGGCCTGTGCGGCCTCGAATCGCTGCGCCGATCAAGTTGGCAATATGGGTTGCGGTGCCGGGTTGAGGTCCGTTAGAGTTTTGCCAGGAGGCGAGGATTCGGCCTCTATGGCAATCGAAGCTTCACCAAGGGCAAGCCGCTCTAATGGCCAGTTGACCAAGAGCCCATCTGGCAATTTGCCCAATAGGCCATTTGGCTCGGCGGTTCATGCTTCAAGAGGCCGCCGCCAGGAACCAGCCCCAGCAAAGATGCGCGACTGTCCGGCTAGGCGCAATTTTTTTCGAAGGATGCGATCTCGATAAGCGAGCGCCAAAATGGGCAAGCGACCATTTGGCTATTTGGGCCGGTTGTCCAAGTGGCTGTTTGCCCAATTGCCCAAATAATCGCGGACAATTGACCTAATGGGCAACAGGCCAAATAGGCAAATAGACAAAACGCCAAATGGCCTTTTGACCGAATGGGCAAGAGTGCCCTTGACCATCAGGCCAAATGGCTATTTAAGTATCCTATTGAATCAAGCAGTTTGTTTAAGGTACATTGCATAACATCTTTGCCAATTGCCCAATTGGCCTTTCTCGGCTTTGTTCAAGTGAGTTCCTTCATGATTGTTTCTTTTGCATCCTCCAAGGGGGGCGTCGGCAAATCGACGACATGCGCCGCGGTTGGAGCGCGTCTTGCCCAGCGCGGCGAGCAGGTACTCATCATCGACCTCGACCAGAACCGCACGCTTGAACGCTGGGGCCGCAAGGCGAAAGTAACCGGATTGACGGTCAAGGCAATCGAACGCGACCGCTTCACACAGGAATTCCGTGAAGCGGCGGCCTCGGGCGAAGTCGATCACATCCTCATTGACCTGGCTGGCGCACGTGAGGCTATGGTTCTGAAAGCAATTGCGCGCTCGGACTTGGTGGTAATCCCGGCGCAAGCGTCCGAGCCCGATTTGCGCGAGGCGCTCGTTGTCGTCTCTGACATCAAGGATGTGGCGGAAGAGAAGGGGGCGCCGATCCCTTACCGCCTTCTGTTGACCAAGATGCCGTCCTTGCGCACGAGGGTTACCGATTTCGCCTATCAGGAGCTGGCCCGGCATGGTTTGCCGATCTTCCGAACCGTCATGGTGGAGCGGGTGGCCTACAAGGAGATGTTTTTGACAGGCCAGCCTCCGGCGCCCAGCGATGTGGCCGGGGCAGGGGCCGAAATCGCCGCCCTGACATCCGAAATGGAGAGCATCGTCAAAGAGGCGCAGGCAAAAGCGCCGCTTCGCGCGGCCGCTGTATAAGGGGGAAACATGTCTGTACAAAAAAGCACGCGCCCTGCCTTCCTGTCGGTCGAACTCGATCCGATTGACGAGCGTCTGGAAACGAGGGCAGCCGAGAGGGGCATTCCCACCCTCGTGGCGCCAAAACTTGAGACGCCTGCGTTTGAAGAAGTGCCGGCACTTGCGATGCGGGCGGCAGTCAAGCTGCGTAAACCGGCTATCGCAAAGGCCCAGGCAGAAAGCACGCCGCGCTCGCGGATGGTGCTCACCCGGTTCGAGTTGCCGGACTATGTTTGGATTGAATTGAAGAAGCGGGCCGCCGAGAAAATGGTGTCGTTGCGCTACATCCTCATGTCGTGCTTGCGGGAGCAGGGCTTCACAATCAACGATGCCGATATGATCGAGGACGGCCGCAAGCTGCGCTGAAGTCTGAGGTCTTTGGCCAATTGACCAGATGGTCATTTGGCCAAAAGGAAATTTCCGGCATCCTGCCTCGGCGCGCTTGCTCGAATTCGCTCGAAATCAAGAAAAAGTTTTGGCGCTAGCGTCTAGCATATGGGCTAGGCACTTTAGAGGATTGACGCGCTGTGGCGCAACACCTCGGGCAGGTTGCCCTGGCCGATCTCCGGCTCTTCGCGGTTGTCAGCGCCGGCCGGAGCGGCAGTGAAGCAGGCGCAAAGCAAAAGGATACACAGAAAAATCGAACGCATTAGTCCCCCCAGGAATTCCAGGGCCGGAGGTTACCATCCCATTATGACATAATGTGAATGGCCGACTTTGCGCCACGCCCGGAGGCCCGCTGCGATCTGAAGTCAGAGCTCCTGGTTTTCGAAGGAAAGCTGCCGCAGTGGCGCAATACAAAATGTGCCACTGACTTCGCCTGCTGTGGGTCGGGGGCGGAGTCTTTTCAGCCTTGCCAGAGACAGCAGCAATAAGATCTGGAAGCCGACATAGCCGCCACGGGATTGCAAGAACAGCGTGAGGACCGCAATCGGCCTATTGCCACCCAATATAACGCGGGCGAGCTTGCTTGGGGAAGGACAGAGCCCGCACCGGCGAAGGCGGGCGACGAGCGGGACATTGCGAAGCAATCGCCCGGGTTTGGTATTACTGAACCCGGTTAATTTTCCAAAGTTCCTATCAAATCACTCTGTCTCTCTTCCCGCCCGAGGCGAGAGAGGACTGCCAGTTCTTTGCTTAGCGGATGCAACAGCGTCCCTTCTCTCCTCGGGGAGAAGCAAGGAAACGGAGGCTTTTGCGGCGGCGAGACGGAAGCGGCATCACGTTTTCCCCCAGGGCGAGTCCTTGTGCCCCCGGCGGTCTCCGTTATCCCGCTCTTTCGGAATTTCGGTGAAATCCACGTCGATCACATCGGCGGCGCGATGAGGCTTCGGCGGCGGCCCCTCCCGCGTCCGCGTCTGGACCGTCCACGCCGTGCGGCCGCGCATCCCAAGGGAAATGCCGCGCCAGATCCAGCGCCGCGCCTCGGGAAGCAGGAGCAAGATCGCCAAGATGTCCGTAAAAAACCCCGGAATCATAAAAAGCATGCCGGCGAGAATGACCGCGCCGCTGTCCAGCATCGGCTGCTCTGGCGGTGTTCCGGCTTGCATGGCCTCGAAAACCCGGCGTCCCACGGTCATGCTTTGCGAGCGGATGAGAAAAGCCCCGAAGGCGACGCCGGCGGCCAGAAGCAGGAAGGTCGCAAGCGGACCCACCAAGTGGCTCACCCAGACGATCGAAGCGACCTCGATCACCGGCAGCGAGATTATAAGGAAGAAGATGAGGAATGGCATTGGCCGCCTGCCTTGGTTTGGATCCGGAAATATGCCTTCCATAATATGGTGGCAAAACTAATATGTTGGGGAAGGCCGCAATGCGGCGAAACCGCGCCGCAAATTTGGCCTATGCTAGGAAAGGTCTTCAGCCTATAGCCAGCTCGGTTCAGAAAGCTTATATCACGGTATTCGGTCGTACAACTTAAAGGGCCTCAGGGCCGGAGGGGCGGCTTTGGAGAGCAACGACATCTTGAATCTAACCAATATTCTGCTTCTCGCGGTTGCGATCATAATTTTTTTCCGGCTCAGAAGCGTGCTTGGCCGCAAGACCGGAACCGAACGGCCGCGTTTAGACCCCTATGCCGCCCCCGATGCGGCTTCGCCCCGCGAGCGCGACAGCAATGTCGTTACCCTGCCAAGGGCTCAAGTCCGGGTGCCCGAGCCAAAACCGGGGAGCCCAAGCGTCGACGAGCGGTTGAGCAGCGTGCCCGCGGATAGCGGTGCGTTGCAGCCGCTGCGTGAAATTGCGGCCGCCGATCCGTCTTTCGAGATCGGCGCGTTCCTTAAGGGTGCGAAGGCCGCCTACGAGACGGTCGTCACCGCCTATGCCCAGGGCGACCGGAAAATGCTGCGCACCCTGCTTTCTCCCGAGGTCTACGACAGCTTCAACGCGGTCATCGCCGAACGCGAATCCAGGGACGAAACGACTGAGTTCAGCTTTGTCGGCATCTTGTCCGCCGATCCAACGGACGCCAATCTGACTGGGCACGTGGCGCATATCACCGTGCGGTTTGTGAGCGAGCTCGTCACGGCCGTGCGCGACAAGATGGGCAATGTCGTCGAGGGCGATCTCAAGTCGGTCCGCCGCGTCACCGATGTGTGGACCTTCGAGCGGGATGTGGCATCGCCAGACCCAAATTGGCGGCTTGTTGCCACGGATTCCGTCGAGGGCTAGGGGCCGGTGGCGGCGAACCCGCAGGGCGAGCTTTGGCGCTGGCAGCATTCCAGGGCCGGGGTAACGCCGCCCGGCCTGGAGCCAATCGATTTCGGGGCAATCGCCGGCTGGACGGAGGATGACCACTCCGCTGCGCTAGAGTGCTATCTGCAATCGGCCAGCCTGACAGGCCAGCCCGTTCCAGACCCAGCTGGCGTGCAATCCCTGCTTGGGGACCGCCAAAAAGCGCGCGGCTTTTTCGAGAAGACTTTCGCCGCTTTCCGGGTTCTAGCCGCACCGGGCCTTCTGACCTCCTACTTCGAGCCGGTTTTAAAGGGCTCGCGGCAAAAATCGGCTGCATTTCCAGTGCCGGTGTACCGGAGGCCGCCAGATCTATCCCCCCTGTTGCCGGGGCATCCATTGAGCAACCAGGGGCTTACCGCGGCACGGGAAACCCCGGCCGGCTTCGAACCTTACTATACGCGTGCGGAGATCGAGGCGGGCGTTCTGGCGGGCAGGGGCCTGGAAATCCTCTTCGTGGCGGACTCCCTGGAATTCTTCGTCATGCACGTTCAGGGCTCCGGCCTGATCGAACTCGACGATGGCAGCACAGTGCGCCTCACCTTCGACGGCAAGAACGGCCATCCTTACACGTCGGTTGCGAAGGTGATTGTCGAGCGGGGCCACCTTACCCGCGAGGAGGCAGACCTCGAAGGAATGCTCGCCTGGCTGCGCGCCCAGCCCGATCCGCGGCTTTTCCTGAACGAAAACAAATCCTACATATTTTTCAGAGAGCTGGAGCATGCGGCGGCCGCGCCAAGAGGGTCCTGCGGCGCGGAACTCCGGCCAGGGCGCAGCTTGGCGGCCGATCCGCTTTACCACGCACCCGGAACCCCTATATGGGTAGCAGCGCCGGAGCTTGACTTCGAGGCGGGGCCGCTCCGGCGGCTTCTAGTCGCGCAGGACACCGGTTCGGCGATAACGGGGCCGCAGCGCGGGGACATCTTTGCGGGAATGGGCGCCGATGCTCGCCGATTCGCGGGCCGCGCCCGGCACAGGTGCGAATTTATTGTATTGCGGCCAAGGCGCTAAGCGGCGCCGGGCTGGCGGAGAGCGATATGGAAGGCCGCAGGCGCAGGCGGTTCCCCTCGAAGGAGGAGCTGGAATTGTGGGCCAAGGTCACGCGCCGCGACGAGCCGCTGGCGCGCAAGCGGCGTGCCGTGCTCCAAACCCATGCACCCCAACCTTCAGAGGCGGCGATCCCTGCAAAGCCCCACCAGGAACCGGCGGAGGCTCAAAACCCGCCGCCGCAGCCTGCGGTAAAGCCCAGCGCGAAGACAATGAATAGGCCCGCGGCGCTACCCCCGCCCGAGCCGTTCGACCCTCGGGCTGCCAAACGCATCGCGCGAGGACGCCGCGAGATCGACGCGAGGCTCGACCTTCACGGCCTGCGTCAGCAAGACGCCTACGCGGCGCTGCGGCGCTTCCTCGCCCGCTGCCAGGCGGAGGGCCATCGGCACGTGTTGATTATCACTGGCAAAGGTGCTAGCGCGGAAGCCGAAGCGAACCGCGATTTCTGGACCTCAGAAGAGCGGGGCGTTCTGCGCCGGCTCGTGCCCCACTGGCTGAGCGAGCCTTCGATGCGTACGCATGTCGTAAGCTTCACGGAATCCTCCATGAAGCACGGCGGCAGCGGAGCCCTTTACGTCACGATCCGCAAGGGCCCGCGCTCTAAGACTTGAGCCGCCCGCGAGCGCACCGCTAGTCGCAAATTGGGCGGCGGAAGCAGCGCCGCTCGACCGGCGGGCAGACCGGCTCGCCATATTCGTTGTGGAAGCATGGCGCGTCGTACATGTGGCATTCGAGCGGGCCCGGATGGCAATAAGGGCCATAATAGCCGTAGTAATAAGCCCGCTCGCGTTCGGCCGCGGCCGCGCCCAAAATGCCAAGCCCAAGGATGCCGGCGGCGACGCCTGCGCCAAAGCCTGGGCCAGGGCCGCCCCGATACCATCCGTAAGCCGATGCCGGCGCCACGCTTGTAGAAATAAACGCCGCCGCCATAGCAAAGACAACACTCCGCTTGATCCACGTTCTCATTTGCCGCTCCTGTGGAAATTCACCGAAACCTGCGGCCCGCGCCACAGGCTAAGGTCTAGGTTATAGTGAATCAGTTTTTTCAATTTGGTAGCTTCAAGGCGGCAAACTTTAGCGAGTTGGCAGGCAAAAATTCGCTTCTTGCTACAACTGGCGGCGTTTGCGAAACATCGATAGGATTTGGGCAGCACCTGCTGCCAGCTTCGCCGCCATAGGATAACGCCGATTCCATGCACACCGGCCCCATTCGCTACGTTGAACCCGTCTTCCGGCCGCCGAGCGAGGCGGAATCGCTGATTTTGCCGCTGACGGACGGCTGTTCCTGGAACCGCTGCACCTTCTGCGAGATGTACACCGCGCCACAAAAGCGCTTCCGCCCGCGTAGCCAGGAGGAGGTGCTGGAAAGCATCCGGCGCTGCGGCGCGGAGTTCGGCGGCGAGGTCCGGCGCGTTTTTCTGGCCGACGGCGACGCGTTGACGCTCTCAACGCGCCGCCTCGTGACAATGCTTGAGGCCATCCGCCGCGAACTGCCCGCCGTGCGGCGCGTGTCGAGCTATTGCCTGCCGCGCAACCTGCGCAACAAATCGCAGGAAGAGCTTAAGGAGCTGGCCGCGCTTGGCCTCTCGATCGTCTATGTCGGCGTCGAGTCAGGCGATGACGAAGTGCTCGGGCGGGTGAACAAAGGGGAGACGTTCGCGACCGCGCTCGATGCGCTGCAAAAGCTCGGCGAGGCGGGGATCAAGCGCTCGGTGATGATTCTGAACGGCCTGGGCGGGCAAGCGCTGTGGCAACAGCACGCGGCGAACTCCGCGGCGCTTATGAACGCCGCGCAGCCCGAATATCTCGCCACGCTGGTGGTCAGCTTCCCTAAGGGCGAGGAGCGGTTGCGCGCCGGTTTTCCTGGCTGGGAGCCGCTCAGCGTGCTGGGCCTGATGCTGGAAATTGAGGCGTTTATTTCGGCGCTTGAGCTGAAACGGACCGTGTTCCGCAGCGACCACGCTTCGAACTGGCTGGTACTCAAAGGCACGCTCGGGGCGGACAAGTCACGGCTGCTTGAGCAATTGCGCGAGGCCATCGCCTCGCCCGAGGCAGCGCGGCTGCGTCCCGCCTGGGCGCGCGGCCTATAGTTTGCGGCCGCAGCCCGGTGTAGCGGATGGGGGCGTCACCATCTAAGCAGAGTTTCAAAGGCCCGCGAACGGATGACCGCCCATATGGCGCTTGAGGCTGGAAGCTGATATCACAGGGGAAAATTGGGTTCGTTCGGCAAAAATGCCCATTTTATATAAGTAAGTATAATCAAGAAAAGGCTCTATTGTTTCCTTCCGTTCGAGGCCGAGAGCGGAGTGCGCCGAGAGATCGGCAAGGAGTAGGTGGTGAGAGTCCACTGCGATGAAGGATTAGCAAACCACATCGGCCCCGAGCCGTGCGCAGGTATCCGTGAGGGTGCAGGCGAAGCGTCGGCAG
>JBKQNN010000081.1:0-4820 GCA_052145975.1 Rhodomicrobium sp. | reverse complement strand
AAAATCAAGGAAGCCGGGGAAAATGCGATTTGGCCATTGTGCCGTCGCCAACGCCGCTGTGAGAATCGTGTTAAGAGATTCGTCTGTTTCAGAAAGGAAACTGCGGTGTCCTACAAACGTCTCTTCGATGCTTCCTTGGTCATCGGAGTCGCAGGCTTATTCATAAACGCATCAACGACGCAGGATCTTTGCATTGCTCATCCGCTGTCGATGAGCTGTGACTATCCGCTCGAAGTCTTTCACGAAGGCTTGCCGGGAATTCCGAGCGGCGCCCCGCCAACTTCGCCTCATTCATTGATCGTGGCTGCGGCAAGCGCTGCCGCCGCGACGAGCGTAGTGTAAATGGCGCTTGACTGCGTCGTTCAACCATTCGCTGAACAATGTGCGGTACATTGTGTGTTGGGATACCGACTTGGAAAACGAAGGAGTCGTGACCGCGATTGGCGGTGACGTCAGGCGCATGGTCATTAAGGCAAAGACGGACGACAGCGGCACCAAATTTTTTCTTTCCAGGGAGGATGCCCTAAATAATATAGAGGTTTTTGTTCTCAACCGGCTATTAGAGGAACGGCTAAACATCACATTCAAATAGCCATGTTATTAGGCGTGCCAGCCAATCCGGCGCATCTTGTAAACCTAGCAGAAGCGGCCGCGGAATCGTCCTTCAGTCCAGGCTCACTGCTACTGCAGGCTGGGAGTTACCGGTTCGGATCAAGTTCACCTGGGCGTAGCCGAGAACGCCCGCTTTTGAAGTGTTAGCCGCCTTAAGTTCGATTTTCTCGAAGGTCGGCTTGCGACCCAACCGCGACATGAGAGGGGGCACAGGGTATCGAGCGTCACATTTCGATCTCTTGTGGGGTTTCGAGGGTTGCGCGTTCGTAAGAGCGCTCACTGCCCACCTTACCGGAATCAGCGGCGGGGATAGATAGCCGTGGGGGCGCGCCATGGTAAATTTTGGGTTGGTTAATGGGCATGCGCCATCTTTTCCGCCGCCGTCTTTCTGCGAATCTTTTGCCACTTTAGGTCGAATTCCACGACTCCAAAATACCCGTTAATATTAGATTGTTGCGCGCGTTAACCACAAATCCAAACCTGCGGTTGCGGAAATGGTTAACGGCAAGCGATAGTTAATCGTGTTATATCAATGAGTTATTCGTCCGTATTCAGCTTGTCCGCTGCCGGAATTGCTTTTCCTTGGCAGCACGGCGGAGGAGGAAGAAAGTCAAGCCCGCGGGCATGTATTGGCAGAAGATATGGGTTAGCGGGTATTTAAAAAATGCAGGCATTGCAGTATGCAAGGAGGACTGTCTGCATGGAAATGCCTGAGCCATAGGCCTCAAGGGGCAGCGCGAGCCAGGCGGCCAAAATAGAAGGCGGCCTCTTGCAAGGTTTTGCTTTGGCCACGCTGCTTCGAGTCTTACTCCGGGCGCCTGCCGGGAATGGCGAAAAACCTCATCCTGCTGTGTCAGCTATTGCGCTGCGCGGCGTTAGCGCATCGGTAAGGAGCTGTGGTCCACGATAGCGCCGTGAGAAGGCGTAGGCGCAGCCGGGAGGCATTGAATGGCGGTATTTGCAGGATTGGGAGCGTGGCCTGGGTGGCCGGCCGCGGGACCCGGCGGCGTGGGCCTGGGTGAGTTCTGGCGATTGGCGCTCGCGTCAAAAGGTAAACGCGCTGCGCCGCGCCCAGCCGCCGGGAATGGCAGGATTGGCGGACCATCCCAGTCGAACATGGCTAACAAATTGCTGACAAGCTTATGGCGATTGGTATGAAGAGGGGCCTTTTTGCCGCAGTTGGAGGGAAGCAAGCAAGCGGAGATCCCGGCGTTATTTCCACTCCTCGATATCTTCGAGGTAGGGCTGGTCGGCGGCCGGCTGCAGCGTAACGCCGGCGGGCACGGGAGCCTCTGGCTTCTCCTCTTCGACGCGCTTGGCGGCTTTTTGCACCTCATGATCGAGGTCGGTCTGCGAGCACAGCGCTAGCGCCACCGGGTCTTGCGGCTGAAGGTTGGCCGCGTTCCAGTGCGTGCGTTCGCGGATGGCCTCGATGGTCGTCTTGGTCGTGCCGACAAGCCGCATGATCTGTGCGTCGCGAAGTTCGGGATGATGGCGCAAGAGCCACAGAATGGCGTTGGGCCGGTCGTGGCGGCGCGACACGGGCGTGTATTTCGGCGCCCGCTTCGTCCTCGACTCGGGGATGAACACCTTCGACCGGGACAATTTCAGCCGGTAGGAAGGGTCCTTCTGGGCGCGGGCGATCTCTTCGCGCGTGAGCTGACCAGAGGCCATAGGATCGGAGCCGCGAATACCGTGCGCGACATCGCCATCGGCAATGCCCTTCACCTCCAGCACGTGCAGGCCGCAAAAATCCGCGATCTGCTCGAAGGTAAGCGAGGTGTTCTCCACGAGCCAAACTGCAGTGGCCTTGGGCATCAAGGGTCTATCGGCCATAAATAATTTCCTCCTATCCTGGAAGCGCGTATCCCGGCTTCCTGGGCGTCTTGTCCGATTGTGTGGGAGAACCCGCAATCGAAGGGTCGACGCCAATATAATGGCTTCCGCCGCTTTGTGCAAACAAAGGATTTTGGGGCCGCGCGCGACTACAATTAATGCGTCGCGGCGCCCGACATAAGATTGATTACGCCCACGCCGGCGAGGATAAGTGCGATGCCGATCAGCGCGGGAAGGTCGAGGGCTTGGCCAAAAAGCCGCCAGCCGATAATCGAGGTGAGAACGATCCCGGCGCCCGACCAAACCGCGTAGGCAACGCCAATCGGGATGGTGTTAAGCGTCAGCGACAGGAAGTAGAAGGCGATGGCGTAGCCGGCCACAACCAGTCCGGAAGCGCCAAGCTTGGTGAACCCCTCCGAGGCTCTGAGCGCGGAGGTGGCGACCACCTCGCCAGAAATAGCAATATATAGGTACATCCACTTCATGCAAGACTCCGGCCGGCGGGGGCTTAGCGGTGAATAACCGAAGTTTCGGTTTGCCACAAGACCGCGTGCGCTATCATCGTCCTCACGCAGGCACGATTTGAAGGCATCGGCACCCCTCTAACGCCGGCAGGCTCGGAAAGGTCCGCAACTATGAAGCTGCTCTACGCCCCTACGTCTCCTTTCGCGCGAAAAGTGCGGGCCGCCGCCATCGAGCTTGGCCTTGGCGATCGCATCCAGCTTGAATACGTGCAAGTCGCGCCTGGAAAGCCGAACCGGGACTATGCGAGGTCGCACAATCCCTTGCGCAAGATACCGGCGCTCGTCACCGCGGAGGGTATCACGATTTTCGACTCGACGGTGATTTGCGAGTACCTCGACGCAATGGCCGGCGGGGGCGCTATCGTCCCGCGCGAAGGCGATGCGCGCTGGCGCGTGCTGACGAACCACGCCTTGGCGCAAGGGATATGCGAGGCAGCCGTCCTTGCGCGTTACGAGACAGCGTTGCGGCCGGAACCCTACCGCTGGTCCGAGTGGACCGCCGATCAATGGGACAGGGTTGTCTCCGGCATCGAATGGTTCGAGCAGCATGCAGCCGAACTGGAAGGGCCCGTGAACCTGGCCCATTTGGGGCTTGGCAGCGCGCTTGGGTACATCGAATTCCGCTACCCGGAGAGTGATTGGAAGGCGCGCAATCCAACCGTCGCCGCCTGGTTCGTCACGCTCGCGCAAAGGCCCTCGTTCGCCCTCACCAAGCCCGAGAATCCCGCATTGTAAGCACTCCGGCGCCGGCTCGATCTGGGCTTCGCTTCAGTCCGTGTACGGCGCGGTTTAGCGGTTTGTTAGCTATGCCCGATAGGGTGGGTCTCCCAAGTCCTGCGTTTTTCAGCGGCTGACCGCGGCGCCACACGTTTACCTTTTGGCGCAAGGGACACTCCCCGGAAACTGCACCGGCCCGCGCGCCCCGCCCGCGCGCCCCGCCTCCCGGCAGCCGCCCCGGCTTCGCTCTCAAGTCCCACAAATAAAGCCATAGCAAGCCTCCTGACCGCGCCCGCGCGTTCTCATGATGCAATGGTGGACCATAGCTCCTTACCGATGCGCTAACGCCGCGCAGGAGATCGCAACAAACTCAATTGTCATGGCCCGGCTTGACCGGGCCATCCAGGAAAATCCTGCGTGTTCAACGCATTGGTGGATGGCCGGAGCCCATGCCTTGAAACGCGCGCCGATCCTTGCCGCATGGATGGCCGGGCCGGCCCGGCCATGACAATACGGGGATGCCCCCAATGAGTTGGAAAGTATTCGACCGGCAACGTTCGGCCTCTATTCGCCACGCCCGGCTCGTGCTGGCGCTCAAAGCCCGTGGCGTAGGCATATCCCTGCAAATAAGCTTCCTTGCATACTGCGGCGCCAGCATTTTTTAAATACAAGCAAACCAACATCTTCTGCCAATGCACGCCCGCGGGCTCGATTTTCTTACTCCTGCAGCGCGCTGCCAAGAAAAAGCGATTCCGGCAGCACATAAGACTATTACGGAATAATAACTCATTGATACTAAACGAGTAACCTGTGCTTGCTGTTAACCATTGCCGCAACTGCAGGTTTGGATTTATGCTTAACGCGCGCAACAATCTAATATTAACGGGTATTTTGGTATCGTGGAATTCGACCTAAAGCGGCAAAAGATTCGCAGAAAGACGGCGGCGGAAAAGATCCAGGGTGCCCGTTAACCAACCGAAAATTTACCATGGTACGGCGCTACGGATTGCTATCCTGCCGAGCCAGATGGCGCAGTTATTTCCGGGCGAGCCCTTAGCGCGCCGCCGAAAGTGCCGGCGCGCTGGCGCCTGTGGAGGCGCGCGGCGTTTCCGCCTTGATCGCGGCGCGCTG
>JBKQNN010000080.1:0-2550 GCA_052145975.1 Rhodomicrobium sp. | reverse complement strand
TGCCGCTTGCGGACATCTACCGCGATGTGCTGGGCGAAGAGCGCGCCGCCTCCTAGAGCCCGCTACCGCTGACGGATGAGTCATAGCCATAGCGCATTACCCCTCACCCTAGCCCTCTCCCATAGGGAGAGGGAACTCGCTTGCAGCCGGTGTTCGGGCGTCCCCTCTCCCCCATCCGCATTCGCTTGCGAATGCGGACGCTCTAAGCTGCAAGCTCGCCAAGGCGAGCTTGCCGAGAGGGACAGGGTGAGGGGTAATGCGCGTAGTCGCCCGCTCGGGGCTACGCGCACGCCGTCCTCCGGCTAATACCGCGGACCGTCGTAGGGGCCAGGTCCGTATGGCGCCGGTCCATATGGTCCCGGTCCATAAGCGTAAGGGGCAGGGCCGTAGGGATAGGGGCCAGGGCCGTAGGCGCCACCAACGGCACCGGCAACTACGGCACCTGCGATCGCTAGCGGCACCCATCCGTAGCCTGGACGCCACCCATAGCCCGGACGATAGCCACCACGCCATCCACCACGGAAGCCGCCGCGGCGAAATTGGACTTGAGTTATCGCGGCCTGCGATGTTGAGCCAGCCGAAGCCCCCATCGGCATCGCGGCCATGGCGCTCGCCGTCTGGGCGCCGGTCATCGAGGCGAGTAGGCCAAAGCTCATGGCGACGGCCGTGAGCGCCGATCTGTTCATATTTCTATCTCCTTGATTCGCTATGCTATCCTCGGCATAGGACATTTGGATTCTGCAAAGTGGCGAAACAAGGGACGATGCCCGCCATCATTGTAACGGCAGATACCAGCGGCACCACACTAAGCAAACGTTCCTGGCTTGCCCAACGGCGCCGCGCCTTGATTTCGAGTACGTTTCGCGTGGCGCGCGGTATACTCGTTGGGCCGCGCGCCCGCAGCGCAAAAGTTGGGCGGCCAGCGCCGGAGACGCACAGTAGGCAGGGCATTGCATCGCCGATCGAAATCCAGAACAATTTAAGACGCGCAAGAGGGGACGCATGACGAGATACCGCTTATTCGGCGATCAAACTGCACTGACGGAAGACACCAAACTGATCATGGCCGAGGATCTCGAAGCCCTGGCGCGTCGCATCGGAGAGGGTTGGAATATCGACGCGCCCATGCAAGTCACCGTGTACAGCCGGGAGCTTCCCATAAACATTGCGCTTATCGAAGACAAATTGCGCGTGGCCGATTTCCTGCTGGAGCGCGGCGCCGATTTGAATGTGGAGGGCTGTCCGGCCATCGTGGCAGCCGCCAGCAACTGCAAGGCGGAAACGCTCAGAAAGCTGGCCGCCCATGGCGCGAAGATCGACGCAGTGGACAACGTGGGAAAAAACGCATACAGCGCCGCACTTTATAGCGACCGTCACGATTTGTTGCCCGTTATCGCCGAGCTTGGCCTCAAGGTGGAGGCCGATGGCGGCTGCGTCTTCCGGCAGGCCGTTTTCCATAGGCAATATCGCGCGGTCGAATTCTTCATCGCCCAGGGAATCGACGTGAACCTGCACGCGCCCGATCAGGTTTTTCCAAACAACCCCACTGCGGTGGCCGTGGCGGCGGCCTACGGCGAACTTCCGATGGTGAAGCTGCTCGTCGAACACGGTGCTGATGTGTTGTTGACGGACGCCTACGGCTTCCGGCCCTATCTGGAAGCGTCAACACACGGCCACGCGGAGGTACAAGCGTATCTGAAAAACCTGGAGCCAGCCGAACTTCACGATGAGGAACTGCGCGCAAAGGCGTTGGCCGGCGAAGGCGTTCCGGCGGCGTTGATCGAGCTGCTTCGCTCGGATGACCGGCGGATGGAGCTGGGGAACAGCATCGTTGGAGGCATCCGCTTTCATCCCGTTACCGATGTCCCAGAAACCAACTGGCAGGGCCGCAGGTTCTTCGATCTGCTCGCCGAAGCGGACAATTACAGCGCCCGGGGTCTCCTGGTCTGGTCCCCCGCCAACGGCAAACTGGCCTTCGCAGACTTCGAACATGAAGAGTTTCACGTGTTGTGTACGTGGGAAGAGTTCATCGCCGATCCGGGCAAATGGTTGGACCGCCTTTTCTAGCGCGCAGTGCGCCGAACTGGACGCGGCCCCCATCGCGAGTCGGTCCTTCCGCCCTGGTAGCCGGAGGCCGCTTCGGCGGAGTAGGCTCGGCAGCATAGTCAGCCCGTAGCGCCGTACCATGGTTACTTTTGGGTTGGTTAATGAGCACGCCCCATCTATTCCGCCGCCGTCTTTCTGCGAATCTTCTGCCACTTTAGGTCGAATTCCACGATTCGAAAACACCCGTTAATATTAGATTGTTGCGCGGGTTAACCACAAATCCAAACCTGAGGTTGCAGAAATGGTTAACAGCAAGCAACAGTTATATGTGTTATTTCAACCTAAATCCGGCAGTTGCGGCAGCGAAACGCCTTCCGTTGTCATGGCCGGGCTTGACCCACGGCTGTCCGGTTTAATTTTATGGACGGAGCGCATGACATTGATTCTACTCCTATCCGGACGTTTCGCGACGATCTGGACACGAAAAGGGATCAATGCCATGCG
>JBKQNN010000079.1:0-19394 GCA_052145975.1 Rhodomicrobium sp. | reverse complement strand
CATGGCATTGATCCCTTTTCGTGTCCAGATCGTCGCGAAACGTCCGGATAGGAGTAGAATCAATGTCATGCGCTCCGTCCATAAAATTAAACCGGACAGCCGTGGGTCAAGCCCGGCCATGACAGCAATGGGTGCCGGCAATTTTTTCACACGCTCGAAGGCGGGGACCCATGCTAAGCATATGTAAGAGCGATGTATTTGGCTGACATGGATGCCCGCCTTCGCGGGCATGACGCTCATGCAAGGACGGCGGCTTTTTTGGAAACCTGGCCATTCAACAAAACGTGAGATTCGTGATACGATAGCTCAACGCATGGTTTGTGTTTGAGGGAGTAGCCGTTTTGCAAAAACAGCCTGCAACGGATTTAGCTGGCTGGGAGCCGGAGGAGCTTCCGAAAACCCGCGCGGAAAAGCGCAGGGGAGATACCCGCCGGCGGCTGATGAAAGCCACTTACGAAATAATTGCAAACCGCGGTCTCGAAGGCCTGGTTATTCAGGACATAACCGAAGCTGCAGGTGTGGGGTACGGCTCGTTCTATAACCACTTCACTTCCAAGGAGGAAGCGGCCGCGGCCGTCGTCGACGCATCCCGCAATTACACAAAGGAAGTCTACCGCCAGCTCGCCGATCGCACTTCCGATCACGCCGAGGCTTTCGCATTCGGGCTTCTCTCCTGCCTCCAACTCAGTCAGGCCGACAAGACCTGGGGTTGGTTTATCCTGCGCACCGTGCTTTCGGGGGAAGATCGCCGCACCGGACTTGGCGGCGACCTTCAGCGTGCTGTCGATGCCTGCGTCGAAGCGGGCGTTCTTCGCCACGATCTCGAAATGGCGCACGAACTCACGGCTGGCTTGCTTCTGATTGGAACGCTGAACTTAGTTCGCTACGATTTGCCTGACGACTATCCGGTGAAGGTGGTTCAGGCTGTGCTGAAGCACCTTGGCGGTGCAGATGCCAGAATAGAGTCGATCTTCTCGAAGCCTATGCCGGACGTCCATCTTGCTCATTTTTTGGAAGGGGCCGTATAGGGCCCCCGATGTGCCATGTTGGCAGAAAAAGACCCCCTCACCCTGTCCCTCTCCCCAAGGAGCGAGGGGACGCCCTAACAACGGCTGCGAGCGAACTCCCTCTCCCCTTGGGGAGAGGGCGGGGGTGAGGGGGGTCTTCTGCTGAACCAATCAATCGGATTTGGAGTGAAACATGGGACTGAAACGCGGGTACAAGCAGTTGGTGGCGGATGCACGGGCGCGGGTTCACACGCTCAGCGTGGCCGAAGCGCAAGCGAAGCTCGGCGATCCCGACGTTGTCTTCGTAGACATTCGCGAAACCGGCGAGCTTGAGCGCGAGGGAACCATTCCTGGCGCCTTCCATGCGGTCCGCGGCATGCTGGAATTTTGGGTGGACCCCGAGAGCCCTTACTACAAGCCGGTCTTCGAGCCCGGCAAACAGCTCATTCTTTATTGCGCATCCGCCTGGCGGTCCGCGCTCGCAGCGGCCACGTTGATGGACATGGGGCTGCCCTCCGTAAGCCACATCGAAGGCGGCTTTTCAGCCTGGAAAAAGGCCGGCGGCCCAGTAGCGGAGCGGCAAAGGAAAGCCTGAGTTATGGAATGCGCTGCCGGAGGTCCGGCGCCCTTCTAAAGGATTTTCATGAGAGCGTCCCCTCCCGATCTACGCGATCCGTCGCTTTCCGAAGCGGCGGTGCGCGCAGCCTTGGACCTTTCGCCCCACCCCGAGGGCGGCTATTACCGCGAGCTGTGGCGGGACCGGCCGGAAGCGGGCGGCAGGGGCGCGGCAAGCTCAATCCTGTTTCTGCTTGCAGGCGGCGGGCGCTCGCATTGGCACCGCATAGACGCCTCGGAAATCTGGATTTGGCAGGCGGGTGCGCCACTGGTTCTCGGACTTTGCGAGCCTAACGGAAGCCGGCAAACGATCAGGCTTGGCCCCGATGCCGGAGCCGGCGAAGTGTTTCAGGGCGTTGTACCGCCGTATGTCTGGCAGGAGGCAGCCAGCGCCGGCGCCTGGACGCTCGTAAGCTGCATCGTCGCGCCCGCATTTCATTTCGAGGGCTTCGAACTCGCTCCTCCAGGATGGTCGCCCGCAGCTTCGTGACAGCCAAGGTCAGCGGCTAGCGCAGCCGGAGGCAAGTTCGCTCCCGCATTTGCCGCACGCTCTTAGGCGAACTTGCGCTGAAGGATGAGTCCCATCCATAGGGCATTACCCCTCACCCTGTCCCTCTCCCCATGGGAGAGGGGACGCTCTAACAACTGGCACAGCGGGGACTCCCTCTCCCATGGGGAGAGGGCGGGGGTGAGGGGGGACGACGGAAGGGATATGACGCGTCCTTCAGCGTAAGCGGGTGCTAATTCAGCCGGAGGCAAGTTCGCACCCATTTGCCGCACGCTCTCGGGCGAACTTGCCTCCGATGAGCTGACCCAAGTAATATATCTGTGCCATTTTAGCCACGACTTGCAGTCTTTATTAGCAAACAAACAACCGCGACGGTATTACTCGCCGTGCCTGGTCATGCGGTTGCTTTCGCAAAGGATTGCTGTGGCCTACTTTGTGGCGCTGGATTCCAATATTCGGCAATGGAATTCCTAATGGGGGAATAATGTCTGCCAAGCTCAAGCTAGCTCTCGTAGTTCTTTACTTAGCTTTCGACATTTCTGTAGGCTTGCTTCGCATCGGAAGCTCCAGCGCAGCTGACCAGGACGATCATTCCTACCTGCCGCCGTGGATGCTTGACGAGTCCGGTGCGGTCAGGAAAGTCGATGAGAAAGGCAATCCACCCAAACCGTGGCGCCTAACAGTCGTGCAGACGGCAAAAACAGAAGAGCGGCCAGTAAAAGCAGAAGAGCAGCCAGTGAAAGCAGGTGAGCCTGACACAACAGGTGTGACGGCCAAGGCTACGCAAATAAAGACAAAGGTTGTTGTATATGTGAGCGATCTTTTTAAGAGATCGCTTCGCTTTGCCTGGGGCGAATAGCGCCGCCCGCCGGACGTGAGCCTTCGGGTTAAGAGTTCGTTCGTTTTTCGTAGGGCCTTACTATAGTTAATGCGCGAATGGTAAACGGGCGCCCCTCATATTTTCCGCCGCCGTCTTTCTGCGAATCTTTTGCCACTTTTGGTCGATTTCTGCGACTCCAAAACCCTTTTAAATATACTCGCAACTTTCGAATTAACCAGCCAGGGCGGGCGCTTCGGCAAATATTGGCCATGAAAATCAATTACTTGCGACGAATTTCGAGCTTAACCGATTTTCAAAGGACTTATGTTAAATTAGGAGAGAATTGAAAAGGCGGCGCGAAGGGCGAAAATTGCCGCGCGCATGCGTTAACAGGTGGCAATCGGATGTGCGCCAAAGAGTTAGGAAGCGCCGGCTCTGCGGCTTCTCCGATGCGAAAGCCGGAAAGGCGCACAGAGTATGAAATGAACCGGATTTCGCGATTGCTTACGGATAAGTGGGGTGCGGGCTACGGGTTTCGCCGGGGGGCAGGGCGGGCTGCGGTACTGGCGCAGGGGCAATGCTTTGCTGCTGCCGGCGTTCCAGCGGCTGGCGAGGCATGCGTTAGCCGGCTAGCGTGCAGCAGACGAATAGGCTTGCTGTTGGAGCTCGGCGCCGCGTCCGTTGACAAACACGCCGAAAGCCCTGTCCGACCCCAAGATATGCTCGTAAAGCCAGTTTTTCAGAAACTCCAGGACTTGCTGGGGCAGCGCGTCCGACGAACCCGATTGAAAGTCCTCGTGGATTTCCTTGACCGTGATCGTCAATGCCTGATGCTGGCGCCGGTGTCTTTCATAGCCGGGGTAATTCAGGCGTAAGAATAGCCCCTCCTCATGCGCGAAATGATAGTTTACGTAAAGCATCAGCCCATCCAGGATCTTGCCAAGGACCTTGCGGCCTGCTCCGGCTTGAACAGCATCGTGCAACTCGTTGACAAGCTCAAGCAACCTCTTGTGATCGCTGTTGATTTCTTCAATGCCAACGCTAAATTCGTCTGTCCATTGTGCAAAGGGCATAGCGCTAGTCCTTCCTGACGCTGCTGTTCGTGCTACCCTGGAAAACCTGAATATCTTTGACTCGCCGCAGACGGTTTGCTGCAGCTTCCGCAACCGCAATTGCAGATCGGCGCGAGCCGTCTTACTCGCTACGTTCTACCTTGGTAGCACTTAATTCTGCGTAAATATGGGTATGTGTTTCAATGCGTCTTGGGATATGCACAATTATACGAAAATGCATTGTGTATTGCGGCAAACATTTTGTTGAAGGGCCGGCCAAGTAAGTGCAAAATGCGGAATATCTACAACGAATAGTGCGCGAGCGAGCGAGGGCTTCTTCGCGAGGCGTGGTTTCCGTTTTGTAAATCTGTTTCTGTAATAATGCGGAATTGTCGTTAGGTGTTCCAGCTAATCAGCTTTGAAAGCGGGAGAGAAAGGTGCGCATGAGGTTCCGGCCGGCAAAAGTTCTCGGCGAACTCCGGCAGAATATTTTAGCCAAGTGGTACAATGCGCGCGAGCGCAAACGCATAGAACACGCCGATAGGGTGAGGCATGCGCTCACAGTACTTCAGTCCGTGCGAAGCTTGAACTTCGAGAACGGCAAGCGCCACGCTTAGAGTGCGTCCGGAAAAAGCATGCCTTCGGGCTTGACCCGGAGGTGTGAGCGGTTTTTCCGATAAGACGCACGGCTAAACAAAGACTTAGAGCCCCGCTTTTGATTCCATCAAAAGCGGACAGGCTCTAGTGAGCACTCCCGGTCAGGGGCTGTGAAAAAATCGGTTGCACCCGTTGCTGTCATGACCCGGCCATCCAGTAACATGCTGAGTGCGCAAGATTTTTCATGGATGGCCCGGTCAAGCCGTGCCATAACAACTGAGGTTGCTGCAGGCGCGCCAGTTTTTCCCCCGCTCTCAGGCGGGAGGCAGTGTCTCAAGGCTGGTCACATCGGCTTTTGGGCGATCGCCCGGCAGCGATGTTCCGTTCACCATGTAAAAGACCGTTTCAGCGATATTTGTCGCGTGGTCGCCCATGCGCTCAATATTCTTGGCGCAGAAAAGCATATGCGTGCAAAACGTAATATTGCGCGGGTTTTCCATCATGTAGGTCAAAAGCTCTCTGAACAGAGAGTTGTTGAGAGCATCGACCTCCTGGTCTGCGCGCCAAACTTCCACTGCCGTACCCGCATTTTTGGTTACATAGCTTTGCATGACGTTTTGCAATTGCTCAACGACCATTCCGGTCATCTGCTGGAGCCGGAGCGTAACCCCGTTAATCGCCCGGAACTCCTCCGCCGACAGCACCGCCCGTTTCGCTACGTTCTGGGCCAGATCGCCGATGCGCTCGAGATCGTTGGAAATGCGCAACGCTCCGACCACCTCGCGGAGATCGACCGCAACCGGCTGGCGGCGGGCAATGGTTATAACGGCCTTTTCTTCAATCTCGCGCTGCAGGGCGTCGACCTGATTATCCACAGCAATAATTTGCTGCGCGAGGAGCGTGTCGCCGGTGCCAAGAACGTCGCCAGCGCTGCTGACCTGCTGCTCGATGAGCTGCGCCATCGCTTGAACTTTGGCTGAAATCTCTCTGAGATCCGCGTCGAACGCCTTGGCGGTGTGATCGTCCATTCTTGTCTCCAGTAAAACGGGGCGCTGAACTTTGCGCACTATAATCTAATGAGTCTGTCGCAATCTGACGACATTTCTATGAACATGGCAGGCGCCGGCGCACCTTTGGCACGGCCGGCGTGATTGTTTTCACAAGATTGGCTCAGCCGTCTTGTTGTTTTAAGGCAGGCTAGCCCTCTTGGCCCCAAAGCGCGGGCCGGCTTGGCACAAGCTTTGCGCAACCGCCAGCGTATATAAAGCAAACCAGTTCACCTGTCGCCGTGAGGCTTCTCGCATCAGCGCCAGTTCCGCTTTCGCTGAGCGGAAGACTTTAGCATTCTTTGCAGCGGGGCGTTCACCAATATCTTGGGGCATTTTCCCCCGTTGATAATTCGTTTACCGAGATCTGCCACCTTCCTGCAACCTGACGTAGCATCCAGAAGAGGCAACCCGGCATGGCCGCATTGCAAGAAGAGTCCTCCGATAGGACGATCGACTTTGGTGGCTCGCGCACCGTTCGTACCGTCGAGCAGAGCCACTCTTTATTGCTGGAGGCGCTGCACAGCTCCTCGTCTATACGCGTGGACTGCTCCCCCACTAGGGAAGCGGACCTTAGCCTCATACAGTTGCTCCTGGCGGCGCGTAAGACCGCGGCATCGTTCGGCAAACGCCTGACACTTGCACATCCAGTCCAGGGAGCCCTCCACGACGTCCTGGTTCGAGGCGGTTTTTTGAAGGCGGATAGCCCCGCCGAAGAACGGGCTTTTTGGCTAAAGAGTGAGGCGTTGGATGAAAACCGTACTTAGCGTAGACGACTCTGCAAGCATCCGCCAGATGGTGAAACTCACCCTGAGCGGCGCTGGCTACAACGTGATTGAGGCGGCCGACGGCGCGCAGGGGTTGGCCCAGGCGCGCAGCAAGCCGGTGGACGCGGTCATTACCGATTTAAATATGCCGGTGATGGACGGCATGACCTTTGTCCGGGAGCTGCGAAAGCTGTCCGTCTATATGGGTGTACCTATTCTGGTGTTAACCACGGAAAGCGATGTTGAGAAAAGGTCGGCAGCAAAAGCTGCCGGTGCCACTGGCTGGATCACCAAGCCGTTCCAGCCCCAGCAATTGCTCGACGTTACAAAAAAGGTTCTCGGAGCATGAGCTCAACAGATCCCAAAAAGATATTTCAGCAGGAGGCGCAAGACCTGCTTGCTCAACTCGAATCGGCGCTGCTCGATCTCGTCAATTCGCCGGACGATAGAGGTTTGATCGACACCGCTTTCCGAGCTCTTCACACGATCAAAGGGTCCGGCGCGATGTTCGGATTCGAAGACGCCGCCGCATTCACCCATCACGTGGAAACCGCGTTCGATAAAGTGCGCCAAGGCAAGGCGGAGTCCAGCCCAGAATTGATTGCTCTCGCTCTTAGGGCACGCGATCACATCCAGGTTCTGATCGAGCGCCCCGAAGACGCCGATATACAGGCGGCGGAAGCGATTTTGGCCGGGCTTAGCGGCCTCAACTCCTCTGCTACGGGCGCTCCCATCGCAACTGAGGCTCCTCTTGCTCCGGCTGCCGCGGACGAAAGCGCCTGGCGCATCCGCATGCGCCTGCCGCGCGACGTCATGGCGAACGGGACGAACCCAATCTTGCTGTTGGACGAGCTGCGCTCGCTCGGCTCAGCCACTGTCACGCCGCTGACAAACGAGGTCCCGCCGCTTCAGGAGCTCGATCCCGCATCTTGCTACATCGGATGGGAAGTCATTCTGAAAACCTCCGAGCCGCGCCAAGCTATAGAGGACGTGTTCATCTTCGTCCGCGACGAGATGCAGCTTGAGATCGAACCGGCGGTGTCATGCGATGACGAAGAGGGCGAAACTTTCGCCGGCCAGGATGCTGCGCCGTCCCCGGCGAGCCAAGGCGCGCCGCAGGAAGAGAAGCCTTCAAATATCCAAGTCCAGCCACGGGCGCCTGCAAGCCAGCCCGATTCAGCGGTCGCAAATGCCAAAAAGCGCAACGCGGAAGCGGCAAAAATCAGCGCTATCGTGCGCGTGCCCGCGGAACGTCTCGATGAGCTTATGAACCGCGTTGGCGAGCTGGTCATCACACAGTCGCGTCTGACCCAGATCGCAGCCGCGAGCTCGGATCAGCAGGTCCGGGCGGTTACCGAGGAGATCGAACGGCTCGTGCTTGAGCTGCGGGATACAACGATGGGCATCCGGATGATGCCGATTGGCTCGCTTTTCGGCCGCTTCCGGCGCGTGGTACACGACCTTTCCCGCGAACTCGGCAAGCAGGTCGAGCTGGTGACGGAAGGCGAGGAGACCGAGCTCGACAAGACCATGATCGAGCAGCTCAACGACCCGCTCGTTCATCTGATCCGGAATTGCATCGATCACGCCATCGAAGACCCAGCCGAAAGAACTACGGCTGGAAAACCTCAAGTAGGACTGATCAAACTGTCTGCGCGCCACGCCGGCACGGAAGTCCTCATTACAATCGCTGACGACGGGCGCGGCCTCAACCGCGAACGCATCCGCGCCCGCGCCATCGAACGCGGCCTGCTTTCGCCGGATACCGCTGAGGCTGCCGCCGATGGCGAGCTCTTTCAGATCCTGTTGCTGCCCGGCTTCTCAACCGCGGCTCAGGTCACGAGCATGTCGGGCCGCGGCGTCGGGCTGGACGTGGTCAAACGCACCATCGAAGGGTTGCGCGGCAAGGTCGATCTCGCGAGCACAGCCGCCTCGGGAACCGAGATAACGTTACGGCTGCCGCTGACCATGGCCATTATCGACGGGCTGATGGTCCGGGTCGGACAAGGGCGCTACGTCATGCCCCTGGGTGCGGTCGAGGAATGCGTCGAGCTTTCGGTAGAGGAAGATGCGCGCTCGCGGGGACATAGCTTCCTCAATATTCGCGGCGAGCTGGTGCCGTTCTTCCGCTTAAGGGAGCTTTTCGCGACAAGCACGCCTCCAGATCGCTATCAGAAGATCGTGGTGGTGTCTTCAAGCGGCATGAAGGTCGGCCTGGCTGTCGATCAGGTGATCGGCGAACATCAGACGGTGATCAAGTCGCTTACGAAGCTGCACTCGGACATCGAGATGTTTTCCGGTGCCACGATCATGGGCGACGGCGCTGTCGCCCTTATCCTCGATATCCCGCATCTCGTCGGATACGGCCAGATCAGCGAAGACAACCTTAGGGCGGCAGAGTGAGAGCGGAAATGACAAACACGAACAGCGGAAACGCGCTTGAGGCTCTGACTTTTAGTCTCAATGGCCAGGCTTTTGCGTTGGAGGCGTCCTATGTGCGCGAGATTTTGGATCTCGTGCCGGTCACCGAAGTTCCAACAAGCAACCCCTTTGCCCGAGGCTTGATCAATGTGCGCGGCAAGATCGTGCCGCTCGCGGACCTTCGCTACAAGCTCGGTATGGAAGAGCGGCCCCCCACGATCGATACGCGCATTGTCGTCATCGAGCTGGACCTTGACGGCGACTTAACCACGATCGGTCTTCTAGCCGAAAAAGTGCACGAGGTAACCAGTATTGCCGCGGCGGAGATGGAGGAAACCCCGAAAATCGGCATGATCTGGCGGCGCGAATACATCCGCGGCGTAGGCAAGCGCGACGACGACTTCATCGTCGTTCTCGATATCGCCGCCATCTTTTCATCGGCCTTACAAAAAAAACAGGACTTAGGTGGCATTCACGCCGGCGAAAGACACGCGGCGTAACCCTTTACAGAGCCTGATTATCCCAATGCGGCCGGGTGTTCCCGGCCGTCATTTTGACGCTGAAGGCGTTATTCCGGGCCGTTGCGATCCTGGATAACGCCTTTGCTGTTTCCGGCGCTTGCGAAATACTCTGCCGGAATTGGTACAATTCTCCGGGTGCTGCGCCTTAAGCGATTGATCCTAAGCCGCAAAACATAACGCGCATTCCAGAAGACGCCACATGCGCATAACCCTATATTAAACCATAACGCGTATCGTCCGCATACTACAACCTGTGAGGGTGCGTGCTTGCATAGCTCGTTACCTTCCGGTCGCGTGGCAGTCCTCGCCTAGCGACAGTATGCATCCACGAAACCAATTGGGTACGAACCAATGCGATTTACAATCAAACAGAAGCTAGCCAGCACCTTTGCCGCCATCATCATATTGTCGGGCGTCTCGGCGTGGGTCGGCACGAATGGCCTCGCCACTATCGACGATAGCCTGAGATCGCTCCTGAGCGGCCCCGTCGACCGCTTGGAGAAGATCAACGACATTCAAATCACCTTCTTGAACATGCTGAGGTTCGACAAGAACCTGGTCATGGCAAGCGATGCGACTGACATAAAAAGCTCCGAGGATGCCTCGCGCCAAATGCGGAGGGAATTGCTAAGTAAGATAGAGGATTATTCTCATTCCGTCGCAGCAGATAACCGCGAGAAATTTGATGAGCTACGCCAGCTCGTCTCGCAATATATTCCGCTGCAAGACAAGATCTATGAAAACGGGAGGCATGACACGAACGCCGAGGCGTTCGAAATCGCTGGAAAGGCAGGGCATACGGATGAGTTCGTGTCGATGCTCCGGCCGATTCGCGACCATCTTGCCGGTATGCCGTCCACCCCGGAGACGGTAAGCGCTTCCGTTACCCTTAGCGAAATTCTGCTTCTGCTTCGCGATATCGAGATCCACCAGCGCGACGCCATTATAAATTCGGCGGACGCGGACATTGTTGCCTCCAATGAGAAGAACAAGTCAGCGGTCGCGGCCATAGAAAAACAGCGCGATGCGTTGCAGCGCTTGCCGGATGCGAAGGATCGCGCTGTTGCGGATCAGTTCTTCGAGCGCTTCGAAAAATGGGTGCCGGGCAATGATCGCATTCAGTTGCTGGCTAGGGAAATGTCCAAGGCACGCGCAGCCAATATCTCGATGGGCGAGGGCAAGAAGATCTCCAGCCAGATCGGCAAATTGATCGAAGATATGACGGTGACTCTTCATAGAGCCCTGGACGATGCAAAGGTTGACGCCGAAAACACCTATACCCATACCCGGGAGCTCCTCATCGCAGCAATCGCCCTGGCGCTGCTGATCGGCGTAGCCGCAGCCCTCTGGATGTCGTTCAGCATTAGCCGCGGCCTGTCTCGCGCTGTGTCGATGGCTGGCTCCATAGCGGACGGCGATCTCACCCAGAAGCTCGATGTGAGCAGCAACGACGAGATCAAGGATCTGGCGGATTCTTTGAACAGCATGGTCGAGAGGCTCAAGACCGTGGTTGCCGATGCGCTGAGCGCGTCCAATAACGTCTCGTCTGGCAGTCAGCAGCTTTCGGCGGGAGCTGAGCAATTGTCCGGCGGCGCCAGCGAGCAAGCGGCGTCTGCGGAGGAAGCCTCTTCGTCGATGGAGGAGATGGCGGCCAATATCAAGCAGAATGCGGACAACGCCGCTCAGACCCAGAGGATCGCAAAGCAATCTTCGATCGACGCACAGGCGAGCGGTGCGGCCGTAAACCGCGCGGTGCAGGCCATGCAGACAATCGCCGAGAAGATCGGCTTCGTTCAGGAGATTGCAAGGCAGACCGATCTCTTGGCGCTCAATGCCGCGGTTGAGGCAGCCCGCGCAGGCGAGCACGGTAGAGGCTTCGCCGTCGTCGCTTCCGAGGTGAGAAAGCTCGCGGAGCGAAGCCAGTCGGCAGCGGCCGAAATCGGCGCACTTTCCGGTCAGACCGTGACAGTTGCCCGCGAGGCTGGCGGGATGCTCGAAAAGCTCGTGCCCGACATCAAGAAAACCGCCGATCTGGTGGAAGAGATCAGCGCGGCCTGCCGCGAGCAGGACCTCGGGGCCAATCAAATGAACCAGGCCATTCAGCAGCTTGACAAGGTGATCCAGCAGAACGCGGCAGCCGCCGAAGAAATCTCGTCTACCTCGGAGGAACTCGCCGCGCAGTCCGAGAGGCTGCAATCCACCATCGCCTTCTTCCGCACTGGCGATAACAGCCGGGCCCCGGCCTCAGCGTCCGCACACCCGCCGCGCGTTGCGCATTTAGCCGCGCAAAAGAAACCGGCGCCTGCAAAACACGCCGGGTTTGCGGTGAAGACGTCCAGCGCGAAAGCGCCCTCGAATGTGGCGATACATCATACCAACGGTGTTCCGCTCAATCTTAACGGCCATGCCAGCGACGCGCGCGACAGCGATTTCGAAAGGTTTTGAGCCATGAAGGCTGCAACTGCAACTGCAACTGCGGCGGCGAGAACCGCCGCGGAGGCCCAATTCGTGACCCTCTCGATCGATCGCGAAGTGTTTGCCGTTCCCGTGGAGCCGGTCCTCGAGATTCTGGACATGCGCCAACCTTCCCGGGTTCCGGAAGCGCCGCCGTATATGCTCGGTCTCATCGATCTTCGCGGGCGAAGCGTCCCCGTGCTCGATCTGCGCCTCAAGCTTGGCTTGCCTGCAATCCCGCCTACTGAAACGAAACGGATCCTCGTGCTGGAAATCGCTATGGCGGGCAGGCTCCTCGTGCTGGGACTGGTGGCGGACCGGGTCATCGAGGTAATGGCGCTTGGCGCTAACGAGATTGAGCCCGCGCCCGACATCGGCGTGCGCTGGCGCTCCGAATATATCCTTGGCGTCGGTCATCGCGATGGGCGCTTCGTCATCATCTTCAATCTGCCGCGTCTTTTTTCAGAGGAGGATACGGCGGCGCTTCTCTGCTCCGCTGCTGCGTGATGAACAATGCTCGTACAAGTAGCCTAGCCAAAACCGTCGAAGACGGCGAGTGGCCGGGCACGCCAGAAACGTCCGGCGTAAGTATCGATTATCTAACCCCCCGCAACTTCGAGTTTCTGGCGAAGTTTATCGAAGGCTACGCCGGCATCCGGATGCCTCCCTCGAAGAAAACGATGGTGGAATGCAGGCTCCGCCGCCGCGCGCATGCGCTGGGCATGAACTCACTCCACGATTACTGCTCCCACTTGTTTCAACGGGGCGGCCTCGATAGCGAAGCCGTTAATCTAATCGACGCCGTTACAACAAATAAGACCGACTTCTTCCGCGAGCCGAAACACTTCGATTTCCTTGTGCAAGAGGCGATACCGGCACTTCTCGATGAGGGTTATTTGTCGCGCACCCCCCTCAAGGTTTGGAGCGCTGCCTGCTCGATCGGGGCTGAGCCTTATACGCTGGCCATGGTCTTGGCGGAGCTGCGATACACAGTTCCAGACTTCTCCATTTTGGCGACGGACATAAGCACTCAGGTTCTGAAACTTGGAATGCAGGCAATCTATCCGGAGATCATGGCCCACGACATACCGCCGGAGCTTAGGAAACGCTACCTGCTTCGAGCGAAGCGCGGCGAGCGCGACAGAGTCCGCGTGGTGCCGGAATTGCGCCGTACGGTGCGTTTCCAGCGGCTGAATCTAATGGAAGCCCCCTATACTGCGGATAGAAATATGCATGTTATCTTTTGTAGAAACATTCTCATATATTTCGACAAGCAAACTCAGCGTATGGTCTTAAAGAATATCTGCGATCATCTCCATCCGGGCGGTTTTCTGTTTCTGGGACATTCGGAAACCGTGGCTGGGTTCGAGTTGCCGCTCACCCAATGCGCCGCATCGGTCTTTCGGGCGAAAGGAAGATTATGAAACACCCTATCCGCGCCTTAATCGTCGACGACTCGGCCTCGGTCCGCCAGACTTTGGTCGGCATTTTGGGCTCCGATCCGGATATCGAGGTGATCGGTACAGCTGCCGATCCTTACGTAGCCGCCCGGAAAATTGCGCAGTCCGCCCCGGACGTGATTACCCTCGATGTGGAAATGCCGCGCATGGATGGCATCACCTTCCTGCGAAAACTGATGGCGCAGCACCCGATCCCCGTAGTGATGTGCTCAAGCTTGACGGAGGAAGGCTCCACAACGCTCATGCAGGCGCTCGAAGCAGGCGCAGTCGACGTCATCGTCAAACCGCGGGTGGATACCAAGCAGGGCCTGATTGAGTCGAGCGTTCGCATTTGCGATGCGGTAAAGGCTGCCGCCGGGGCGAATTTAAAGAGGTTGCCCCAGCAACATACGCTGACGCCGCATAAAAAGTTGAGCGCCGATGTAATCTTGCCCGAGCCAATTCCCGGCCGCGCGATGGCTCGAACCACCGAGACCGTCGTCTGTATTGGCGCTTCCACGGGCGGCACCGAGTCGCTCCGGGCTGTGCTTGAAACGCTGCCCGTGGATTGTCCCGGGATTGTCATCGTGCAGCACATGCCGGAAAAGTTCACCGCGGCCTTCGCCAAACGCCTCGACGGGATTTGCGCCATCGAGGTAAAGGAAGCGGCGGACGGCGACAAGGTCCTTCGCGGGAGGGCGCTCATTGCCCCAGGCAACCGGCATACCTTGCTCCAGCGCAGCGGTGCCCAGTATTATGTGTCCGTCAAAGACGGACCTCTGGTGTCGCGGCACCGGCCGTCGGTGGACGTGCTGTTTCGCTCGGCGGCGCAGTATGCAGGAAGCAACGCAACGGGCATCCTGATGACCGGGATGGGCGACGACGGTGCGCAAGGGCTCCTCGAAATGCGCAATGGGGGCGCCGTAACGGTCGCACAGGACGAGGCGACCTCAGTGGTTTTCGGCATGCCCAAGGAAGCGATCCAGCGCGGCGCGGCAGGGAAGGTCGTGCCGTTGGGGCTTATCGCGACGGAAATTGTACAGGCAGGGCGGCGGTGATATCAGCCTGTGCTGGCGCCGCTTTTTCCTTTTGCGAAATCCGATGCAGGGCCTAGAACTGCGTTTCTGGAGCTTTCAATCGAGTTTAAGCCGCAGACCGCCGTTTCCGCAGGTGAACCGCAACCGTCAATCCCCCGAAGGAGCGTGTGAAAAAAATTGGTGTAAGGGCGGAAATTCGAGGCCCCAGCGTCGTCCCCGCGCAGGCGGGGCCCACGCTAAGCTCTTGTTTCATCGCCGGAAATGGATTCCCGCCTTCGCGGGAATGACGCTGCGGAGTTCTCCCCGGTGTCTGCCATTTCGATTTTTTCACACGCTCGGATGATGGCCGGGCCCCGAATTCGGCGTGTTAGCGAACTGCCGGCTTAGCTTCGATTGAGAGCGCTCTATAACCGCAGCTCCCAACGAACCGGGGCCATCCCTTCATGTATCGCCGCAGCCTGCCCCTTTTCCCGGATCTGAGCGCGTTCCTTGCCTATCTCGACGGCAAGGGCGGCGTCCGGACTATCGCCGCGCCGGTCGATACGAACCTTGAGATTACCGAAGTGCACCGGCGGGCGATCGCAGGCGGCGGGCCGGTGCTCCGCTTCGAGCGGCCCATCGCGGCGGGCCGGCCTTCGAGCTTGCCCGCAATCGCCAATCTGTTCGGGACGCGCGAACGGGTGGCGGCGGGCCTTGGCACAACTCCGGCGGATCTGCAGCGGCTTGGCTCGTTCATGGCCTGGATGCGCTCGCCGCAGCCGCCCAAATCCATCGCTGAGGCCGGCCGGCTTTTCCCGGCGGCGCGGGCGGCCCTGCAGTCGCGGCCGAAATTCGTTTCCGCGCCAAAGGCTTGGGCGGACGTTCCGCCCGACTTGTCGCATCTGCCCGTGCAGACCTGCTGGCCAGGCGACGCCGGACCGCTCATCACCTGGCCCATTGCGATTACCAGGCCTCCGGGCGAAGATGACGCTTCCGCATACAATCTCGGCATCTATCGCATGCAGGTCCTGGATAAGGACGCCGCGATCATGCGCTGGCTGCCGATGCGCGGCGGCGCGGCCCATCACCGCCTTTGGGCCGCGCGCGGACTCGATATGCCCGTCGCGGTGATCATAGGCGCCGATCCCGCCACGATCCTCGCAGCCGTCATGCCGGCGCCAGAGGGCGTCAGCGAGCTCGCCCTTGCCGGCATGCTCGGCGGCAAGCGGCCCGAGCTTGCGCCCTGCCGCACGATCCCGTTGCACATTCCGGCCAGCGCCGAAATAGTCCTCGAAGGCACCGTTTCGCCTACCGAGACCGCGCTCGAAGGCCCATTCGGCGACCACACCGGCTATTACAATCCGCCCGAGCCTTTCCCGGTCTTCCGTCTAAAGCACATGCGCATCCGCGAGCCGGGCATGTACCTGACCACGTTCACCGGCCGCGCGCCCGACGAGCCGTCGGTCATCGCGGATGCCATGCTCGACATTTTCAAGCCGCTCCTGAGGCAGCAGCTCCCCGAAATCCTCGACGTCTGGCTGCCTCCCGAAGCCTGCTCCTACCGCATCGCCGTGCTCGCCATCGACAAGCGCTATCCGGGGCAGGCGCGGCGCGCGATGATGGGGTTCTGGTCGCTTCTGCCGCAATTCACCATGACCAAGATCCTGATCGCGGTCGATGCGGACATCGATATCCGCTCGTGGAGCGATGTGATGTGGGCGGTCGCGACCCGCATGGACCCGTCGCGCGATCTCATGATCCTCGACCGCACGCCCATCGACCACCTGGATTTCGCTTCGCCGCTGCCGGGCCTCGGTGGCAAGCTCGGCATCGACGCGACGAACAAAATCGGCAGCGAAACCGCCCGCGGCTGGGGCGAGGTCATGCGCATGAGCGGCGATGTCGAGGCCCGCGTGGCCGCGCGCTGGCGCGAGCTGTTTCCCGAGCCGCCACCGCCCGCGCGCTGACCGGCCGCCCCCTGCCGCCGGAAGGCGGCCCTTGGCTGACGATAGAATGCCGGCCCAAGCCTGATCGCGGCGCTGCCGCTCAAGCTCCGGCGAGTGGTTTCCGCCAAGCCTTTTCGACCACCTGCCGGGCATCGGATTCGATCAGGTCGCCGTGCGCGAGAATGACACGCTCGAAATCCCACTGCAAGATGCGCTGCAACGAGGCGCGCGCGGCTTTCTTGTCGCTCCAACCAAGCTGATATTCCGGCGCGGGCTTCGGAGTGTTCCACATGCGAAACACCACCTTCCACCAGAGCTTCAGCTGCCAATCCACGTATGGCGTTGAGTCGGTGAACTTCTCAACTAGGTCTACCAGGATCAGCGTCCTGGTCTGCCGATGAAAGAATGCCACTTCCCAAATCCAGCGGTTGCCGCGCACCAGCACCTGATCGAGCTGACCAGCCCAGGCCTTCGGCGCAGTGTCTCCCAGCAGCCAGTCGCATCGCATGTCAGGACGTTTGCGTTCAATGCCCGGGCAAATGAAGGTTTCTGCCTCGGGGAAGGCTGCCTGCGCCGAAGGCACATGCAGGTAGTGAAACGTCCCTGGAGCCACGATGTAGGCGACCTCGCCCAGACCGGCGAGCGCATGGCGCATGGGACCGTCAATCTCGCAAGGCGAATGCAGCATTAGTTTGCCACCGGCCAGCCGGATAACCGTCATTCTGGCATAGAGCTTCATGCCTAGGTACTTTACCGGATAACTGCAAAGCCAAATCTGTCCGGCGATGTACTCTTGAAGCTTGAGCGGCATGTCTTCGTCCTTCGCGCGGCGATCAGCGAGGCATGATGCCATTAGACAGGTACGCTGCGCCACCTCGATCACGTTGGCTGGCACAGGTGGATCTATTCCGGCTACAGACGGCATGGACTATGTAAAGGTTGCCGGATGGGTCTCAATACGGTAAGCGGGAGCGCTCCACTTCGGTTCTCCGAACGACGTATGCAGCCGAAGGTCAAGCTGCCGGGTCTTTTCGCAACGGCGCACTCCGAGTCGACCCTAGGCGGTATGAATGGTGCGCTTGGGTTGCTGGACGGTGCGATGCCGCCCATTCGTTGGCGAGGTCACGAAAGTCCGCTTAGGCTTAGCCGTGGCGGGCGGTAAGCGCGATGGCGTCGCGAAGCCGGCCGCCGGCCCGGTCCAGCGCGTCTTTCGCCTCGCCGAGGCCGCAGCCCTTGAGCAGCAGCACCGCGAGCTTCAAGCTTCCGCCGGCGCGTTCAAGAGCCTCCCGCGCCTCGCTCTCGCTTTTGCCCGTGAGCCGCATCGCCATCTTCCGCTGCCGGCGGCTGAGTTTCACGTTCGAGGCTTGCACCTCGACCATCAAGCCCGCATAGACCCGGCCGAGCCGGATCATCGCGAGCGAGGACAAGACGTTGAGCGCGATCCGCTGCGCCGTGCCGGCGTTCATGCGCGTCGAGCCGGCGATTGGCTCGGGGCCGGTCTCAAGGCAAATTGGGCACTCCGCTTCGGCAAGCAGCGGCGCGCCCGGATTATTCGCAATGCCGATTGTGAGGGCGCCGGCGCGCTTGGCCTCGCCCAGACAGGCGAGCGTGAAAGGCGTCGTGCCGCTGGCCGCCACGGCGATCAGCACATCGTTGGCCGTAATCCGAAAGCGCTGCACGAGCGCGGCCGCCTGCGCGGTCTGGTCCTCCGCCCCTTCCACCGCGCGCGTCATCGCCGCCTCGCCGCCCGCGATAAGAAGCAGCAAGCGTTCGGGCGGCCAGTTGAAGGTCGGCATCAGCTCCGCTCCATCCTGCACCGCAAGCCGGCCCGAGGTTCCCGCTCCGGCATAGGCGAGCCTGCCGCCGGCGCGCAGCCGCGCCTCCATGGCAAGGGCCGCTTGCAGCAGCGCGGGCCGGGCAGCGCGCACCGAGGCAACCGCGGCGAATTGGCCCTCGATCATCGCATCCAGGATATCCGGGGGCTCCCAGAGGTCGATATCGGCGTAACGCGGACTTGGCCGTTCGGTGTCCATAAAACCCAAAATGAGGCGTTTCGGTCTGGATTCTCCCGATCCCTACCTTAAATAGGCATGGGAACCGGAGCTTGTAGGTGGAGAACGAGTTCCTTCTTCTAGGCGTAGACGGCGGCGGCACGCGGTGCCGGGCGCGGTTGTGCGATTTTTCCGGCGCGATCCTTGGGCAGGGCGAAGCTGGCCCGGCGAACATCCGCTTCGGGATCGAAGAGAGCTTTGCAGCGGTGATTGAGGCTTCGGCGCAAGCGTTCGCCCGCGCAGGGCTCACGCCCAGCGATTGCGCCACCATTGCCTGCATCGCTTTGGCTGGGGCCGGCGATCCGGCCACTTTCTCCGAACTTGAAAGCCACAAGCACCCGTTTCGGGAGGCGATTTTTACGACGGATTCGCATGCTGCCTGCGCGGGCGCGCATCGCGGCCAGGACGGCGGCATCGTCATCGTGGGGACCGGCAGCATCGGCGAGGCCATCGTCAAAGGCCGGCACCATCGCGTTGGCGGCTGGGGCTTTCCGGTGTCCGACGAAGGCAGCGGCGCCTGGCTTGGCTGCGAGCTGATCCGCCGCGTTCTGTGGGCTTACGACGGGCGCACGCCATGGACCGCGCTGCTGCGCGCGGCGTTCGAGCACTTCGCCTCCGACCCGCACGCCATCGTTCGCTGGATGGGTCCGGCCAGACCGAAGGACTTCGCCGCGCTCGCGCCGCTCGTCATTGAACACGCCTTGGCGGACGATCTGGCCGGCTGCGAGCTGATGTGCCTGGCCGCAAATCACATCGAAATCCTCGTGCAGCGGCTCATCGCGACGGGCGCGCCGATGATCGCCCTGTGCGGCGGCCTCGCCAGCAGCATCGAGCCCTGGCTCGGCGATAAGGCCAAGCGCTGCCTGGTAGCGCCGGAGGCAGACGCGTTGACCGGGGCGGTGGATCTCGCGCGCGCCGCCAGCTGTTGAGGCGACCCCCCGAGCCTCATCCGGCGAAGATGCTCTGTGAACCTAAATCCGGCAGTCGCGGCAGCGAAACGCCTTCCATTGTCATGGCCGGGCTTGACCCACGGCTGTCCGGTTTAATTTTATGGACGGAGCGCATGACATTGATTCTACTCCTATCCGGACGTTTCGCGACGATCTGGACACGAAAAGGGATCAATGCCATGCG
>JBKQNN010000078.1:0-9458 GCA_052145975.1 Rhodomicrobium sp. | reverse complement strand
CCGGCCAGGAGATGGACCGTACTGAGGCTCGGGCCGCCGCGGACGCCAGGAGGGACGAGCATAACGCTTCGTCCCCCGGCGAGGTGCCGGTGGTATTTAACCTCGCCGGAAAGCTCTGGAATGGACGGATAGTCAGGGATTTCGATAATGAACCCCGTCCCGCCGCTTACGATGCACCGGCCTCGTGCCGCGAAATAAGCGCCGGCGGGCAGTTCCAGATTGTTGGCCGGGGTCTCGATCTTGGCCGCGCCCTCGGTGACAAAGCCTGCGAACGAGCCGGATGACGTGAAAAGGGCAGGATGATCCCTCCGGCTGCCGCCAAAAGCCTGAATCGTCTCGCGGCCCTGACCAAAATCGAACAAGACCCCCGGCGTTAGGGAGCGCACCTGGAAAGACGGCATCATCGTTTATCCTTCCATAGGCAGGCAATCGGCGGGTTGCTGCTGACGCACCTATCCCTCCATAGGCAGGCTTCGGGCGGGTTGCCGCCCGCACACTCAGGCCCGCCCGCACCGGCGAGATAGAGTTCGCCCGTCAGCGCCGATGTCTCCCATGGGGTTTGCGCGCCGTGCGTTTTCTCGCTGACGGTGCCGTGCACCCGCTGGAACACGTCTTCGATTTTCATCCCCTTCACCGCAATCGCCTGCGCAAGCGCCGCGGTAAAGTGACTGGTGCCGTTGGCGGAGCTGTCGGGCGCCCAAGTTCCTGGCATCGCGGAGAATGCGATAAGGCCGCCATTGGGAGCGCCGGCTGCCGCGAGGCCGCCGGGGACAAAGACAAAGGGATTGCGATAGCAAGCGTCGATCGCCAGTATCAAAGCGCGTGTTTCGACGCTTTTCAGCACGTTTAGAACGGTGGTCAGGCTTACCGTTTCGAAATCGATATCCCCTGGGCTTTCGATCCGCGCGTCCACGGGGATGAGATAGTTTTGTCCATGCAGCTCCAGGGCCGTTCCCGCGAAAAAGACGAAGGCCACGGTATCGCTGCCGCGCTCCCGCAAGGTTTCTCTAAAATCCAGAAGCGCACGGTGCATCTTGCGCTGATTGAGGTCGCTGAAAGCGAAAACCTCGAAGCCGAGCGCCTTCAGCGCATCGGTCATTACCCGCCCGTCGTTTGTGGCGCTCGCGGCACCATGAGGCGCTTGGTATGCGGAGTTACCGATGACGAGCGCTACTTTTTTGCTCGCCTCTTGCGCGAGGCCGGCGCCGGACCACAGCAAAAGCGCCAAACAGACAAAAAACCGGGCAACCGGCATCTCAACCCTTCGCGCGTTGCTGTCCCGCATTCTTGCAACCTCCCGCCGCACTTAAAAAAATCAGCTATTATGCTCCATACTATTGCGCATACGCAATCACAATAAGAAACAGCCATTCCTATGAAAAAATGGTGCTAAGCCTGTGTTCTGAATGTACAGGTGCTATCCGCGCTACCGCGCCCTAACGGTCTTGGGACCGTTTCGCGGCATTCTCTTTCCAGCCAGCGATTTCTTTCCGCGCCACGGCGCGGCCGGGCCGCAGCGGCGCGCCTCGCGTCTTGCGCGAGGTCCGTGCTTATTTTGCCGGTTTCGCCTTCGCCGCGGCTTCTTTCAGAGCTTCGTCCTTGGTCCAGTCGATGTTCGAATGCCCGAGCTGCGGCGGCGAGAACTTCCCGGCCCTGGTCAGATTGTTTCCGTAGATGTCGCGCACCCTCCAGACTTTGCCGTCCTTCAATGCCTTCACACGGTGTTCGCCTTCCCCGAACTCGTAGGCAATGGCTTGATCGTCCCGGTCCCTGAGCCGCTTGATCTCCTTTTTGAGTTCCTCGGTATCTTCGCCGAGCCCGCGCTCCACATAGCTTGGTGCCTTCCCCACGCCTCGATCTCCTTCCGGCAGCGCGATACGAACCTGCTGATCGATCTCGAGACACAGCCGCTGCCTGCTCCGGCCAGCCTGCCCCATGCCGTTCTTTTGAAGCTTACCGCGCCACTACAGCCTGTCTCACAATGCTGGCTTCGTCCAGCCAGAGCGGCCGCGCGGGCCGCGGCCTAGTGTCAGCCGCTGTGAGCCAATCGCGCAAGCTGGCCGTATAGGCCGCCGAATCCACGCTTGGCATGGTTTTCCAGGTCATCTGCCCGGCAACCGCCACCATGCAAACCGCAAATAGTATGCGCAGCGGCCCGGTGGGCACGATATGGGTCAGGTAAGCCCCGAGCGGTGCCGTGAGAATTGTTCCGGCAGCTATGGCGCCGGCGGCTGCCAGATAAACGTATCCGGCGCAACCGCTGGGGCATGTGGCCGCTGGCGTCGCCGCGAGGAGGTAGCCCGCGGCGGCGGTGGCGGCGAGGGGTATCCCAAGTGTGCTCGTTGTTGCGATGCTCCGCTGAATTGAGATGTAAGTAGACAAAAGCGGAACGAGGAGCGCGGCACCGCCAATGCCCAGCATGCTACAATAAACGCCTGTGCCGAACCCTTTTACCGAAAGGTCGAGAATGCCCGGAAGCGGGACGGCGGGCAAATGCGCGGCGCGGTGCCTGGGTATCATCCGCCAAGCCGCATAGAGCAGAAAAGCGATAAAAAAGATAACCAGCATCTGGCCGTTAATCGCCCCGGAAAGCTGCGCCCCAGCAAATGAGCCTAGCACAATGCCAGGCGCGAGCCGCCGCACCGCAAGCCAATCGACCGCGCCACGGGCAAGATGCGGCGTCCCCTCCCGTCATGCTACCGCCCGCGCCTTCCGCGAGGTGGCCGCTTCTCCTCGATCTCGCGGCGTATAGCCGCCAGCCGCTCTTGCTGCTGCCGGGTTTGCGCCGGCGCTTCCGCGTCCGGACCCGGACTCTGCTTGCCCGCTTCCCTGCTCCCCTCAATTCGATCTTTCTGCTCAGCCGCCTTGGGCTGTGTGGAAACCTTCGGCCCGCCAGCCAGGGTCCAAGTGACGCCGTTTGGTGGCGCCACGAGGTGGATGCCGTATGCGGTCAGCTGGCCGGCCATTAGCTTTTCCGGCTCGATGCGGGCCACGGTATCGGCAAACCGCGCACCTTTAGGTTTCCAGCCGCGGGCGGCCGCCAGGGCCAGTGCGATCTTGCCGGCCGCCAGCTGGTGATAGCGGCTCTCGCCGTGAGTAAGCGTGATCTTCATGGCCGGGCTCTGTTTGGCTAGCTGGGCGAGCATTTCGATCTGCTGCCCCTGCGGCACCCCGCCGGTCGAAACATAGGTCTGGCCCTGAGGCCAGCCATCGCGTTTGGCTTTGGCCAGCATTTCGGCCGCATCGTTGCAGACCTTCAACTCACCCAAAGCCCCATTGCCGGTGGAGACGATGGCCAGGCTACGATGGCTATTCCGGGTGTGACCAGCAAAGTCTGACGTCACCAGCTCGTAGCCGACAAGCCCGCCCTTGGTCCGGTTCGCCACCAGCAGATTGCCGTTGCCGTCCACGCGCACGTCGTTTTTCAACCTGATGAGATCGTCCCGATCAAGTCCAAGGCGTTCGATCACGCCGGTTTTCTCTGTGTCGCCGCTTGCACAATCCCAGCGCTTGCGGGCCTCGGTTACATCAAGCGCCGTTTGCTCCTGCCACCTGGCCGCCGCCGCCAGGTCGCGGCCGATATCGCGGTGGGCTGTGCCGATCAAAGGCCGGAGGATATCATGAGCCGTGCCGATGGTGGCGCCGTCGATATCCATGATTAAATTGAGTGCGTTGCCATTCGCGCGGGCATTGTCTGGGGTGAAATACCGAGTGCCCTTGAGCTGGCCATCCGCTGCTGGCGCCTGCTGCACTACCAGCTGGGCACCGCTGGAAGGATGTTCCCAAATACGAGAAAGGGTCGAGGCCTCGCTCCCCCGGTCTTTCCAGCCACGCTCGGCCAGCAGGCCGTTTAAGTCAACGCGCTGGATCGCGGCCAGCTCGACCGCCCGGCGTTCTCCAGCCGCCATGCCGGCTCGCTGCCGGGGCAGAAGGGAAACTGTGGGTGTCTGCCCGGCCCGGCGCATTTCCGCGGCGGCTGGCTCGCTTTGGGCCACCCGGTCCAGAAATTCGTCCCAGGTCTCTTTGCGGGGGGGCGGGCCTTCGGCGTCCCGTTTCCTGGCGAACTCAGCGCGCAGATTTTGCCGCTCGGCCCGGTGAGCTTCGGCCAGCCCGGCAACTTGGGTCCGGCGATCCTCGATAGGGATAGCCTTGTCGCTCCATGCCTTGGCGTGTGCATCGGCCTGGCGGCCGCGCATGGCGGTCTCGGCCTCAATTCGCTCTGCCTTCAATGCAGCCAGCGCCGTCAGCCATACCGCGCGCTCTTGATCGTAGCGGACCTTGGATTCCGTGAAATACCGGGCCTTCAGCCGAGATAGGAGCTGTCCAGCGGCTGCCGCGCCCGCGGACAGCGGCTTGCCGTCTGGCATGGTCAGAAAGTGACTTGGAATGCCAGACGAAGGAGCTGCCGCCGCGGCTGGCGGCATGTGCAGGGTTTCGCGAAGACCGTCCAGGCCGATGATAAGGCCGGCCTCGGCGACCGCTTCAGCGCGCTTGCGATCACGCGTTACCAGCACATCGGCGGCGAAGCCGCGCAGGCGTTCAAGATCGTGCTCCGTGCCAGGCGGCACCCGGCCCCCTTCGGCCATGACGCCGGAGAGACTATTCCGCAGACCCTGCCAGTAGCGAAATTCCGCCTCGCGCGGGTGATCCTCGACCGGAATTTTCGAGGCTTCGATCTCATACCACAATTCCCCGGCGGCTCCGCGCGCTTGCAAATAGTGGCTGTCGATGTCTTCCCAGGTTGGCGCGCGGCTATCGTGCGGCGCCGCGCTTTCGCGCCTGGCCTCCGGAGCGCCGTCCCCAACTGCCCCAGATGCAGTGACCGTGCGGGCGGGCGGTTCTCCGAGGGCCACGGGCATAACAAAACGATTGCCGCCCGCGACAGGTGCGAGAGGCATTCCGAGCGTCAGCCGCGCATGCTCCTCCGTGTATATGTGATCCGTCTCCCGCATGGCCGCTGCGCGGGTCGAACCGCGGGCCATCAGCAAATCGGCGGCGAAGCCGCGCAAGCGGCCGGAATCGGCGGCGGCATCGCGCGGGAGACGGCCGCCTGCCGCCAGGGTGTGCGCGGCCCAGTCCCGCACGGTTTGCCAGTAGACGAATTGATCGTCTCCGCCCGCTGCGTCTCTCGCTTCATGCCAAATGGCTCCCGCCTGCTGCCGGGCATGCACATACAAGCGCTCGCTGTCTTCCCAGGAAAGCGGGTTTACCGCGGCGGCGGCTACAAGGTCGCCCGTTGCCACATACGGCCGCGGCGCGTCCAGCCACTCAGCCGCCGCGAGTTTCTGCGCGTCCTTGCTGACTTGGCGGGCAATGTCGCGCCAATCGGTCGCCGTCTCACGGGCGGCAAAAACCGCTATGTCTTGGGACTGCCGGGTGTAGGCCACATAAGCTGAGGTATTGGCATCGTGCCGTGTGTGATCGACGAGCGTCTTGGCGATTGTTTGCCCTTGACCTTTATAGACAGTGCCCGCGTAATTTAGATCGATCCCGCCAAACCGTCCTTTTGGGGTGCCAAGGGTGAGCGTGCGGATCTCGCCGTCCGCGAGCTGGATGCTGATCCGGGAGTTTTCCCTATCGACAGCCGTAACCACCCCCCGCGCGCCATTCGTCACGCCAAGCTTGCGGTCTGTCTGCGTAATACGAATACGGTCATTGATCGCAAAGCGGCGGGTGCCATTGGCGGTGGCAGCTTCCATATCCTCGCCAAGCTCACCGCGAGCGCGGCGGATTTCTTGCGCCTTCTGGTTAAACAGCTCTACACGGGCATTCGTGTATGAGAAAATGTACACGTCTTCATAACCGCGCGCCGTGGTGTCCGCTTCCCACTGCCGCATGAGCGCGCCGGCGCTTTCCTCTTCGCTGCCGCTCCATTTGATTAGGCCGTCTTCGTGGAAAATTCGCAGACCTTCTAGGAAGCGGTAATTTGCAAAATGCCCCGCCGCTTCGTTCTGCCGCTTGTTTGTCGTCGCGTTTTGGCGCGCTATGACATTGATTTCGTTTGCGCCAAACTGCTTTGCGAGGGTTCCGAACATACCGCCACGCTCCACGGCGGGCAGCTGTCTGTCATCGCCGATGCCAACCAGCTTGCAGCCCCGGTCGCGCGCCAGCATCAGCAGCTCCCGGAGTTTGCGGTTCGGCAGCATGCCAAGTTCATCGACGACGAGAATCGTCTTGCTATCCCACCGGAGCTTCCCTTTCCGCGCCCTTGTCAGCACCGCGTCGACGGTATGAGCGTCGAAGCCATCGTTTTTCATGCCGTTCACCACGGCGTTTGTGAACGACAACCCAGCAACTTTGTATCCGCTTTCTTGGTACACGGCGCGCAGGGCCTTGCTGACGTAGGACTTACCGGCGCCGGCCCGGCCGATCCACAGCGCGAAACCCGATCCCTCAATGGCGCCATGAAACGCCGGCAGCTGATCTTCTTTGCGCATCGCGCGGCTGGCAATGGCGCGCTCGATAGCCTTGGCATCGACCGGGTGGCCGTTGCCGGCCTCGCGCATCGCCTGGGCCGCCTGGATGCAATCGGCCTCTTCCTGGCGCACGGCACGGCTGCTGAAGCGGGGTGTCCCGTCCCCGGTCTGAAGATGCACGCAATCCTGGTGTTCGAGCAAAGTCCGCTTCACGGCAGCACAGCGGTCTTCCGCGACGTAAGCCTCTAAATAGCGGTCTATGTCGCGTTCGGTGAACGTCGCGTCACGTTCGGTGAGGTCATCCAAAATGGCGGCGGCTTCGTCGCTATCGCTTACCCCCGGCGCTTGATACTGGCTCAGCCGGGATTCAAGGCCAGAAAGGGTGTAGCTGTCGCCGATGGCGCCAGACTTAGCACGCATCCCGCTATCCAAATGATGGATGACCAGCCCCTTGCCATCGCGCGCCAACTCGGCCGACAACCCGCCGAGGCTGAGGGCGGCATGCACCTGGCGCCAGTTTTCGCACTTGTCGAGCACCCTATCCACCTGGCCGGCCGCCAGCCATTGTTCGAAGCTACCAACGCCAGCGTAGCGTTCGAGGGCCAGCGCGCCTTGGGACAGCTGGCGCAGCAAGCGGCGATCCCGGCTTTCGAGCACAAAAGGTTTGTCGCCCAGGTACTCCACGGCGAAAGGCCCGCGGTCGTGACTCCAGCCTTGCTTGATTTCGATCTCCCGCATGGCGCGGTCGATCAGCAAAAAGTCGCCGCGCGGCTGATGTGCCTTGAAGGTTTCAGGATGCACCTTGTTTATGGCGGCATGGACATGGCTATTGCCTGTATCGCGGTGATGGCTGGCGACGAATTGGTGATGTTCATAGCCAAGCGCCTTTACCGTGTGCCGCACCGCTTCTTCCATTTGTGCGGGCACCGGCTCCTCGCCTTCCGGCCACGATATGATGAGATGGTAAACTGGGTCGCCGTGCCCGGTGTACAGATCCGCGACCAGCTTCATTTCAACGGCGGCGGTTTGCAGCGATACGATGTTATCGCTGGTCATATGCCAATCGGCCTTCTTCGCCTCATCGATGTACTCGATGAGGCGTTTGAAGGAGCTGCCGCCATCCATCCGTTTCCGCGTCACCTTGCCGATCATCAGGCATCGTCCGCATTTTGATAGTTGGCCAGCAGCTGGGTCAGTATCTCATCCACCCGGCCGGCCAACGCACGGTATTCGGCCATCAACTGTTCCAGCGGTTGCTGACGATCCCTTGGCGCCGGCCCGCGCACATGGCGCTCTCCGTCCTTACCCTCGCCATCGGTCAGCCACCATCGGAACAGGCCGCCGTTGCGCTGCAAATCGCCGCGCACCTTCTGTAGCTCCATGAGCATGCGGACATCGCCCGCGCCCGGCAGTTTGCGGCGGAGGGCGCAGCGGCGCACAAACTCCTGGGGCGTCATGCGCTTGCCCGTTTCGGTAGGACCACCGCCTAGAACCGTAATCCGGTCTTGGATCTGCGCCCATTCCTCGGGCGAGAGGCGCAGGTCCATTTTGTGGGTGCGCCTGCGCCGTTCGCTTCGTGGTTTTCCGTCACCGGCTACGTTTGGCATGAAAATACCTGTGTCGAGTGGCTTGCGGCGATGGCCAGAATGGCGGGGACGGACGTCCGTTTCCTACCCTGTCCGCCCCTTTTACCCTTCCGAATGCACAGCATCAGCCAACTGCCGCGGCACACGCAAAATTCCCATGTGCTTAAAAGCAGATGACAGCCATAAAGTCCAGTTTAGTTGGCGCTCGCACCCGTTATGAAGCAGCTTGGACAAGCACTTTTGCAAGCTGAGACACCAAAAAAGCGGTAATGCGCACCGTTCCTCTGCTACGAAGCCGCTATTTCAACTTAGAATAGAAAAACGCTAGGACATTTCAGCTATTCACGGCCTTCGAGTAGCTTAAAATAGCTTAGTTTCGCTTAAAGTAGCTTAGAATAGCTTAAAATCGCTTAGAGTAGCTTAAAGTAGCTTAAAGTAGCTTAAAATCGCCAGGTGCTGCGATTTTAAGGCGCAACCATCGGTGGCGCTTTAGTCAGCCGTGTTCCATGGTGTGAAACGCAGGGTGTGCCCGTTTCAACACGCTTTCGCCATGCCATCGCATAAGCAGGGGGCGGCGGCTCGTTCCGGCAGCCGTTGAGGTTCCCGCCGCTTGAAAACGCGGGGTGTGCCCATTTTCACACAATGCTGTGCCCGTGGCGCGCGCAATAACGCGGGATTCGCCCGCTTTGCGTGCGCCTTTTTAGGCTGTGGCTGGCTAAAAGGCTGAAATGTTGTTCGCAGCCCTCCCCTGCCAAGCCCCTTTTTTAACTTCTAGGTTGGTTTCTCCCTGTCCCGTAGACTCGGCCCAGCCGAGTAGCTTGGCGAGCGCAGCGAAGGCTGGGCGGCCGAAGCTCCGGGGCTTGGCAAGGGGGGGTAACGGGAATGAGCCAAGCCCACTCGGGCGGCTCCGGCATGGCGTAGAGGTTGGATGCTTGCCGCACGGCCTTGAGCGGAACTCCGCCTCTATAGATCGTTTCGCGCACCAGCCGCCGCGTCTTGTCCAGAATGCCTGCCGCGACAAGCCGCTTCACTCCCCTCGCCACAGCCTCCCGGCACAAACCCGTGGCCGTTTCCAGTGCGTCGTAGCTCGGGCAGGTAAGCCCAGCCGTTCGGTTATGGAACTTGAAGAGCAGCGCGTTCAGGACGCGGAGCCCCGGCCAGCCCAGCACGCCGTTCACCCGGCCTTTGGCCTTCGTGTCGCACTCCAGCTCTTGAGCGCGCATCATGATCCGGGCGCGCTCGTTGGATTTGAGCGGCCGGCTATTGGAAAGGGAGTGGCGAAGATCTTCTCAGCCGTCTAACCGATTGTGCCCCAGCGGGCGTGGTCAATAAAAAGGAATGGCCACCGGACGCGACACGGCTTGGCAACCGCCTCACCGTTGCCGCACCTTCCCTGCGCAGACGCGGCATTACCGTCGCGAGGGGCCGCGAGGGCGGCGGCAGCTCAAACGGCAAG
>JBKQNN010000077.1:0-8593 GCA_052145975.1 Rhodomicrobium sp. | reverse complement strand
CGGAAAGCGCAACGCGCTTATCCGGGGTCTTGCAAAATACTGAGCGCCGGAATCCTGTACGATCCCGGATAGGGCGCAAGCGCGCCCTTCCGGGATGACGCCGTTGATAACGCAGGCGAATTAAGCCGGACAGCCGTGGGCTTGACCGGGCCATCCATGACAATACGGGGGTGTCCCCAATTACTGGCAAAGCATTCGAGCGGGAACGCCCGGCCTCTATTTGTCCAGCCCGGCTCGTGCGGGCGCTTAGAGCCTGCGGCGCCAGTATTGACCTGCAAATAGTATTCCTATCATACTGTGGCGGCGGCATTTTTTAAATACCCGCAAACCCATATCTTCTGCCAATACATCGCCGCGGGCTTGAATTTCTTCCTCCTCCGGCGCGCGGCCAAGAGAAAGCCGTCCGGGCAACGCATAAGGGCAATACGGATGAATAAGTCATTGAACTCGAACAAATAACCGTTGCTTGCCGTTAACTAATTCTGCCACCGTAGGTTTTGCTTCATGGTTAACACGCGCAACAATCTAATATTAACGGGTATTTTGGAGTCGTGGAATTCGACCTAAAGTGGCAAAAGATTCGCAGAAAGATGGCGGCGGAAAAGATGGCGGGCGCTCATTAACCAACCGAAAATTTACTATGGTGCTCCGCTACGGAAGCGGTACGGAGCGGCGGCAGGGCCGAGGGACTTATACCAACCGCCAAAAGTCTTGACCACTACAACGCGGCATACAGCGGAAAGCTAGGCCTCCGCCTCAACGGAAAGCAAATGCCCCACTGACCCATCGGCTGACCGGCGACGCCATTTGAGGGGCACTATTGAAGCCCACAGTTCATAGTTGTGAGTATATATAGACCGCGTTTCATTCGCTTGACGTCGACTATCTCGCACCCGGACGGATATCGCTGCGCCCATCTTGTAGCAGCGTCCGTGCTGGAAATAGTGTCGCTTGGGTTTGAGACGAGGTACGAGTCGTTCTCCATGCCCGCTATGCCCCAAAACTCCCAAGGCGTAATAATCCCGTCTGTCATAGAGAAATTGTCGGCCAACTGGCGGTGTGTCTGATACCAAATCCAAAAAGCTACCTGGTCACGCACGCTCAGCACACCGATGAAAATCGTGGGAGTCAGAACGGCTATTGCTGCAAGGGTTGCCAAGGTCGGCCGTCGCTGTTCTGGGCGGTTCCCGGCAAGCCCCCAAAGAAGGAGCCCCACGCAGATAACCAGCAGCGTTGGAAAATACAAAAGGACGCAAAATAAGAGAGTTCCGGAGCCTCCCCACAACGCCATCGGACCGGCGGTCACCAAAATGGCAACACCAGCCACGACAGGCAGCCATCGAAGAGAGCGGTTCGTCATATGACAACCTCAGAGAAATAGCCTTCTGCCGATGAGTGGAACGGTCAAATCCTTCGGCGGTTGGTATTACACCAGCGCAGAGATATGGAACGGCAGCGGGTCTACGCCGAATAGCGTGGCGTGAAAGTGCAGGAATACCGCCCATAGAACGGCTGCGATGGCGATCGGCAGCCAGCCGATTGCCTTGAGGCTGAGCTTCGCACGGCCTTCAAGGATCGCGGCAAAGGGCCAGTACGAGGTCTTGGCTTCAAACGCCGGCCAGCCGGGAAGCGTGGCGCGCTTGCGCCTTTGCTGCAGCCAGCTTCCGATCAGCGCCGTCGCCGCAAACGCGCCGAAGAACACGAAGCCGCGTGGCGTCGCTTGGCTAATCGCATGGGCGATAGCCCAGATCGCAAAGCCCCACATCGCTGGATGGCGCGTGATGGCGAAGATGCCTTGAGCCGCATCCCCCTTTTTCAGGAATTTGCCGCCACCGGGGGTGGAGGGATTGGGAGTTGTGTAGCCCGCAACAACGAGGATGAAAGCAAAGAGGATGAGTGCCGCCTGCAGCAGAAGCCACGCGCCCGGCACCGTCCACAGTTTGGCGCCATAGGGCGCGGCGTTGAACGAGGATGCCAGCCACCAGATCGCAACCAGGGAGGCAACCGAGAAGACCGCCGAATACACCGGCTCGCCCGTGAGCGCGATGAAGCGCGCCCGAAGCGGCGTCGCCGGCAGCATATGCAGCAAAAGGAAGACGGCGGAGGCCGCCAACAATGCACTCACTGCTCCCTCCGTTTGTCATCCTGGAACGGCGCTTGTGCCGTATCCGGGCTCTTAAAGGACGCTGGCATTCGTAGGGATCCCGGATAACGCCGTTGGCGTTTCCGGGACTTGATTACCCCGATGTTTCCGCCTGCATTCGGAAAGGGCGCATAGCCGCTAAAATTAGCGGATGATGTAACGAACGGGGGTCACGCCCCTCACCCCAGCCCTCTCCCCATGGGAGAGGGAGTCCCGTCACAGCCGTTGAGAAGGCCTTCCCTCTCCCATGGGGAGAGGGACAGGGTGAGGGGCGTGACCCTCGTTATGTTGGCGCCGATGGGATCGAGTCCGAAGGAAAGCGGGGCGGCGAAAGAGCGGTTTAATGCAGGCGCTTCTTGATCCGGTCGAGGCCCGCCGTGATCATGTTCTCGGCAACCTGCCCTGTGAGCTTCTGCTCGATTAGCTGCTCCGCGGCCGCAATCGCAAGCTCGGCGGCCTGCGCGCGGATCTGTTTGCGGGCCTTTTCTTCTTCGAGCTTGATCTTCTGCCCGGCGATGGAAAGCCTACGGGCAATCGTCTCGTCGAACGCCGCGCGCGCCTCTTCGGCGTAGGCGGCCGCTTCACGCTCCGCTTGGGCCAGAATCGCCGCGGCCTCGGCTTCGGTATTATCGGCGCGCCGCTTGTAATCGGCCAAAACGGCTTCCGCCTCGGCCCGGAGCTTGCGTGCCTCCTCCAGCTCGCGCGCGATAGCGCCGGCGCGTGCGTCAAGCCCTTCCAGGACTTTGCCCGGCACTTTCAGATAGACGATCAGCGCCACAAACAGAAGGAAGGCGATAGCGACCCAGACTTCGGGATCCATGAACATGCCGGCTACTCCTTCGAGCCTTGGCGGAGGGCGGCGCGCACTTCGCTATCGCTGACCTCTAGCCCGGCGAACTCTTTAACGATATCGCTCACGGCCCCGGCGGTCATGGCTTCCATCTGAGCGGAGACATGATCGACCAGCTTCTGAACGTCTTTATCCGTTTCAGCCGCTTTTGCAGCAAGCTCGCGTTCGAATGCATCGCGCTTTGCGGCAAGCCCGGCTTCGAGCTGCTCGCGGTGGGCGCGGATGCCGGTCTGCCCTTTCGCTTTCGCCGCGGCGATCCCCGCCTCGTAGCGCGCGGCCTCGCTATCCGCACGCTGCTGTGCCGCGCGCGCACTGTCAAGGTCGCCCTCGATTTTGGCCTTGCGGCTGGCGAGCACTTCCTGGACGCGCGGAAGCGCCAGACGGCTTAGCGCGAAATAGAAAGCGGTGAAGATGATCGCAAGCCAGATCAACTGGGGTGCGAAAATGTCTGGTTGTAGCTGGGGCATGGATGGGGCCGCCTAAGCACAAGGATGGCGCCGCCAGGGGCGCCAGTCCTGCAGCTAGATTACGAACGGGTGGATCAGAGCTTCACGAACAGGAGGATCAGCGCGATAACGAGGCCGAATAGCCCCGTGGCTTCGGCCAGCGCGAATCCAAGAAGGAGGTTCGGGAATTGGGCAGGTGCCGCGGACGGATTGCGGAGCGCGCCTTGAAGGAAGTTGCCGAAGATGAGGCCGATGCCAATACCGGCGCCGATGAGGGCCGAGCAAGCCAGGCCAGCGCCGATGAGCTTTGCTGCTGCTGGATCCATGATAAGTTCTCCTGTTCGATCTGTAGGTTTAAGAGGTTGCGAAAGAGTTAGTGCGAACCTGCGTGCAGTGCGTCGTTCAAGTAGATGCAGGTGAGAACGGCGAAGACGTAGGCCTGAAGGAAGGCGATAAGGATTTCAAGCCCCATCAGCAGCACCATGAAGGTTAAGGGAACCCACCCGCCCCAGATGCTGAGCCCCACGACGAAGCTGCCGAACACAACAAGCATAGTGTGCCCGGCCATCATGTTGGCGAACAGACGGACGGAGAGGCTAACGGGCCGGGTAAAGTAGGAGATCACCTCGATGACGCTAATGATTGGCAAAAGCAAGACGGGCACGCCCGACGGCACGAAGAGCTTGAAGAACTTGATGCCGTGCTTGAAGATGCCGATGGCTGTGACGCCGAGCCACACGAACATGGCAAGCGCGAAGGTGATGATGATATGGCTCGTCACCGCGAAGTTTCCGAGGCCCGGCACCGGGATCATGCCCAAGAGGTTCATCGCCAGTACATAGGCGAAGATCGTGAACACGATCGGGAAATACGCCATGCCGGCGTTGCCCGCGTTCTGGCGGACCATGTTCGCGACGAACTCGTAGGTGAGCTCGCTCACCGACTGCATGCGGCTCGGGACGTAGCTGCCCTCCCGCATGCTGTAGAGCAGGAAACCCGTTACGAGCAGCGTTCCCATCACCATATACAGCGCGGAGTTGGTGAAGGATGCGTCGTAGCCGAACACATTTAGATGCAGGTAACGTTGAATTTCGAACTGCTCCATGGGGTTGAAACCGCCCCCGCCATGGCCGCCCTCATCCGCCGCCGCGGCGTGCGCCGCGCTTATGAACAACCCGTCGATCATTGCAATCCCCGCCAGGCGGACGCCTGGCCTTCTCTATTTCTCACTCATCCTGCGCGCGGCACGGATCACATTAAGAAACCCGGCAACGATGCCGAGCAGAAGGAACGTCAAAAAGAGCCAGGGCGCCGTTCCGAGCCAGCGGTCGAACAGCCAGCCCATTAGCCCCCCTACGAACACCCCAGCGACCAGCTCCGTGGCGAGCTGAAACGCCTTGCCGAGCGCGCTGCTCCGCTTTGCGCTCTCCTCATCGGACATGCCCCCGCGTTCACCGTCCCGCGTTTCGAGCTTCCGCTCAAGCTCATGGAGCCGCTCCTTCAGGCGTTCGCTCCTCGTGTGTTCGTCAGAGTCGCCGCCGCCAGAAGAGGTCATGACAATCCGTTCGCGAAAATGTGGGCGCGTTTGAATTTCGGTCTGTTTCTAGGCCGGGGCGCAAAGCAAAGTCAAGCCTAGCACGCCGCCGGCATTTGTTTTTTCCAGCTAAGCAGACATTCCTTGGCTGGCCGACGAATGCCTGCTGCGGTTCCTTTGTTTGCGCAGAGTGAGCGCTTGTCGCTCACGATAAACGTTCGCTCTATGTTTTTTCGCAAAGCCGGGAAGGCCACTTTTGCGAACTCTGCTTAGCCCAAAGCTTCAGCCGCGCCCCTTTACGATGGCAAGCGCCACTCCGTCATGGCCTTTCGTTCCAACCCATTGCACGATGGTGCCCTCGGCGGCGGGGCAGTTCGCAAGCGCGTCCGCAAACCGCACAACGCCAGCAACCATCGGATCGGAAGCCCGGGCATCTGGATCGAGCACGCGGCCTGCCCGGATGACATTATCGGCGGCGATCAGCGTGCCCGGCCGCGACAATTTTAGCGAAAGCTCGAAATATTCGGTGTAGGATTCCTTATCGGCATCGATAAAGATCATGTCGAACGGCGGTTCGCCCGCGGCAATAAGCTCGCGCAGCAGGCTGGCCGCGGGGCCTTCGCGCACCTCGGCCGAGCCCAGCAGCATGGCCCTCGCAAGGTTGCGCCGGGCCACCTTGACATGCAGCGGATCGATTTCGAGCGTAAGCAACCGTCCGTCCTCTGGCAGCGCGCGGGCCAGCCAGATTGTGCTGTAGGCGCCAAGCGTACCTATTTCGAGTATGCGGCGCGCACCGCTGAGCTTCGCGAGCAAATATAGGAATTTGCCAAGGACGGGCGTAACGCTGATTTCCGGCAGCCCTGCCTCGCGCATTTCCCGGAGCGCCGCCGTCAGCGCCTCGTCCTCGTTTGCGAACAAGCCGCCGATATAGCCGTCCACCGCGCTAAAGATGTCCTGTTCCATCGCTGCCTTGGCCAATCCCTATTCGATTTTGAACCGGTTGCACACTGCAAGGAGAAACAAAAAAATCGGGATTGCGCTCCAATCCACTTTTGCGGATCGCGCTCTAGTGGTCAAAATGTATCGTTCAGTACCTGCTATGTTAGGCCGCTGCGGGCCACGAGGAGACGTTACCGCCCCAGAGCGCATGCTGGCTAAAGGCCAGATTTCTCCGCCGAGCCAGGCCGGCACTCCATTCCGCTTGGGTCCGCCATTAGAAGCTCCTCAAAGAGCATGACAAGGTTGTCCAATCCGTCCTGACGCAGGTTTGCATTGATCACGCCGGTCCAAAGATGCTGTAGGAACGCTTTCCTAGTTCCCATCGATGCTGTGCCCCTTGCAAGAGAATTGTGCTTCGTGCCGATATTGTCGCGTGCCATGCCCCCAAAAAAGGATGATGATACGGAAGAGTATCGGCAATGCAAAACGTTTCTATTGGAATCGCAGGTGAGGGAAGCTAGGAATGAAGTACGATGACGGGTCTTGGCACAGTGGCGGAGATTTCCCTGATGATCTTCCGCCTGAAGCCGGAGCGACCCACATTGGGATGTTTGTTGGTTGGGCGATTCTCGCGGGATTGTCCGGCGATCTTCTTATTGTTGAGTTCCCCGGCGACGTGCAGAAGCTACGGGACCGCAGCGTTACGCCAGGCGCGTTCTTCCTCGCCTCGTGCGATGGCAAGTTCACAGATGAAGATCTGAATGAGGAGGGAAACGCATTCGCTGCTTCTTACTACGAGCCACAAAAGGGCTACCTGGCAGACTATGAAGCCACGTTTGGAAAGAACCTGCCAACGCTCTACCACGTTGCAGACACATGGGAAAACTTTGATCGAATCGCAGCTCTTCTCGACAACCGTCTCATGGCTTGGCGGCAAAGCGCGTAAATTTTGCTTTGTGCAGTTCTGAGGAGACGCCGGGAGAAGCCGGCGTTTGGCGGAACCAGACCCTGGTGCGTGGGAACTGCCGGGATTGGGTCAAGTGCGGGCCTCTGGCTGGCCCACGAAGCGGGCACCAAGCGTTGGACTTCGACCACTAGCTAATTTAACGATGCCGACATGCGGCAGCCGGCCGATCTGGCATCGGGGTAAACTTCAACCTTCCGGGTTGTCACGCAAGCTCTTAACACGCCCGGTTTTTCGAACAGCAATGCCAAAATATCGTGGCAAAGAGCCTCTTGCGTCCGATATCTGCGTTCGCAGCATAGCCGGGCGATCCCTAGACGAATAAAATCGTAATCGATCGTATCCGAGAGGCGATCCGAAGAAAATTCGATATCGCCAGGGATAACCATTTCGACGTTTATTAGCAACTTCTGCCGATTGCCAATTTCGAATTCATGTATACCTATGTCCGCATATACGTCGAAATCTTCAATAAACAAAGTTACTTCGGAAATTCTCATTTTTCACTCCGGGTTTAGAAAAGCGACATCTCTGCCGTGAGGGTTTAGCGACTCCCCGCCATCGATTGTAATCACTTGCCCGTTATAAGACCGTGCTCCAAGTATGAACTTCACCGCATCCAGGATCTGATCGGGAGTGCACCCGACGCCCAAAGGGTTCATCTTGTGTCCCGCAGCGAAGTTGGCTTCCGACTGCTTTCCGCTGACAAGCGTAATACCAGGAGCGATGCCGGCAACCCTTATCCGAGGCATGAGAGCCATCGCCATCATGGAAGTAGCGCCAAATAGGGCATACTTCCCTACGGTATAAGAAAAGTAGTCTGGGTTAAGACCGAACACCTTATTATCCAGCATATTAATCACGCACCCAGCATTGCCTGCGTATTTTTCCGAAAACTCCTTCGTCAGAAGGATTGGTACTGCGCCATTTAACTGCAGAGATTTGCGGAGGTTAGAGGGGGTTACGTCTTTAAAACTATCGTATTCAAATATCGATGCATTGTTAATCAGTGCCTCCATCCCAGGGCAAGCCTCAAATGCAGCGCAGATTAGTTGAGCGCAATCCTCATCCTTAGTTAGATCTGCCCTCAACAAAGTGACTGCGCCGCCCTGGCCATTAATTTCCGAAGCCAGGGCTTCCGCTGAGTCTTGGCTGGTCCAGTAGTGCAAGATCACATGCCACTGCTCTTTCGCTAAACCTTTTGCGACATGGGCACCTATCCTTTTAGCGGCGCCAGTTATCAGAACGCCTCGCACGTTAACCCACTCCTCTAGTTCTAAACCGCGGAAAAAAGCTCCGGCTGCGCGATCGCAAAGTGTCTTTCCGGCCGCTATGCTTACAGGCTATCCCTATCGATAGGTGGCTCGCGGGGTCAACACATTCACCCGTGACCATGCGTTGCGGTCAAAAATCCGGCGCTGACATTATCGTCAAGCTTGCCTCCACCGCGAGCGGAAAAACGGGTTTTGCGTTGACAAATCCTGCGGCCTGCCAAAGCTTTGAGCGGGACATCAACGAGAGCGAAGAGGCCGCATTGAGCACAGGCGAACCGAACCCGCCGCGATTTTACCGGGAGATGGCCTTCCAATATGGCGCGCTTGAGCACGTGGCGCCCGGCTTGCGGCGGGCCGTGTGCCGCAATCCTGGCCCGTTCACCTTCAAGGGGACCAACCTTTATGTGATTGGGCAAGGCGAGGTTGCCGTCGCCGATCCTGGG
>JBKQNN010000076.1:0-4524 GCA_052145975.1 Rhodomicrobium sp. | reverse complement strand
GCTGACGACGATCTGCCGTTCTGAACCAGCCAACCTTCCCGCGCAGACAGGGGCCAATCGTGGCCCCTTTTTCTTCGCTGCACAATACCGCCGCCACTTTTGCGCGGATTTACGCCGCCGCTAACAGCCCTTGCATGTTGGAGAGGGAATCCGCTCGCGGCCGTTGAGAAGGCGTCCCTTCTCGCCCATCCGCATTCGCTTGCGAATGCGGATGCTCTGAGCTGCAAGCTCGCCAAGGGGCGCCTGCCGAGAAGGGCAGGATGAGGCGTAATGCCCTGTGGATGGGACACATCCTTCAGCGAAAGTGGGTACTAGATAGGTTGGGTGGCCGCGTCTTCGCTAATCGGCGCGTCAATCGTTATCGTGAAAAATCCGTGCGCTTGGCCTAGATGGCCGCGAAAAAGCCGGTCGCCTTCGCATTCGAGCACGATACTTTGCCCACTTCCGTCAAGCTCGATCACTGCGCCTGGTTTGAGCTGAACGAGCTCGCCGAGTTGCAGATCCTTTCCTTCAAGGAGGGCTCTTACCTGAACTTCTGTGCCGGAAATCCGGCTATTCATCGCGCTCGTCCAGCGCGGATCGAAGGAAGAAGGCAGGGGCTTACGTTCCCGCTCCAGTTTTTGCCGGATCGGGTTCAAGCTGTGTTGCGGAATCAGTACGAACATCAGGCCGCCTTGATCCAACACCTGCAAAAGTATCTGTGCATGAATCATCATCATGCTGGTTTGGCCCAAGGTCGTAAATTCCAACGCTGTTTCGGTCCGCTCCGGCTCGAGCGAGATTTCGCAAATGCTAGAGAACGCTTTTTCCAACGCTGTCGCCGCGAACTCGCAAACGACCCTTCCGATCCGCATTTCCAGAATGGTAAACGGCCGGGTCGTTTCGAGAGGAGGTTCGGTGCCTTCTCCTCCGAACATGGCTTCCTCGATCGCGAACACCAACCGCCTTTCCAGGCCGATCACAAGTCTGGAGTCCCATTCCCGGCAATAAAAGACGACCGCAATACTATCCGACAACGCTTCCAGCAAATCCCAGGAATCGCCGGCCACGATCTGGTTAACGAAAGCGCTAAACGAGGGCGGACAATACGCGTGAAAAGCGTCGACACAGCCGGCCCCCATCCGCTCCACCACTACGTTGAGCATTGGCAGTTTATCGATGGAAAGTTTTGCGAGCGCCTTGATCCGCTCGCCAACGGAGACGCCTTCAGACTGATTTGACGCGTTGGCCATGAGGGCTCCAGATTATTCCTCTGCGAAAGTTAAATCGACGACGCCCTGGTCGGAAAGTTGCAAGGCCATATCCGCCACTACCCTCCGCGCTTTGTCGGCGTCCCTTTCGTTCAGCGGGGCGGCCGATGCCAGTTCTTGCTCGATCATCTTTCGTGTACGGGACGGCACTGTCGACAGAATGAGCTCTTTGAGAGCCGCATCCGCACCGTTGAGCGCGGGGATAAGGATCTCGGCTTCCATGTTTTCAAATAGGGTTACGCGGGTGTTCGGGGGCAGCTTGGCAATGTCATCGAATGTGAACAGGAGGCTGCGGACGATCTCCGCCTCTTTCGGGCGGGACGCGCCGATGCTCTGAAGCACTTCCTCCATTGCCTTGCGGTCGAGCTTGTTTATGATCTTTGCAATCCGGCCATGAGTGTCCTGGCCGCTCGACCTTGCGACCTTAAGAAGCAGTTCGTCCCGCAAGATCTGCTCCAGAAGCCGCAAAGCCGGCTGCGTCATGAGCCGGTTCGAAAGCATCCGGCGCATCACCTCATTGCGGAGGGGCCCGGGGAAATGAGCCACGACATCCGCCGAAACCGACGTCGATAGTCTCGATAAAACGAACGAAATTACTTGTGGATGTTCCTTGTTCAGAAATTGCGCGGTAACTTGCGGCGCCGTCTCGGCAAGCCTCGGCCACACGGCTTCGTTCATTCTTGAACGCACGTCGGACATGATCTGCCGGACTTGCTCCGTGGGCAGGATTTTCTCAAGCATCTCCTTAACCTGCTCGGAGGAAGCTCTGATGCCGCCATCGGCAGTTACTTGAGATACGAACTCATCGGCGATGTCTTCGATAACCGCTCCTGGAATTGAGCCTAAATCCGAGGCGCAACGCGCGATCGCGCGGATTTCCTCCTCGCTGAGATGCGCCAGCAGCCGCGATGCATTCTCGGTGCCCACAGACAAAAGCAAGGCGGCGGCCTTTTCGGTGCCGCTCAATCTCCTAGGTGGAGGTGTAGAGGAAGGGGGCGCGGAAACTTCGGGTTCAGACATGTTGCAACCAGCGGGAGCAAATAACTATGGGCCAGTCCGATGCGATTCGACTTGCGCCGAACTCGTCAGCGGTATCGAGCGGTCCGCGCAGGCTCCGCTGGAAGGGATTTAACCAAGGCGATTGCAGGCCGTAAGCCTCACAAAAGCATCCTCAAGAAAAGTTAGGCTCGGCATCCTCAGTCCTATGGAGTCACATTTTGGCTGATCTCATCCGGGTACTCGTGGTCGACGACTCGTCCTTCATGCGAAAAGCCCTTTCGAAGGAAATCGCTGCCGATGCCCGCTTCACCGTCGTGGGGACGGCCTGCGACGGGCAGGAAGGCGTTCAAAAGGCGCTGGAACTGCAACCCGACGTCATCACGCTCGACGTGGAGATGCCTGTGCAGGACGGTCTTGCAACCTTGCGCCAGCTCGCCTCGAAGTGCCCCGCGGGGGTGATCATGGTGAGCGCCGCAACCGAGGCCGGTGCCCAAACCACGTTGGACGCGCTGGCTTTGGGAGCCGTCGACATCATCCCAAAATCGAGAGGCATGGCACTTCTTCACGAAAAGCTTCTTGCAGCTGCGCAAGTGCGGCAAAAACGAAGTGGAGCGCCTGTGCCAAGCACATGGACCGCTTCACCCCGCGCTAGCCAGCCGTCCACATTGCCGAGAGACTTCCGCCCAAAAGCTGTGGTGATCGGCAGCAGCACGGGCGGTCCTCAGGCTCTCACCGAGCTCTTCATGAACATGGCGCCCCCCTTGCCTGTGCCGGTCTTCGTGGCCCAGCACATGCCTTCGCCATTCACCGCTGCCCTCGCCAAACGGCTTTCGACGCAAAGCGGGCACAATGTAACCGAGGCGAAGGACGGCGATCCGATCGTGAACGGAAGGGTCTATATTGGACCGGGCGGCCTGCATTTGAGGACGAAAGAAGGGGTTGTGAGCGTCTCCCAGGACGCAGGGGAGAGCTTGTATCAGCCAAGCGCCGACGTTTTGGCCGCAAGCGCTTTGGAGGTCTACGGCAAGAACGTCCTGGCCGTCATGCTAACGGGCCTTGGCCGCGATGGCACCAAGGAGTTTACAAAACTGAAGAAAGCGGGCGGCTGGACGATTGCGCAGGATAGCGCAAGCTGCACAGTTTTTGGAATGCCGAAATCGCTTATTGAAGCCGGGGGTGCCTGCGAAACTCTGCCCCCGAAAGGGATTGCACAGAGGATCGAAGAAATCCTCGCAAACAAACGCTAAGTCCTCATTTAAAGTCCCCGATAGGGGATCGGTAAACCCCACGCTTTTAGGCGGCAGGATGCGTAGCACCACGGGTTGTTGACCGAAATTGGTTCGTTTGGCAGAAATGCCGGTTTACATAAGTAAGTAATATAGCTGATGCACGAGCGTCATTCCCGCGCATGAGCGTGTGAAAAAATCCCTGCGATGGCTTTGGGCCTGTGATTCACTCAAACGGGAGCGAATCGGCGGGGAGGCTAAGCAATGAAAGGCAAGGCAAGGCACGGATTATCGAAGCGGACCGGTCGCAACCGTCTTGGGATGTGATCGACCTTGAGGCTTGGCTTACGCGCTCATGCGCGGCGATGACGCTCTGGACTCGAATTGCAGACTTCTCGCCCCTTCCCGGCGATTTTTTCACACGCTCGAAGGCGGGAATCCATGTCTGCAAAATACGCCGTTCTTGCATCTGCTTACCATGGGTCCCCGCCTTCGGGGGGACGACTGTGCGCGCGTTAGCTCAACGTCCCAGAACCCTTGCGAGCGGAATAAAGAAGAGTGGGTGCCCGGACTTTTGCCCCTCTTACCCAGCGCTAGCTTAAGCGTTTGAATTATAATGCAAAAGTCGACATCGCCCTTCATGTGCCGTTCAGAAGTGTTGTGACTTCATGAAGGCTGAGTAGGGGCTGCGACGCCCCCATTCGCGATCGATGAGGAACAGCACAATGCGTACAATTGGCCTGGCATTATTATTTCTGCTTGCGTCCGCGTTCGGCGCTTTAGCCGCAGATACGGACGCCCAAGGTGCAGGAACCGAACCCGGCGCCCAAAAGACGATGCAACACAAGACGATGTATGACGGAACGTCCCGGCATCGGCGGACCGCCGTCCACCGGCACGGCCGCTACGGAAGGACCGCAATGGTGTTAGCGGCGGCGTAAATCCGCGCAAAAGTGGCGGCGGTATTGTGCAGCGAAGAAAAAGGGGCCACGATTGGCCCCTGTCTGCGCGGGAAGGTTGGCTGGTTCAGAACGGCAGATCGTCGTCAG
>JBKQNN010000075.1:0-2529 GCA_052145975.1 Rhodomicrobium sp. | reverse complement strand
AGTGCTCCAGCGTCTTGACCGGATCGGCCCCGAGCTGATTGTTGAGCGCGAGCCAGAACACCCAAACGCCCGGAACAGCGCCCGCAAGATAGAGCGGCCAGCGCGGCGCCGCGTTGAGCACGCGCTGAACGGTCCGTCTGGTTGGAAATGCTAATGCCGCCATGTAGTTGAGCTTTCAGGTTTTCTCGATCCGAACTGGCTCAAGACCCCCTCATCCTGTCCTTCTCTCCAAGGGGAGAAGGGACGCCTGAATTCTCCTCGCGGGTAATTCGAGGGTCCTCTCTCCCCTTGGGGAGAGAGACAGAGTGAGGGGGGACTTGGTGCCTGCACAATCTTAAAAATAGGCCGTCAGGTTCATGCCGGCGTAGAGGCTCGCGACCTGATCGCCGTAGCCGTTGAACGGAAGCGTCGGCCGGCGGTTGGCGAATAGGCCGTTGCCATCGCCGATCCGCCGTTCGTTTTTCTGGCTCCAGCGGGGATGATCGACTTCCGGGTTAACGTTGGAATAAAAGCCATATTCGCTTGGCGCTTCCATGTTCCAGGACGTCGCCGGCTGCTTCTCCACGAGGCTGATCCGCACAATCGATTTGATGCTCTTGAAGCCGTACTTCCATGGCACCACAAGCCGGATGGGCGCGCCATCCTGGTTCGGCAGCGTCTCGCCGTAAAGCCCAACGGCCAGGATTGTGAGGGGGTGCATGGCCTCGTCCAGCCGCAAGCCTTCCACATAGGGCCAATTGAGCGGCTGGAGCCAACCTCTTTGGCCGCGCATCTCCGAAGGCCGCACCAGCGTCTCGAAAGCCACGTATTTGGCGGACCCGAGCGGCTCCACGCGGGCCAGGAGCGCGCTCAGCGGGAAGCCGGTCCACGGGATGACCATGGACCAGCCCTCGACGCAGCGCAGGCGATAGATGCGCTCTTCGAGGCTCACCGATTTGAGGATGTCCTCCAGCGCAAAGGTAGCTGGCTTGGACACCATTCCGTCAATCTTCACGGACCATGGGCTCGTTTTCAGCGAAGACGCGTACCTCGCAGGATCTCCCTTGTCCGTGCCGAACTCATAGAAGTTGTTATAGCTCGTTACGTCCGTTTTCGGGGTAAGTGGCTCGTTCGTGGAGAAGGCGCTTTTCGAGAACGCCAGCGGCGCGGCGGCGGCGCCCGCCGTTACGCCCCCGAAGACCGCGGTAGCCAGCGCGCCGCCCAGGAACTCGCGGCGCCGCAGATAGATCTCGCGCGGCGTGATCTCAGAGGAAGGGATTGGCTTTAGCTTGAGGGTCATAGGCTTTCTCCGGCTCTAGGCAGGAATACGCCGGTTGTACGCGATCCGTTACATCGCAAAAGGGGGCTTGCGTTACGCCGCCATCACATTCGCTTGCGCGCAGCCGGGCTTATACGTGGAAAATGAGGCTTACGACAAACCGCGCCGCGACGATGACCAAAAATGCGACAAACACATATTCGAGCGTGCGCCGGGAAAGCTTGTGAGCAACCTTCACCCCGGCCGGGGCGGCAAGCACGCTCAAGGGGGCGACCACGATGGCTCCCGCGAGGCTCACATAGCCAAGCGAAAGTGGCATCCCAACGGGCACGTTCCAGCCCTCCACGATATAGCCGGTAACGGCGGGGATGGCGATGATGGGGCCGAAGCCAGATGCTGTTCCGACCGCTTTATGGATCGGCCAGCCATAAAGCTTCATATAGGTGGTGATATAAACGCCGCCGCCGATGCCGATCAGCGTCGAGATCAGCCCTATGCCTAGGCCGGCGAGCGCATCCCAAGGCTGCCCTGGGAGCTTTTCCGCGGCAATGGCGCCCCCGTTGCCAAAGCCGATGCGCCAGGCCATGAACAGCGTCGAAGCCACGAACACGCCCTTGAGGAAGCTCGATGGCGCGTGCGCGGCGGCGATGACGCCGGCAGCGGCTCCGGCCGCGATCCAAGGCCCGAGGGTGCGAATCACCGCAAAATCCACCGCGCCATGCCGCCAATGCGACTGCGCCGAGCGGATCGAGGTCGGAATAATGATCGCAAGCGAGGTCGCGACGCAAACCTGCATGCGGATGCTGTCGCTCACGCCCGCGATGCCGAAGATCTCATAAAGGATGGGCACGACGATGGCCCCGCCGCCGATGCCCAGCAGCCCCGCGAGAAAACCCATGAGCAGGCCGCCCAGCGCGAGCGCGGCAGCAAGCGTTGCGATTTCGCTTAAAGGCAGGCCGGAAATCATGGGAGCGTCCAACGGAGGGTGGCGTGAATGCCGCCGCACACTATCGGGCGGCTCGCGCTTTTGCAATCGGCCACAGGGTGATGGCACTTCCCCGAGCCGAATTCCAGACTGCGCTACTCAGGAACTCGCTAAAGCGATCTTGTGTTCGGGGTTTTGAAGGGGGCACCCAATCGAAGGCCGGATTGGCAATGATTGAACTTGTGATGACGGTTTGCGCAGTGGCGCAACCTGACCTCTGCTTGGACCAGCGTCTGTTGTTCGACTCGGATAACACGCCCCGGCAGTGCATGATGAGCGCGCCGCC
>JBKQNN010000074.1:0-16008 GCA_052145975.1 Rhodomicrobium sp. | reverse complement strand
GAAGACGCTTACCATACGGTCCGCGTCGGCCTGAACTACCACATCGCTCCGAGCTACGAGCCCCTGAAGTAGTCTCCGGCTCATCCAGCTTAAAAAGCGGCGCCTCCGGGCGCCGTTTTTGTTTCTGGCTCCGGCCGCCCAGGCGGCGCCCGCGATCGCCGTAGCGCAAGAGCACCTCATAATCACGATTGCACTGGCCGTTGCCATTTTGCATCACCTTTGGAAAACATCTTTATTTCAACTTTGCGGCCCTGCGGGTTGGTGTAGCCGCGTCTCGAATCTCTCCACCTCTGGTCGAGTAAGGCCGCGCGCCCGGCCGGCTACAAGATTCGGGGGATTTGAGCAATGAAACGCAGTTTACTTCTCGGGGCCGTGAGCGCCATGGCCCTGATCGCGCCGGCCCAGGCCGCCGATCTCGGTGCACCTTCGATGAAGGAAACCGAGACTACTCCGCCGCCCTACAACTGGGCCGGCTATTATGTCGGTGTGAACGGCGGCTATGCCTGGGATGAGGGCGGCGAAACCCTCACTGGCACCGAGTTCATTCCCGAGACGTCCTGCTGGTGGAATGGCTGCTCTAGGCAGGCATCAAATCAGTTGGATGGCGGGTTCGGCGGCGGCCAGATCGGTATAAACTTGCAGCGGGACCGGCTGGTCTACGGTCTTGAAGCCGACTTCCAGGGCGCAAGCGTGAGCCAATCCTGGCAGGCCCAGCCGGACACCTGGAGATGGGGCTCCGTCAACGCTTCTTCTGAGCTCGACTGGTTCGGAACCGTCCGCGCCCGTTTTGGGCTCATTCCCTATGGAAATTGGCTCACCTATATCACCGGCGGCGTAGCCTTTGGGGGCGTCCAGGATAATCTCAATCAAGGCATTGACTGGAATAAGCACTTTCGATCGATCAGCCAGGACAATACGAATGTCGGCTATGTTTTGGGCGCGGGCGTCGAATATGGCTGGGGCCCCGCATGGTCCGCCAAGGTTGAGTATCAATACATGGACCTCGGCCCGTCAACGCTCAAGCTAGAGAACCCATGCTGGTGCGCTACATCGGAGATCGACTCCTCTCACTCCTTCAGCACGATCCGCGTCGGTATAAACTACCACTTCGTCCCCGCATACGTGCCGCTAAAGTGAGCCTTCCGGGCGTTCTCACACCGCTGTCATGGCCTGGCTTGACCTGGTCACGCCGGCCCATGACAACTGAAGTTTGCGGCGCAGGCCTGCGGTTTTTCGCTGCGCCGCGCCGCATTTGCGTTGCGGCCGTAAGCAAATATTTACTGTAAAGTCAATTCCAGCTCTCGTCCGGCAATGACATGTCCATTTTGCAACCTGAGGGCTTTTTGCGTTCGTACACAACCTCAGGTAAGCTGTTCATACTCTCCCCCGGTGGCCAGTATCGGATGTTCTCACGGGGAGTGTCATGTATCGCAGAGTATTGTTGAGTGTGGCCGGAAGCGTTGCACTCGTGTCATCAGCCTTCGCAGCCGATATCTATACGCCATCGGCGCCCTACGCGACGGTGATCTTGCCGCCCACATGGGCCGGCTTTTATATCGGCGCCAACGGCGGCTACGGCGGCAATAGTGGCCTCGGGTTCGATGAGGATGTCACCAAAGTAACTGCCGCCTTCCCTACTACCCCCCAGCCCTACTCTTACCTCCGCGGCTCCGATACTATAGCTGGAGGTTTCGGCGGCGGACAGTTGGGGTACAATTTCCAATTCGGCTCTTGGGTCGCCGGTTTCGAGACCGACATTCAGGGCTCGGATATCCAGGGCAGCGGCGCTCAGGCTATGTTTAATCCAACTATCGGCGCCGCGACGACCGCATGCGGCGCTACAGGTTTTGGTACGCTTGCGGGCAGAGCGTTTGGCGTATGCGCGGCGAAAAGCGACCTGAGTGTCGACTGGTTCGGCACGGTACGCGGCAGGCTTGGCTACGCGCTAGGCGGCACGCTGCTTTATGCCACCGGTGGCTTGGCCTATGGCGACGTCAGCTCTAAGCTCGGATATACCGACAACAGCGCCGCCGTAGCGCCCGTAGCCGTCCCTCCGTTCTACGGCCCCCTTAGGGGCAATGCTTCTACCTCCACCACCACCCAAATTGGCTGGGTCGCGGGCGCCGGCGTCGAATATAAGATCAGCCCATCCTGGTCTCTGAAAGGTGAATATCAGTACATCGATCTCGGCTCGATCTCGTCGGACCAGACTGAGACTGTCTATGGCGGCACCAAAACGCCAACACCAAGCTGTAAAACCACAATCCCTGGGGGCGGAGGTTGTTCATATCTCAGGGGCATAAGCAGCGATATCGCGTTCAACACCGTGCGCGTTGGCGTGAACTATTACTTCAACGCGCCGCCGCCGCCGCTCAAGTAGCTTCAACCTTGCCAGAGGAGGGACCTACGGCGCCTGCGGGCGCCGTTTTTTTGCCGCCCCGCCTCGTCATCAGGTTGCGTCATCCCGGAACCGCCAAAGGCGGTATCGGGGATCGTTACCAACGGTGGCGCCTGTTACAATCCCGGATAGCCTCCATGCCGCTCTCCGTCCAGAGCAGGGCGGCGTTCCAAGTTGTTTTGAAGCGCCGTCCTGATTACTGTTCCATCGCTTCCAGAGGCTTGCGTAGGATTTGCGTAGCCTCGTGATCACCCGATGCCTGGCCGTGGCTGCGCTCCAGAAGCCCTCGAAGGGAGACCTATCCACAGAGATCAGGCAAGGTCGAAGCGGTCGAGATTCATCACCTTGTTCCACGCAGCCACAAAGTCACGCACAAACGCCTGCTGCGAGTCGCCACACGCATAGACCTCCGCGATGGCCCGCAGCTGGGAGTTCGAACCGAAGATGAGGTCGGCGCGGGTGGCGGTCCACTTGAGCTCGCCGGTGCCGCGGTCGCGCCCCTCGAACACGCCTTCGGACGTGGCGGAAGGCTCCCACTTTGTATTCATGCCGAGCAGGTTCACGAAGAAATCGTTGGTCAACGTCTCCGGCCGTTTGGTGAAGACGCCGTGTGCGGACTGCCCGAAGTTTGCATTCAGGGCGCGCATTCCGCCGGCGAGAACCGTCATCTCAGGGGCGGTCAGCGTCAAGAGCTGCGCCCGGTCCACCAGCAGCTCCTCCGCAGGTCTCTGCAGTCCCTTCCGAAGGTAGTTGCGGAAGCCGTCTGCGGCAGGCTCCAGCACGGCGAACGAGTGCGCATCGGTCTGCTCCTGCGACGCGTCCGTGCGCCCCGGCGAGAAGGGAACCTTCACGCCGTGCCCGGCCTTTTTCGCAGCTTCCTCAACGGCTGCGCAGCCGCCCAGAACGATCAGGTCAGCAAGCGAGACCTTCTTCCCGCCGGACTGCGAGCTGTTGAAATCCTTTTGGATCGCCTCCAGCCTCTGCAAGACCTTAGCCAGTCCGGCCGGCTGGTTGACTTCCCAATCCTTTTGCGGCGCGAGGCGGATGCGCGCCCCATTCGCACCGCCGCGCTTGTCGGAGCCGCGGAACGTGGACGCCGACGCCCAGGCCGTCGTGACCAGTTCGGAGATCGATAGCCCGGAGGCGAGGATCTTGGCCTTCAGAGCAGCAATGTCCTGCTCCCCGATCAGCGGATGATCCACCGGGGGAACCGGGTCCTGCCACAGCAGCGGCTCCTTCGGAACGAGCGCGCCGAGGTACCGCGAGAGCGGCCCCATGTCGCGGTGCGTGAGCTTGAACCACGCCCGGGCAAACGCGTCTGCGAGCTGATCGGGATTCTCGTAGAAGCGCCTTGAGATCTTTTCGTATGCCGGATCGAACCGCAGCGAGAGGTCCGTGGTCAGCATGGTTGGCTCGTGCCGCTTCGACGGGTCGTGAGCATCCGGAATCGTGGCCGCGCCGCCTTTCGCCTTCCACTGATGGGCACCCGCCGGGCTCTTCGTCAGCTCCCATTCGTTGTTGAACAGGTTATCGAAGAAGTGGTTGCTCCACTTCGTTGGCGTCTGCGACCAGGTTACTTCGGGGCCGCCGGTGATCGCGTCGCCGCCTTTGCCGGAGCCGTAACGGCTGATCCAGCCCAAGCCCTGCGCCTCTATGGGGGCCGCTTCGGGCTCGGGCCCCACCAGCGTCGCATCGCCTGCGCCGTGGGTCTTGCCGAAGGTGTGACCGCCAGCAATCAGGGCGACCGTTTCTTCGTCGTTCATCGCCATCCGCGCGAACGTTTCGCGAATATCCTTCGCCGCAGCGAGCGGATCGGGGTTTCCGTTTGGCCCTTCCGGATTCACGTAGATTAGCCCCATCTGCACGGCGGCGAGGGGATTTAGAAGATCGCGCTCGCCGGAGTAGCGCTCGTCCGCCAGCCACTTGCCTTCGGGGCCCCAGTAGATGTCTTCTTCGGGCTCCCAGCTATCCTCGCGCCCGCCGCCGAAACCGAAGGTCTTGAAGCCCATCGACTCAAGGGCAACGTTGCCGGCAAGAATCATGAGGTCGGCCCATGAGATTTTCCGGCCGTATTTCTGCTTGACCGGCCATAGCAGCCGGCGCGCCTTGTCGAGGTTCGCGTTGTCCGGCCAGCTGTTGAGCGGGGCGAAACGTTGCTGGCCGCCTCCAGCGCCGCCGCGGCCGTCGCCGATGCGGTAGGTCCCTGCGCTATGCCACGCCATGCGAATGAACAGGCCCCCGTAGTGGCCGAAGTCCGCCGGCCACCACTCCTGCGAGTCCGTCATCAAGGCGCGAAGGTCCTTAATCACGGCATCGAGGTCGAGGCTCTTGAATTCCTCCGCGTAGTTGAACCCCTTGCCCATGGGATTGGACAGGGGAGAGTGCTGATGGAGAATATTCAGGTTCAACTGGTTCGGCCACCAGTCGCGGTTCGAATGGACCTCAGCAGCCGCATGCACGGGGCACTTGCCTTCGTTCGCCATGTTCTCTCCGATCGTGTTCTGAATTTTTTCCTTGTTCCGTATATAAGGTTCATGAATGCTAAAAAACATGATCCGGCTTCATGTCCAGTGCAATGACAAAGAGCAAGCCCCGCGGAATATCCTGATTGACGATGAGGGAAACTAGCTCGCCCCGCCGGGCGTACTAGGGTCATAAGTCCTTGACCGCTCGCCGTCATTGCGAGCGAAGCGAAGCAATCCAGATGCAAGTCATTGATGTTGCTTCTGGATCGCCACGGCCGCCTCGCGATGACGGGCGTTGTCGCGGGCATGAGTAGCATGAGCGAAGAATGGCATCCCGGGGAGCCGCTTGCCGAAGGGTTCACCCCTCCGGCAGCGTTTCGACGCGCACCACGCGGAAGGTGCGCATGGTCTCGTCGTCGTGCTCGCGGATCGAAACATATTCGCCTACCGCGAATTTGTGATCGCCGAATCGGTAGCCGCCTTCGTCGTCGTCCGCGTCGCCGTGGATGTCGTAGTGGAAGGCCCATTGACCGCCCGGCTTCCTGACCAGGTGGCCCATCTCGTCGGCTTCGTTTAGCCAGAAACGCTTCACGCGGCAGCGCTCGCGATGTTTCTTCCAAGCCACCGGATCGAGATGGCCCTGCTCGTCGAGCGGCCCGACGAACTCGTAACCGTGCCGGCTGCTGCCTTCCGGATGTTCCCGGTCCCTCGCCAATTCTAGCCTGATTTTTCTTAATGTCATGGAGCGCACTCCCTATCCCGCCTAAGCAGAGTTCGCAAAAGTGGCCTTCCCGGTTTTGCGAAGAAACTCTGCGAAAACAAATGAATCTAAGCAGGCATTCATTGGGTAACCAACGAAAGTCTGCTTAGTGTAACGTCTCGCGAGACCCTGCACTAGTGCGAGACAAGCGTTGGGACACAAGTATCCCGCAAAATGTCGCGGCTAACCCCGCCAAAGAGCATCTCGCGGAACCGCGAACGGCTATACCCCCCCATTATTAACAAATCGCAACCTTCGTCCACGAGCTTGGCAAGAATAGCCTCGCCCGTAGCACCGGTGGTTGCGTAACAGGCCTCGAAAGTCGCGTGGATGCCGTGCCGGGCGAGAGTGGCCACGAGCGGCGTGCCATTGGCTTCCGCAGCGGCGCGCTGGGCCTCGCTGCCGATGAAGGTGATCGCCCGGACCGGCGCCCCCTCCTCGATAAGATCGAGCGAGTCGAAGGCGGCCCTTGCCGCCTCGCGCGTATCGTTCCAGGCGATAACGGCGCGCGTTCCGATTGGCTTGCTTCCCACGTCCGGCGGCAGGATTAAAACCGGCCGCCCGCATCGCATAAGCGCGGTTTCGGCGAAATCGCTCCAGGCATCCGCAACCTCTTCGCTAGGTTTGCCGCACACGATCAAGTCCACGCTGCGGCCCTGCTGTGCGATCAAATCGGCGCCCATTATATAGGACGCGATGAAGCCACGCCATTCGTGCGTGACCGCGCTGCCTTGAAAAGCCTCCTCGAAAGCGCGTTTGGCCGCTGCAGCAGCCTCGTTACCGGCTTTCTGCAGGCGGTCGATGACTTCCTGGGAGACTTCCGCTGGAAACTCCCCGTAAACCGGCAGGTCTGGAGTAAGATGCAGCCCGATCACATGGGCGTTTTTTGCACTCGCTATCTTGAGGACCGGCTCCAGCGTGGCCGCGGCGTTCTTCCCGGAAGGCGCATAGACCAGAATTGTCTTGATTGGCATGGCGCTCCCTCCCAATCTTGCATTCTTAATGTTATTCTTCAAGCAATGGCGCGGCTTTGACCTTCATCAAAAGCGCTGGAGCAACTTTCCATCTGAGCGACGGTACTTAAAAGCCCGATGTCCGGAATAGTAATATTCCGGCTGGACGGCAAAGCGATGATCGCCTTGGATTTCAGCCGGCTGAACTGGCGGCTGACGGTTTCGAGGGTAAGGCCCAGATAGTCCGCCATTTCCGCCCGGGTAAACGGCAGCTCGAAGTGGACCGAATTAGCGTTGTGGCCCGCCTCCTTTGGCATCCGTCTTGCCATCATCAAGAGGAATCCGGCTACGCGCTCATAGGAGCATTTGCGGCCCAAGAGCAGCGTCCAGTCCCGGCAAACATCGAGCTCCCGGATTGTCATCTCGAATATTTGACGCTCAAGCTCGGGGTGGGATCTCATGAATGCGTCGAACACGGCCCGCGGATAGACGCAAAGCTCGACTTCGGTAGCGGATTCGGCAGCGTAGCTGTGGCGCCGGTTTAGCGTTTGCCCCATGAAATCGGGCTGATAGATCAGGCCGATGATGTGCTGATGGCCGTCGGCGAGCGTCTTTACCAGCTTAACAATACCCGAAGTAATACTGAAATAATGATCGGCCTCATCGCCGTCGCGGAAGATGACATGATGAGGAGGCAGAATCTTACGCCGCGATATCTGCAAGAGCTGATCGCGCGCCTCGGCATCGAGAGCTGCACAAATGCCCTCCTGCCGGACTTGGCATGTGTCGCAGCGCGTGCGGATTCCGTGCATCGAGTCTCCCGAAACTCTACTGGTTGGGAGCATAGCACTGGCAAAATCGGCCCGCAAACAGAATCCTGTTCGCCGACCTTAGGAAAGCCGGAACGTCAAACATATTGCTGTCGAATTATTTAAGGGACGCATTGCCGCCTGCACATGATATTTATCAAGAGGCGGCAATATCTTGAGCGAAGCCGTTATCTTTCCTCAGATTGGCAATTCATCGCCAAGGTGAAGCCTGATCTGTGGATTGGGCAGTTTCGTCAAATCCTTGGCCACCTCCGCAAAGATCAGCGCCTTGACTTTCTCGCTGAGCGCCGAACGGATGACGCCAAGCGTTTCCGGGGCCGCTGCGATAACAAGACGGTCGTATTCGCCGTTCGCAAGGCGCCGGTCGAGGCTGACGGCGAGGGCCTGAGCGAAACGCTCTTTTTCGCGGCGGTGAAGGTCGTCGCGCTCGATGGCGTGGCGCGCCACGTTGGCCGATTCGTGAACCCGGCCGGGCCTTTCCGCACTTATCTCGTGATCGGGCTTGATATCCTGCGACAGCTCGGAACCGGGGACTTCGGCCAAGGGCTTCAACCGGCCTTCCGATAGAAGAAGACGAGCGCGCGCCCCATCGGCAATCAGGATGTAGGTTCGAATGGGTTTCATTTGCGGTCTCCTGAATTCTCGCGAAGGGGCATAGCGGCTCCGCAGGAGGATGTGCCTAACATTACCGTTACGCCCCTCACCCTGTCCCTCTCCCCATGGGAGAGGGAACGCCTTCTCAACGGGCACAGCCGGACTCCCTCTCCCAGGGGGAGAGGGCTGGGGTGAGGGGCGTGACGGTGGTGCGGACCACCTTCCTTACTACTAGAACAGGTAGAACTCTTCTTGCAGCAGGCCCTTCAGCTCGGCGGGCAGGACTTTGCGCAGCTTCTCGATTTCGTGGGCGTCGATCTTGTCCGCGACGACCGCGAAAACCGCCTTGACCTTGCCGCCAGCGCCAGCGCCAAGGCTGCGGCCCGCCTCTTCTTCGACGGCCGCGAGAAAATCGTCCATGTGGCGCGTCTTGGTCTGGGGCTTGCCCGGCTGCCAGCCCTCGTAATAGAAGCCGCGGATCAGCATCGGGAGCTGGGCGCCGAAATGGACGGCATTCTCAGGTCCGATCCGGTCCCTGAAGGTGTGCAGCGTGGCCCGGAGCAACTGATACGCATAATGCCGGTCGGTTGTCGGGATGCGGACCATCAAATCCTTGAGCCAAAGATTGGTCTGCTGGACTGTTGCGTCGAATACGTCAAGACCCGTTGGCATGATCAAATCCTCCCTCAAAAGCGAGGCCAATCCCTTTCCGGGATCCTGTCGCAGAGCACACCTAAGGCCGCTTTCACGCCATGACCGATGTCAAACCGGAGCCCCAAGCGCCCGTTCCGCCTTTTCTTCATGCACATACAGATAATCCCGGGTGAGCGGCACCGCGTCGATACGCTTGGCGAGCTGAATTTGGAACACCGCGATGTCTTGATACCGGAAGCCCACCTCGCAGGCTGCGAGATAGTACTGCCACATCCGGCAAAAGCGCCCAGACATAAAGCTCGCCGCTTTTTCCCAGTTAGCTTCGAAATTCCGGCGCCACGCCGCCAGCGTCCCAGCATAGTGCAGCCTCAGAACCTCGATGTCCGTAACGATGAGCCCGGACTTCTCGATCGCCGGCACGATCTCGCTCAGCGCCGGGGAATAGGCGCCGGGGAAGATATATTTCGCCATAAAGGGGTTCGTGAACCCCGGCCCGGAAAGCCGGCCGATGGTATGCAGCAGTGCCACGCCGTCATCCTTCAAGCACTTATTCATCTTGCGGAAGAAAGCGCCATAATTCGGCACGCCGACGTGCTCGAACATGCCAATCGAAACGATGCGGTCGAAAGTCTCGTTGACGGAGCGGTAATCGCAAAGGCGGAAGCTGGCGTTCCTTTCGTTCGCGGCTTCGGCGCGCGCTTTGGCATAGCGCTCCTGCTCCACGCTTAGGGTGATGCCTAAGACCTTGGCACCCGCCTCGCGCGCCAAATACAGGGATAGCCCGCCCCATCCGCAGCCGATGTCCAGCACGCTTTGGCCGGGGGAAAGACATAGCTTCTTGGCGATATGCCTTTTCTTTGCGAGCTGAGCCTCGTCCAGCGTCTCTGTTCCCGTTGGGAAGTAAGCGCAGGAATATTGCTTGTCCTTGTCCAAGAACAGGTCGTAGAGCGGGCCCGGAAGGTCGTAATGGCGGCTGACGTTGCGCCTCGCCCGCCGGGGATCGTTCATTTGCCGTAAGAACCGCGTTACATACCGGAACCTGTCGGCGAACCGCATCCAGCCTGGAAGCTCGCCCGTGCCGATATTCCGCGCAAACAGAGCCAGAAAATCGTAAATCGTGGTGCCGGCCTCAAGCTCGATCTCGTCATCCATATAGCCTTCGGCGACGGCGAGTTGCGGATCGAGGAGCAGCGCCCGCTCCAGCCTGGCATTGCGGAAGTGAACCGCCACTAGCTTGCCCGTGCCATCGCCGAATTCGTGGATTTCATCGTTCCAATCCCGGACTTGCAGATGTCCGGACCGGACTATCGTCCTCAATGCCCACCAAAGCGGCGAAGGCCGGGTGGACTTGTGGAAGTCTAGCCGTTGGGTTGCGCCATGGGTCATTGCCACTAAACCTCATTTTGGCGTGCGCTCAAATATAGCTGCTCGTGGCCACGCCGCGGGACTTTACCAGGCGTCAAAAAGCGTAGTGAATAGATTGTTCCCGTGCCGTCCTCTCTTTTGTTTGTGATTCGTCAAAGTGCGATGCCCAGGAAGCGACTAAACATTCAATGACAAGCTTCAATGCACGGGCCTCAACATGCAGAACCTTCATCTCGAGCGGCGCGATTGGCAAAACATCCTCGATCATATTTCGCGCGCCGAAAATGCGTACAAGGTCACGATAGAGGTCGACCGGGAGGACCTCGGCTCCCAAAAGGAGGTCGAGAACGTTGCGCTTCACGGCTTGAGCTACGACCACAGAGGCGGCACGATCGCCATCCGGGCGGGGGCGGTGGAGCACATGATTTCCCGGCCCGAACGGATCGACGTGGCGCATGCGGGCACGGATCTCATTGCGATGGAGGTCATAGATGCGGATAAGACGCGGCACCTGATTACCTTCGTGCCGCCGCTGCACCTGCCGGACCTCTTGCTGCCTGCACACCGCTAGCGCGGGAGCAGTATCCGGAATCAGTGAACATCACTACGCACATTACCCCTCATCCTGTCCTTCTCCCCATGGGAGAAGGGACGCCTTCACAACGGCTGCGAGCGGACTGCCTCTCCCATTGGGAGAGGGCGGGGGTGAGGGGTAACGCCCTACGGTCATGCCTCATCCTTCAGCGATAGTGGGTACTAGCCTCAACCCTGCGTTGCGGGCTGCAAAGTCCGGCTCACGCCGTGCTCGGTTTTCTCCCAGTAGAAGGGCGCGTAGATGAGCTGCCAAACCGCGCGGTAGGCAGCCGCCGACACGTAAAGCCAATAAACGGGGATGAAGATCGCATGCGGCCAGAGCCCATTGTGCTTCGTCCCCCGCAGGCTCATTACGCCGAGCAGAATATTTACAGCATAGCCGCCCACGAAATTCGCAACCGCGATGGCGAGCAACACGTCGCCGCTGAGCCCCGCGCCCGGCTGAAACAGGGTGCCGCACCAGGCATCGTAGGCCAGCACGAGGTAGCTCAAGGGATGGGCGAGCGCTGAGACGATGATGCCGGCGAAATAGGCGTGGAAGGAAAGAAAGCCCGCGAGCCCGGTCTCGCGCAGCGTGGCGGCCGGCGCGCGCATATGGACGCCGAAGGTCTGCATCCAGCCTTTGAGCCAGCGCGTGCGCTGCTTGATCCAGGGCACGGTTTGGCAGCACGCTTCCTCATAGGTCGTGGAGTCGAGCGTCTCGACCCGGTAGCCGGCGCGGTGCAGCCGCATGCCAAGATCGGCGTCCTCGGTGACGTTGTACGGGTCCCAGGCGCCCAAGCTCCGCAGGACGCCGATGCGGAAATGGTTTGAGGTGCCGCCCAGAGGCAAGGGCAGGCCGAACCGGCTCATCAGGGGCAAGAGCCCCCGGAACAGCGTCGCATATTCGATGGTAAATTGGCGCGACAGCCAATTCTCCTTGGCATTGAAATAGTCGAGCCTCGCCTGCAGGCACGCAACATCGGCGGAGGCGCCATGAAAGTGGCTGGCGGCCTTGCGAAGCTGATCGGGTTCCGGCCGGTCTTCCGCGTCGTAGATCACGGCCAGATCGCCGGTCGCGAATTGCAATGCATAATTCAGCGCTTTTGGCTTGGTGCGCGGCTGCCGGTCGGGAACCACGATCAGATCGACATTGCCGGGGAACGCGAGCTTAGCCGCGGCTTCGATGGTGGCGATGTCGACGGCTTCAAGTATGATCTTGATGTCGAGCTTTGCCGGGGGGTAGTCGAGGTTCGCCAGTGCCTTCGCCAGATGCGGCAGGATTTCAACCTCCTTGAAAAGCGGCACGAACACGGTGTAGCGCGGCAGTTCGGCATCGGTTAAGAGCCGCGGCTTCAGGGCCTCCGCTTCAGGGAAAGCCAGGCTCAGCACGGCGGCGAAGCGCAAGGCGATGGCAAGCAGGAAGAACAGGGAGAGAGCCAGAGCGCAGCCTTCCGCCGCCATCCTGGGCGCAACGATCAAGGCCCCAGTTACGAGCCCTGTGCCGATCGCGCCTGAGTTGGCCTGCCATGCCGCCAAGCCAGTTTTGGCGCTCCATTCCGGACGCGCTTTCATGAGGCCGGCAACCGCGCGCCCCACCATCACGCGGCCGTAGGACTGCGTTACCGAATTTATAAACTCCTGCCGCGTAATGAGCTTCAGGTGCTGTCTTTTCTGTCCCAGCTGCTGCGAAAGCGAAATCAGCCGGGAAATGGAGAAGTTTTGTCCATTCAAGGCCACGACCTGTTCATCTTCGGCCGCGAGAGGGACCGGGCGCTCGATGAGAAGCCAAGCCTTTGAAGGCGCGGCTGGCAGATGCACGCGGTAAGGTGCATGCCCGCCGGCGAAAGAGAGAGCACGCGACAGCCAGTCGTAAAACTCCGATGCCTTGAGCGTCCCCGATGCTATTGCCGTATCGATGAGCCCGACCTTGGCTTTCCTGGCCTGCCTCTCCAACTCCTCGATAAGCTCGGAAGGCCAGCCAACGGCGAGGAAAAAGTTGCGCTCTAATTCGATTTCCCCGCCTATGGCATACTCGAACTGCGACGGCGCCTCGGCCAGGCCCGGCCAACCCCTTGCATTGCCGTTTTGGACGGGGCTATGGTCGCCGGAGTACGAACCGGCTGGAACGAACTCAAAGTCCATGTTTTCCACTATGTTAAAAATGCTTCAACGAATTGTTACAACATTGAAATATTCCCCTTCTGTCAATCAACCGGAGGTTGCTGTGAAAAGCCGGTATTTCTACTTCTGGTTAGTGGGCATCTTCCGCGGCCCTGTCCTTGCGCTCCTGGCTGCGTGGATCGCGCTTGCGCCGCACTGCGCTTTCGCTCAAACGGGCCCAAAGCCCGATTGGAGTTGGCTGCCGGCGCTCCGCGTGCTGACCGAGCCGGACTTCCCGCCCTTCAACTATTACGATGAGGAGGGCCAGCTCACCGGCTTCAACGTCGACCTCGCGCGAGCGATATGCCGGGAGCTTGCGGTAACCTGCGAGATCAATGCCGCGGAGTGGAATACGCTGATCCCCTCCCTCAAAAACAACGAGGCCGATGCCCTCCTGGCTTCGCAGACGATTTCGGCGAAGTCTGTCGGCGAGGTGGATTTCACCAACCGCTATTACTCGACGCCGGCCCGTTTCGCCGCAAGAACCGGCAACACCATCGGCGAAATCTCCGTTGCCGAGTTGCAAGGCAGAAAAATCGCGGCCGTACAGGGTACTGCCCATGAGGCTTTCCTGCGCGACTTCTTCGAGGGCGCGAAAATCCTGTCTTATCCCACGCCCGCCGAGGCGCGCGCGGCGCTCAAGAACGGCCAGGCGGACCTTTTGTTCGACGACGGCATTTCGCTCATGTTTTGGATACAGGGCACGGACAGCGCACGCTGCTGCGAGTTCAAGGGCGAGGGCTATAGCGAGCCGCGCTATTTCGGAGACGGCGTGGGCATCGCTGTAAAGAAAGGCAATACGCGGCTGCGCGTGGTGCTCGACTACGCTCTCGCCCGCGTCAAGGCATCCGGCCGCTACGAGGAACTGATGCTGCGATATTTCCCGCTGCCGCTATATTAGGCGCGTGGGCCCCGGGGCAGAGCCGATGGCATGCGTTAGCGAAAAAACGAATGTTTGTTCAGACGCGGCGCTGCCACCTAGCCGGATCGCGCGAAGAATGAAAGCACGCGATCACATAAATCCCGTCGGACATGACTCGGAAGAGCAGGCTGTATGGGAACCGGCGCAGTTTGGCTCGCCGGACATCGGCCCGGGCAAATGGAAACTGGGTGGGATGGTGCAAGACGCGGGTCAGCTGGCGATCGAGTTCTTCACGAAAGGAGGCCGCGAGCGCCGGGCCTTCGCGCCTGTACCAGTCCTGAGCTTCTGCGATATCTTTGCGGGCGGCGGCGGTCAGCACCAGCCGGAGCGCGATCACCGTGCGCGTTCCTCAAGCTCGGCCTTGAATTCTTCCCAAGTCATGATATCGGCCTTATCGGCCTCGAAACTCGCCAAGCGCCGGTCGAGTTCGGCGGCCTGGGCGGGCGTCAGCGGGGTATGCGCCCCGTCGATGCTATCCCACAAGGCAGCGATGATCTCCAACCGCTCGGCGGCAGGAAGCGCAAGCGCATTTTCGATGAGGTCGTAGCGAGACATTCGCCAAGAATAGGCGCACCGCTTCTCACGGTCAATCCTATCCGCTGGGCGGTCCTCACGCGGAAGCCGCCTGGTCCGGTCCCGAAGCTCTGGCGGTCCATATATGCTCATTCTGAGTAGCGGCATTAGCCGAAATGATGACGGGACGGATCGCCGGCCCCGGCACTTTTTGCCGTCTGAACAATTATTTGGGTGCCCGGGGCCGGCGATCTTGAACCAAGCGCGGGGCCCGGCACACTAATCTGTAACACTGTCCAGCTATCGATGGACGGCGATGGCGATTTGCAGCGAGCGTTGACCTTTTGTCACAGCATTTTAATTTGGCGCGGCTTAAGTTCTGTTAAACCTATAGTTGATAGCCAAGTTGCAGTAGGCTGATAGTGTCGCGTTGGGCTATGCTGGGGAGCATTTGAGAGTGGATAAGAGGATTATGGACCGGGCCGAGGCCCGCCATTGGCTTCGGCTTACGCTGGTTGCCTCCTTGGCGTTCGTGAGCGCCGGAACCGCGGGCACCGCCGCCGCACGCTCGCGCCATCAGGACGGCGAAAGTTCAAAAAGGGAAAAGGCCGAGGAGCCGGCCCCGCCCCCAGGCCCATTGTTTTTCGTGATCTCGACGAACAAGCAGCACGTCTCCGTCTATGGCCGCAACGGACTTTTCGAACAGTCGCCAGTCTCGACGGGCAGGCCGGATCATCCCACCCCGCATGGCATCTTCGCCATAATCGGCAAAGAGCGCTACCATCATTCGAACATTTATAGCGGCGCTCCCATGCCTTTCATGCAGCGCATCACCTGGTCGGGCGTCGCCATGCACGAGGGCGTCTTGCCCGGCTATGCCGCCTCGCACGGCTGCATAAGGCTGCCCCATGAGTTCGCACGGCGCCTTTTCGGCTACACGCAAGGCAACGAGCGGGTCATCATTTCCCATCAAGACATTGTGCCAGCCAGCATTTCAAACCCGCACCTTTTCGAGCCAAAGCTCATGGAAGTGCCAGCGCCGGGCGTTGCCTCTGGCTCGGGGCAGATGCTTCAAAACGCCATCGCCGTTACCGAAAGCGCGCGGATGACGGGCGAAGCGCAGAAGCTCGACGTTGCCGTCAAGCCCGATACGCCAGACGCAAAGCCAGCCGCCACTGGACAAAAGCTTCTCAATCCTCTCGAATTTGCGAAGGCCATGAAGGCGCGCGCAGCGAAACAAGCGGAGGAGGCGGCTGCTGCGCTTAGCCCCGCGCGCAATGCCATCCAAGCCAAGGCGAAGGACGTCAGTGGAGCCGCTATTGCGGTGCGCAAGGCTGAAATCGCCCTGGCCAACGCCAAGGAGGCGGTTGAGAGCGCGGACCGGCGGTTGAAGAAGGCGGCCACCGATGAACAGGCAGCGAAGGCTGCGGCCGACGCCAAAGCCCAGGCCGAGGCTCAGGCCGCAGAGGCAGAAGCAGCCCTTGCCGCCGCCCGGCGCATCAAGGCCGAAAAAGACCAGGACGCAGCGGCCGGCCCGGCGCCCGCCGAGGTCGAGGCCAAGACGAAAGAGGTAAAGGACGCGGCTGCCGCTATACGCAAGGCGGAGACGGCCCTGGCCGAGGCCAAGGACCTGCTTGAAACCGCGGACCGGCGGATGAAGAGAATGGCCCGCGATGAAGACGCAGCGAAGGCTGCGGCTGACGCCAAGGCCCAGGCCGACGCCAAGGTCTCGGAGGCGGAAGCAGCGCTTTCCGCCGCCCAGCGCGTCAAGGGCGAAAAAGACCAGGACGCAGCGCCGGTACTCGCCGCCATGGAGGC
>JBKQNN010000073.1:0-6379 GCA_052145975.1 Rhodomicrobium sp. | reverse complement strand
GGCACGCGATACCCATTCAAACCGTTCTGGGCGAAATCCCGGCAGCTTCGCGTATCGGTGGTGACGATCGGCCGGCCTGCCGCCAAGGCCTGGTACAGCGAGCGCGGAGCCCCGTTGCCGTAAGATGGCGCCACCACCGCATGGCAGCGCGCAATCGCCTGGGCGGCATCGGCGATGGGACCTATATATTGGACGCAGTCCCGGTAAGGCTTGAGGTCGGCGGATTTGAGCGGGGAAATCGTCTCGCCGGGCGTGCTTGCCAGGAAGAAATGGGCGCGGCGCGATTTGAGCCGTATCGCCTTGGCCGCCTCGCAATATTCGACGACGCCTTGAAGCCGGTCCAGCGGCGCTGCCATGATGAACAGCAGGCCACGGTCGAGCGGCGGCAGCGGGCGCTGTACGTTCCGCCTCAGATCCTCGCCCCAGCCGCCAACGATGAAGTGCATCTTAGACTTCGACAGAAGATTGTGTTTCCGCACGTAATCGCGGTCGTGCGGGCTGTGGAAGATAACGGCGTCGCTCCACGCGAAAACCGCCCGGTACATCGCTTTCATGGCCTGCCGCTCGCCCCAAGCCGCCGCGCCCGCGGCCTCCATGAATGCGGGCCCGAGCTCGGGCACGACGGTAACGACCTTGGGAATACGCGCGATTTTGGCCGCCGCGACGCTGCTTGCGCCATTTCTCGCCGATTGCACCAGCACAACATCGGGATTTGCATCCGCCAGGATCGTGCTCAGTTCGCGCATGCGGCGGTATTTATCGAGCAAGGCCAGCCGGGAGGGAAGCGGATAGCCATGGGCGCCCATACGCACAAGCAGCTGCATATCCTTGCCGGTAAGCGCAGGCGCGAACGCGAGCACATGGTGGCCGCGGTGGGCCATATCGCGAATCAGGCCGCTGCAAGCGCCGGTGAGGGCGGCTGCCGACGGCGCTGCAACCGCAGCGCGCTTTCTGTGCGCAGGCAAGGGGAGATATTCTTGATAGGCGTCAAGCTCATCGCCGGTGTATCCGGCATCCGGGATTGCGTCCAAAACAGCCCGCATCGGGAACAGAGCACCCCAAAAGGCATGAAAAACTCGCCAATACCCTTTTTAGCCTGATTGCGGGGCCCCGTCAAAAGCTTCGCTCAAGTTCGCGTAGATAAAGCAACGCGCATCGATAACGCACTGTTGAAAAGCGTGCCCTTTGCTCTTCGTCTTTAGTTGTGCATAGTTAGTCACGCAATTGGCGATTTGCGTAATAAGCAAAAAGTAAATCAGGGAAACGCGCAATGAATGAAGAATCGCTGACGGTAGCCGCACCGGTGCAGGCTTCCTGTGCCGGCCGGCTGCCTCTGTTCGACCAGATCGCGCAGGGCTTCTTGAAAACGCTGGCCGCTCTTCAAGCAAGCGGCGAAGCTCCCACCTGGCTGGATTACTTGGATGGCAAGGTCAAGGTCGATGGCGCTACGTACACGCGCCGGTTATTGGTCTTGGCCATCGAAGACCTGAAGCAGCAAATTGAAGCGCCGTTGCAGCTTCGTAGCGAGGTTTACAGTTTGATGAAGATGCTCCAGCTCGATCCGATCCCGGATCTGAGGTTGTACCGCGACCTGGCCACAGCCATTCTGAGGATCGACGCAGCCTTGCACCTCGTCAAGATGAAGGTCTCGCGGAATACGGCCGCCCGCAATCCTGTTTATCACTAAACGGCTTAGCCGATGCCGGCCGCCGGCCTACTGTGTCGCCGACTCCGCGCCTGCGACCGCCGCGGCATCTGCCTTGATGCGGGCGGCCATCGAAGCAAGCCCGTTCGAGCGCTGCGGCGTCAAGTGGCTATTGAGGCCGAGTTGGACGAACACGGCCTTTTCATCGGTGCCCAGGATCTGGCAAGCTTTCTTACCCGAGTAGAGCGCGAAGAGCACGGCGATGAGCCCGCGGACGATAAGCGCGTCGCTGTCGCCCCGGAAATTGAGCACAGCGTCAGGTCCGGCGCCCTGCGCTGTTGAGATTAGCCACACTTGGCTGGCACAGCCGCGCACTTTCGTGGCCGGCGTGCGCTCGCCGTCAGCCAAAGGCTCGAGTTCGCGGCCCAGCTCGATCAGATAGCGATACCGGTCCTCCCAATCGTCCAGCACGCTGAAATTGTCGATAATCTCCTCGATTTGCATCCCGCCCATCCAAAAAGCGCTTCTATGCCTTAGCTCATACTTTTTTGATTGATGTCAAGGTGCGAATGCGCGCGAGTTCGCCGCAAGCAATCTGAGATTGACGCAAATTCGCCTTCTGAGTAAAGGCTCATATGCTTCTTCGTCTTCCCAACAGAATGGTTGCAGCCTATTGGCGGCTGACGCGCGGCGCGACGCTCGGCGCGCAAGGCGTTGTCATCGGCGAAAACGATAGCGTGCTTCTGGTGCGCCATACCTACCGTCCGGGCTGGCATTTTCCTGGCGGCGGCATCGAATGGGGTGAAACCGCCGAAACCGCGCTTCGCCGCGAGCTCTTGGAGGAGGCGGGCGTGATCGTGAAGGGCCCGCCTCAACTGCACGGCTTGTTCGCGAACTTCGCCTGGCTTCCGAGCGATCACGTAGCCCTATTCGTGGTGCACGAGTGGGAGCGGCCGGTAATACCGGGGCCAAACAACGAAATCCTGGAAAGCCGTTTCTTCCGGCGCCAAGAACTGCCGGCCGGTGTCACAGCGGCGGTACCGCGCCGCATAAAAGAAATTTTTGAGGGCGCGCCCAAGGAGCCTTATTGGTAGCTTTAGCCGATCGAGGCGCGGTATCGTTACACATAAATAACTATTAATCTCTGGCATATAAGTAATTCTCGCGGCGTCGCAAGGCCATCGCCGGGCTGCTTGAGCCGGAAGGCATGGATTCGCCAGATAAGAAACATATTCTCGGCTAATTTAGTCTGTAGGCTGCCAAAACTGTTGTTCAGCCTTTCGAGTAATGACCCATGGGACCGCAATCAAGTAAGGTGCTTTCTTTTGTGGATATTTACCTGCGGCTTAAAGTCCTGCGTGAGTCCCTGGCGAAGTTCAGGGAATTCAACGCTCGGGGCGGGCCGTGCGTGGAAAACGCCGTTCAGCCGGATGTAGCGGACCATAGTGCCGCAATTGAGACCGCCGCCGCTCCGCTGTTGAACCTGACACTGGACCCGCGATGTATCAAGTGCCGCGCCAAGCGAGCGACCCGTACAAAAGCGGTCACGTGCAGCCCGCTCGCCCGGTTCTATTTGCAATACAGAATTATTGAGGCCCTGCAACCTCTCCCGGACTACGAAAGCGACGACGGTTTTCAGCCGCTTTGCGTTATCCGTTCCCTGAGGTTTGACGACGACCCAAGGGCGGAGGAGGCGCTCGCCGAATTCCGCGGCCGGGAACTCCCGATACTGGCTATCGTCGCCGGGCTCGTGGAACGAGGCATTGTCATTCAGACGCCCTATGAGCCCTGGAACGGGGATGTCATGCTGGGGCTGCCTGAGTATCAGTCCGTGCGCGAAGCCGCACACGAAGAGCGGAAAAGGCTGATAGCCAGCCTTGCTGCGAAATACGGCCATAGAGCCGGATGGAATGCGGATGGAACGGGCTGGCTCATATCGCCCTGCCGGAACTGCGACGATATACGCGGGTCGGTCTGGGATTTGCTCTCCTATTTAAATGCAGCCAAGACCGGCAAGCGCCCGCATCCGCTCCATTGACACCACAATCAGACTATTCGGCGAGCTGAGGCTCACGCTGGATTTCCGGCTCAGCTTCATGGTGCGCCGGTTGGCCCCCTGATAGCCAATTCTGAAGCTTGTCCAGATAGAGATAAATCACTGGGGTGGTGTAAAGCGTCAGGACCTGGCTCAAGGCTAGGCCGCCAACCATGGCATAGCCCAGAGGCTGCCGCAGCTCGGAGCCCGTGCCTGAGCCCAGCATAAGCGGTAGCCCGCCAAGCAGCGCCGCCATGGTCGTCATAAGGATGGGCCGGAACCTGAGCAGGGCCGCTTCCTTGATCGATTCCTCCGGCGTTAGTCCGCGGTCGCGCTCGGCGGCAATGGCGAAGTCCACCATCATGATCCCGTTCTTCTTCACGATGCCGATCAGCAGAATGATCCCGATAATGCCAATCACCGACAAATCGAAGCCGAATATCTGCAGCATGAGCAGCGCGCCCACGCCCGCCGAGGGCAAGGTCGAGAGAATTGTGAGCGGATGGATGAAGCTCTCATAGAGCATGCCGAGGATGAGATAGATCACCACCAGCGCCGCCAGGATCAGGATCGGCGTAGATTTCAGCGAGGCCTGAAACGCCTGAGCGTTCCCTTGGAAACTGCCCACAAGCGTCTCAGGCGCGCCGATCTCCTTCATCGCGGCCTGGATCGCCTCCACGGCCTCACCAAGCGAAACGCCGGGCGCGGTGTTGAAGGATATCGTGGCGGCGGGGAATTGACTCTGGTGATTGATGGAAAGGTAGCCCGTCTTCTTGGTGTCGAAGGTGACGAACGTCGTCATCGGCAGCATTTGGCCGGTTACCGGGGACCTGATGTAAATCTTGGAAAGCACATCGGAGAGGCCCTGCAGCTCGGGCAGGATTTCCAGCACCACGTTATAAGTCGAGAGCTGCGTGTAATACTGCACGACCTGGCGCTGGCCAAGCGCGTCGTTCAGCGTGTCGTCGATGAGCTGCGGCGTGATCCCATAGCGGGATGCACGGTCGCGGTCGATGACGACGTTGAGTTGCGGCGCGTTCACAAGCAGGTCCGACGATTGGTCCGCAAGGATTCGTAGCGTCTTCAGCTTAGCGAGCGCCTTCGGCGCCCACTCGTTGAGTTCGTCCAGGCTGGCATCCTGCAGCGTGTATTGATAAGATGCCCGCGCAAGCCGCGCGCCCACGGTGATGTCTTGCGCGGGGGATAAAAATGCCGCCGCTCCCCGGACTTGCGCGAGTTTTGGACGCAGCCGGCCGATCACGCCCATCGCATCGGTCGAGCGCTCGCCGCGCGGCTTCATCGTGATCACCAGACGCCCGTTGTTCTGCGTGTAGCCTGGCCCGGCGCCGAAGTACGATGAGACCGTTTCGACATCGGGGTCGTTGGCGGCAATGGCGGCGAGGGCCGCCTGCTGCTTGGCCTTTTCTGGAAAGCCGATATCCTGAGGGGCATCCGTCACGCCGAAGATGATGCCGGTGTCCTGTAACGGGAAAAAGCCCTTGGGGATGTTGTAAAACAGAACGACCGTGAGCGTAAGCGTGGCGAAGAAGATCATCAGCGTGATGAAGCGGTAGCGCAGCGCGATGCCGAGCGTGCGCTCGTAGCCGGCCACCAGCGCATCGAAAAAGGCGCCGATCTTGCGGCTGAGCCATCCAGGATGGTTTTCTTCCGGCTTCAAGAAGCGCGAGCACAGCATCGGCGTCAGCGTCAGCGATACGATAACCGAAACGGCAATCGTAACCGTGACGGTCAGCGCGAATTCGCGCATCAGCCGCCCGACGATGCCTCCCATGAGCAGCAGCGGGATGAACACGGCCACCAGCGAAAGGCTGATCGAAACGACCGTAAAGGCAATTTCGCCAGCACCTCTGAGAGCCGCCTGATACGGCTGCTCGCCCGCCTCGATATGCCGGTAGATGTTCTCGACGACGACGATGGCGTCGTCCACCACGAAGCCCACCGCGATGGTGAGCGCCATCAGCGAGAGGTTGTCGAGGCTGAAGCCCACCGTATACATGATGGCGAAGGTGCCCAGCAGCGAGATCGGCACCACCGCGCTCGGAATGAGCGTGGCCCGCAAATTGCGCAGGAACATCAAGATGACCAGCACCACCAGCGAGATGGTGAGGAGCAGTGTGAATTCGACATCGAACACCGACGCGCGGATAGTCACCGTGCGGTCGCTGACGACATCCACATTCACACCCGCGGGGATCACACTTTTGAGCTTCGGCAAGGCCGCATAAATGCCTTCGACCGTTTCGATGACATTCGCGCCCGGCTGCTTGAAAACGATCAGCATCGCGCTTGGCTTGCCGTTCGACATGGCTCCGAGCATGTAGTTTTCCGGGCCGCCGACGGCGTGGCCGACGTCTTTTACCCGGATCGGCGCGCCCTGTTTATAGGCAAGGATGATATTATCGTAGTCCGCTGGCTGCAGTATCTGGTCATTGGCGGCAACGGTGAAGCTTTGCTTGCTGCCGTTGATTGTGCCTTTGGCCGCATCGGCCGTGATATTGCCCAGCACCAGGCGCACGTCTTCCAGAGTCAGGTTCCGGGTCGCCAGCTTCTCCGGATCGAGCTGCACGCGCACGGCCGGCTTCTGCTGACCGGCGACAAACACGAAAGCGACGCCGGGGATCTGCGAAAGCTGCTGCGAGAGAATGTTTTCCGCGTAGTCGTCCGCCACGGTCAGCGGC
>JBKQNN010000072.1:0-5738 GCA_052145975.1 Rhodomicrobium sp. | reverse complement strand
GCGCAGCTGAGGCAGGAACACCGGGATCTCGACGAGGCTATCCTTGCGCTCGAAGACGCGGCGCAACGCGACCAGCTTCGCCTGACGCGCCTCAAAAAGCGGAAGCTCGGGCTCAAAGACGAGATCGCGCGCATCGAAGATCAGCTTCTTCCCGATATTATCGCCTGATATACCCGTTATTTGCGGGAAAATTAGTGGGCAAACCAGGCGCTTCGGTGCTATCGGCTTTCGCTGGCGCCGTTTTCGTGATTGAGATCTTCTATGACAACTCAATCGCCCCCCGTTGCTATTATCATGGGCAGCCAATCCGACTGGCCCATTATGCGCGCCGCCGCCGCCGTCTTGGACGAACTTGGCGTCGCCTATGAGGCGCGCGTCATTTCCGCGCACCGGACACCGGACCGGCTTTACGCGTTCGCCAAATCGGCCCGCGATTCGGGCTTCAAGGTGATCGTCGCGGGCGCAGGCGGCGCGGCCCATCTTCCCGGTATGACCGCAGCTTTGACCACTTTGCCTGTTCTGGGCGTGCCCATCTCGACCACGGCGCTCGCCGGCGAGGACGCGCTTTATTCGATTGTGCAAATGCCCGCCGGGGTGCCTGTCGGCACGCTGGCAATCGGCGAGCCGGGCGCGCTCAATGCGGGCCTGCTGGCGGCGAAGATCCTCGCACTTGCCGATCCTCAGCTTGCGGCACGGGTCGAAGCCTGGCGGGCCGGCAGAACGGCCAAGGTCGTGGAGCGCCCCGGCGATGCTGCTTGAGCCTTTGCAGCCAGGCGCAACCATCGGCATTTTCGGCGGCGGCCAGCTTGGGCGCTTCCTTGCCATCGCGGCGGCCAAGCTTGGGTTTCGCACGGCGGTCTACGCTCCGGAGGAGGACAGCCCGGCGTTTCAAGTGGCGTCGCATCGATTCGCGGCACCCTACGGCGACGAGGCGGCGCTTACGGCTTTCGCGAAGGCTTGCGACGTTGTCACCTTCGAGTTCGAGAATGTGCCCGCGCGCACGCTAGAGATAGCCGCGAGCCATTGCCCGGTCCGGCCGGGGTCGCGCGCGGCGGCGATCGCGCAGGACCGGATCGCGGAAAAGCGCTTTCTATTGAACCTCGGTTTACCCGTGGCTCCGCAGGCGGTTATTGAGAGCGGGGACGATTTGCCCGAGGCGCGGGCCTTTCTCAGCGCGGCCGGCAGCGCAATCCTCAAGCGCTCCCGCGAGGGTTACGACGGCAAGGGGCAAAAGCGCCTATCGTCCGCAGAGGAGCTTGAAGCGGCTTTCGGCGATTTCGGCGGGGCCACCTGCGTGCTGGAGGCCCTACTCGATTTCTCGATGGAGATATCGGCGATCGCGGTGCGTTCGCAGGATGGCCAGATTTCCTGCTACGATTGCCCGCAGAACGATCACAAAGGCGGAATCCTCCGCACGAGCACCGTTCCCGCCCGGTGTCCGGAAAGGCACCAGAAGCGCGCCAAGGACATGGCGGCGTGCATCGCGAATACTCTCGATTATTGCGGAGTTCTCGGCGTTGAATTCTTCGTGATGCCGGACGGGGCCGCCGAGCCGGTCATCGTCAACGAAATCGCCCCGCGTGTGCATAATTCCGGGCACTGGACGCTCGACGCTTGCGCGATCAGCCAATTCGAGAACCACATCAGGGCCATCGCGGGCTGGCCCATTGGATCGGTGGCGCGGCATTCAGACGCAGTCATGACAAACCTACTGGGGGAGGATGTACTGCGCTGGCGGAGCATCGTGGCTGAAAACCCAGGCCTATCCATTTATCTTTACGGCAAGAGCGATGTAAGGCAGGGCAGAAAGCTCGGGCATGTTACCGCGATATCACCGCCAATAACGAAATAGGGAAATCTCCACCTAAAGGCTTCGAGAAATTAGACACAGGTAGAAGAGCCTGCTATAGTACTTGCAGAGGAGCCTGCATGCGTTGCGGGCCTTTTTTGTTCATCAACCCTCTAGAAACAGGAGCCAGTGTGCAAGTTCACGTCCGTGACAACAATGTCGACCAGGCGCTCAAAGCGCTCAAAAAGAAAATGCAACGCGAAGGCATCTTCCGCGAAATGAAGTTGCGTAACTACTATGAGAAGCCCTCTGAGAAGCGCGCCCGCGAAAAGGCTGAGGCTGTGCGCAGGGCTCGCAAGCTGGCACGCAAGAAGGCGCAGCGCGAAGGTGTGAGCGCTCCCGGCCGCACGGCGATGCGGTAACAAACTGTCGCGGTGGCCCTTTGCGGGGCCTTTCGCCGGCATACCAGCGATGCTTTTTCCTGATTGTACCCGAATGTGGCCGTATTCTCCGGCCAAGTTCGCGAGCACGGTTAAAGGAATTTGGGCTGTGGGTGGAGCCTGAACGATGGCGGTTCTGAAAGCGAAAGGGATGCTAGCCGCGGGTGGGCTGACGCTCGCTCTTGTTTCGATTGCTGGCTGTGAGTCGGGCGGTATGGGTACGCCGCAGGCCGGCAATTTGAGCCACCCGCAAGCCGACGAAAGAAACAATATCGCATCCATATCGGCGGTCGTGGCGCAGAATCCGCGGGACGCGAACGCCCTTAATCTTCGTGGAACCGCCTATGGGCAGTCTGGCGATTATGAGAAGGCAATCGCCGATTTCACCGCCGCAATCCAAGTCAACCCGCAATTCTACCAGGCTTATAACAACCGGGCGCTTATCTATTTGCGGGTAAACCGCCTGGAAGCAGCGATGGCCGATTACAATCAAGCCATCTCGATCAAGCCGGATTATGCCGCCGCTTATGTCGGGCGGGGGAATGTTTATAAGAACCAGCGCAACTACCAGATGGCGATTGGCGATTTCGGCAAGGCGATTGAGCTGAAGTCTGACGACGCGGCGGCCTATTATGCGCGCGGCCTGATTTATCAGGCGATGAACGATCACCGCGCCGCTCTCGACGATCTCAGCGTAGCGGTCAATTACCGGCCCGATGCGCCAGACCCGCATTTAGCCCGGGGCATCAGCTATATGGCGGTCCAGGAGTATAAGAAGGCGCTTGAGGATTTCCAGGTCGCTGGCACCAACAAGGTCAACAATTACGAGGCTTGGGCTAATGCCGGCCAAGCCGCGGAAGCGATGAACGACCGCAAGGAAGCGGCGCGGTACTATCGCAAGGCCCTGCAAATCAACTCGTCAAGCGCCAGGGCATATGAGGGGCTCCGCCGCGTCGGCGGCGACGACGCCTAGCCCCCGTTAACACATAATCCACCAGCTTACCCTCGCCAAACCCCTGGTAGGGAAACCGGCCGCTGCCGTTGCAAGAGCGTCCCCTCTGGCTTTGATACCGGATTTGGTATGGCGGTCCACGTTGCGCCTTCGGCCGGTCTTGGCTTACTATCTTTCTCGGCGAGACCGAAGCCGCAGCTCAGGTTGAGACACAGATTTTAAGGGGACTTTGTATGCTCAGAATTGCAATTCTTTCGCTCGTAGCAGCAACCGTCATGCCAATCCCCCAGGGGATAGCCGAAGACAACGCCAGCCAGCCACGGATTTCAGCCAATCGCGTTGTCCCTCGCTCGATCCGCGTGGTAGATGAAGAAACCCAGGAATGCAGGAGGCAATGCGACGCCGAACTTGCGGCCTGCCTGGCGCGTGTTCGCGACTATGGAGCAGACGCAAGCGAGGCGGAGAAGGAAGCATCCTTTCAGGAATGCACCGACCGGCACGACGCTTGCTATAGAGCTTGCTAACGCTATGTAGCGGCTATGCGCCAGGGCCAGGTGCACGGGATGAAGGAGGCCCTTGGGACGCATCCATTAGCGATTGCGGCGGCTCCAACGCACCCCCGCCATATTCCCGATCTGCCCTTGAGGTGAGCGGTCAAAGTCGTGTATCGAATGCGTGCGCTTGCAAGGCGCGTCCACTCGTTCGGCTGCGCTGTATTTTTCCGGAGACTGCGATGCCCGGCATTTATTTGGAACCGGCTGGCCTGCTTTATGGGGAGGTTGCCCGGGAGGCGATTTCGCTAGGCGGGGCGCTTCCTCTCGCTGGAAGCTTGTCCATTGCCTTTGCCGCGGTGCGCCTGTGGGAAGGCGAGCCCGGCAATATCAAGTACGCCATCGTCCGGCTCAGCACCATCCAGGCCATCGACGAGCCGCGCGTCAAGGAACTGCTCGACAGGCTTGCGGCGCCGCGCCCTGCGATTGCCGGCGTTTCCATGGATGGCCCGCGCATCATGGGCATCGTGAATGTTACGCCCGATAGCTTCTCGGATGGCGGCGATCATTTGGAAGGCGAAGCGGCGATCGGCCACGCCCAAAAGCTCGTGGCCGGGGGCGCCGATTTCATCGATATCGGCGCTGAGTCTACACGGCCCGGTTCTTCGCCGGTGGCTGTTGAGGAGGAGTTGCAGCGCCTTCTTCCGGTCCTGAAAGGGCTCACCGGCCTATCCGCTCCTATTTCGGCAGACACCCGCAAGCCCCAAGTTATGCGCGAGGCAGCCGCCGCGGGCGCAAGAGTTCTTAACGATGTCTCAGCTCTGGGCTTCGCGCCGGACAGCCTCAGTACGGCGGCCGAGCTTAAACTGCCCACCGTTCTGATGCACGCGCAGGGCAGCCCGGAAACCATGCAGGACAATCCGGTCTATAAGGACGCCGTGATCGAGGTCTACGACTTCCTGGAAAGCCGCATCGCCGCGGCGACGGCCGCAGGCTTGCCTTTGCGGTGTATCGTCGCCGATCCCGGCATCGGCTTCGGCAAGACCCTTGCGCATAATGTCTCGATTTTACACAACGTCTCCATTTTCCATGGCCTAGGCGTGCCGCTCATGGCCGGCGTGTCGCGAAAGGGATTTATTCAAAAACTTTCGGGCGCGGGAGGTCCAAAGGAAAGCACGCCGGGAAGCGTAGCCGCGGCGCTCGATGCGATTTCTCAAGGCGTCCAAATCGTCCGCGTGCATGACGTTCATGAAACGCGGCAGGCGCTATCGCTTTGGAAGGCGATTCGCGGCGGCCTGAATGTCGCCACACAGAAATCATAGCATCCGTGGGAGTTGTGGAGAGGTGAAACGGGAAGCGCGGAGAGGCTCCCTAGGGTTTCAATCGCCAACCGCGATACGGCGGCTCCGGTCAGAGCTTGGAAGCCCCCGGCGGGGAGCGGCAGGGAATCGTCAAACCGCAGCCGGAATTCATCCTTCCAGATTTCATCGTTCCGTCAACTAGTGGTGTAAAAGCTTGGTCCGGCGCACCGCGCCAAGCGTTTCTTTCGTATTGCGTAACGGCTAGGCAAGGTCTGACAATGACGCGGCAGCTTTTTGGTACAGATGGCATCCGGGGACAGGCGAACACCCATCCAATGACCGCGAGCATCGCGCTTAGGGTGGGAATGGCGGCGGGCCATATGTTCACCAATGGCAGCCGCCGGCATCGCGTGGTCATCGGCAAGGACACCAGGCTTTCGGGCTATGTGATCGAATCGGCCCTCGTCTCCGGCTTTACCTCCGTCGGCATGGATGTCGTACAGCTTGGCCCGATCCCGACGCCCGCCGTTGCGATGCTCGTCCGCTCCCTTCGGGCGGATCTGGGAGTCATGATCTCCGCTTCCCACAATCCCTACCAGGATAACGGCATCAAGCTCTTCGGACCCGACGGCTATAAGCTCTCCGACGAGGTGGAGGAGACGATCGAGGCGCATGTGCTGGGCAATTTGGATGAGCAACTTCTCGCCAAGCCCGATCGCATCGGCCAAGCCAAGCGCATCGACGGCGCCAACGACCGCTATGTGG
>JBKQNN010000071.1:0-20799 GCA_052145975.1 Rhodomicrobium sp. | reverse complement strand
CGGGTCGAAGCCCGGCCATGACAAACTATGCTTCACCCGGAAGGTGGCACCATAAAAACGCAAGGCACGTTGTTCCAGCTCAAATTTTCCGGCCCGGAATAAGCTCAACTGCCGTTTTTAGGATCATGGTTCGTGCAGTCCGAGTGTGAGGATTTTTAGGATGAGGTATTCCTCGTCACGCAGACCGAACGCTCGGCGCTGGATAACGCGGATTTTGTTATTGAAGCCTTCGACGAAGTCGAGGGCGATTTTGTTTTCAGGCAGGCAATAAGCAGCGATGCCGCTCCAATGCTTATTAATCATACGAGCAAACTTTTCGGCCACCACCATCGGCAGCTTCAACTATCTCTACGACCTGAACGGCAATCAGGTTGGTTGGGCTTCGGTGTGCTTTTCCGGACTCGCTCTAAGGGGTTGAGGCAATGATCATACTGATCTGGTCTGGCTGCATCGCTTGAATCTGCGCCGTGGTGAAGTTGGAGATCTGCGACGCGGTCAGATTGCCAATCGCCGTCGTGGTGAGCCCAGACACCTGCGCCGGCGACAGGTTGGCGATGCTCAAAACGTCGAGAATCGAGGCGTCCATCGCGTTGAGCTGCGACGTGGTCAGCCCTTGCACCTGCGTGGTTGTCAGGTTGCTGAGCTGCGTCCCCGGCATACTGCCAAGCGCCGTCTCCGTCAGGCCGCGAAGCTGCCCTGGCCTCAAGGCGTTGGCTTGATCCGTGCTCCAGCCTTGCAGCTCGGCCGGACTCAAATCGTTGAGCTGCGACGTGGTCAGCGCCGAGATCTGTGTGGTGGTCAGATTGCCAAGCTCCACCGTGGTGAGCCCTGCCACCTGGTCCGGCGAAAGGTTGGCGATGTTCAAAACGTCGAACATCGAGGCCGGCATCGCGTTGAGCCGCGTCGTGGTTACGCCCTGCACCTGCGTGCTCGTCAGGTTCTCGAGCTGCGTCGTCGTCAGATTGCCGAGCATATCCGTTGTCAGCCCGGCAAGCTGCGTGGGTGTCAAGGCTGCGGCCTGCGCCGCACTCCAGCCTTCCACCGCGGCCGGGCTCAGGCTGTACACCTGCGTGGTGTTCAGCACGGCGATCTGCGACGGGGTGAGCCCGCCCATCTGTGTCGTGGTCAGACTGCTAAAGGCCGCCGTGTCAAGCCACGCCACCTGCCACGGCGACAGGTCGGCGATGCTCCAGGCGTTGAGCATCGTGGCGGGCATCGCGTTGAGCTGCGTCGTGGTCAGGCCCTGCACCTGCGTGATTGTCAGATTGCTGAGCTGCGTTGCCGACAGATTGCCAAGTACGTCCGTTGTGAGCCCGCCAAGCTGCGCCGCCGTCAAGGCGTAGGCTTGATCCGTGCTCCAGCCTTGCAACTCCGTCGAGGTCAGGCTGGCGATCTGCGTGGTGGTCAGCGCCGCGATTTGGTCCGGGATGAAGCCCTCGATCTGCGTCGTGGTCAGATTGCCAAACGCTGTCGTATCCAACCCCGCCACCTGCGCCGCCGACAGTTTGACGATGCTCCAAGCGTTGAGCATCGTGGCGGGCATTGCGTTGAGCTGCGACGTGGTAAAGCCCTCCACTTGCACGCCTATCAGGTTGCCGAGCTGCGTCGCAGACAGATTGCCAAGTATATCCGTTGTCAGCCCGCCGAGCTGCGTTGCCGTCAAGGCCAAGGCCTGCGCGGTGCTCCAGCCTTGCAGCTCCGTTGAGCTCAGATTGCCGATCTGCGTGGTGGTTAGCGCCGCGATTTGTGCCGTGCTGAAGCCCTCGATTTGCGTCGTGGTCAGATTGCCAAACGCCGTTGCGTTCAGCCCCGTCACCTGCGCTGGCGACAGTTTCACGATGCTCCAAGCGTTGAGCATCGTGGACGGCATTGCGTTGAGCTGCGACGTGGTCAGGCCCTGCACTTGAGTGCTTGTCAGGTTGCCGAGCTGCGTCGTAGACAGATTACCAAGTACATCCGTTGTCAGCCCGCCAAGCTGCGTTGGTGTCAAGGCCCCGGCTTGCTGCCCGCTCCAGCCTTGCAACTCGTTCGAACTCAGATTGCCGATCTGCGTGGTGGTCAGCGCCGCGATTTGCACCGTGCTGAAGCCGCCGATCTGCGCCGGGCTCAGATTGCCGAACGCCGTTGCGTTCAGCTCCGCCACCTGCGTTGACGATAGTTTGGCGATGCTCAAAGCATCGAGCACCGCGGACGCCATCCCGTCGAGCTGCCACGGCTGCAGCCCTTGAACCTGGGTGCTCGTAAGGTTGCCGAGCTGCGTCGTAGACAGATTACCAAGCACAGTCGCCGTCAGCCCGCTAAGCTGCGCCGCCGTCAAGGCGCCGGCCTGTGACGTGCTCCAGCCTTGCAGCCCGGACGAACTCAGGTTGCTAATCTGGGGGCCGGTCAGCGCCTGGATCTGTGCCGTGCTAAAGCCGCCGGTTTGCGTCGCAGTCAAATTGCCGAACGCTGTCGTGTTCAGCCATGTCACCTGCCAGGGCGACAGTTTTGCGATGCTCAAAGCATCGAGTATCGTTGCGGGCATTGCGTTGATCTGCGACGTAGTCAGGCCTTGAACCTGGGTGCTGGTCAGGTTGCCAAGCTGCGACGTGCTCAGATTGCCAAGCACATCCGTTGTCAGCCCGCCAAGCTGCGTTGCCGTCAAGGCGCCGGCCTGCGACGTGCTCCAGCCTCGCAGCTCCGCCGGGCTCAGATTGCCGATCTGCGTAGTGGTCAGCATCGCGATCTGCGCCGGGGTGAAGCCGCCAAGCTGCGCCGCAGTCAAATTGCCGAACGCCGTCGCGCTCAACCCCGCCACCTGGTAGGGCGACAGTTTGGCGATGCCCAAAGCATCGAGCATCGAGGACGGCATCGCGTTGAGCTGCCACCTATTCAGGCCCTGCACCTGCGTGCTTGTCAGGTTGCCGAGCTGCGACGTGCTCAGATTGCCGAGTACATCCGTTGTCAGCCCGCCAAGCTGCGCCGCGGTCAAGGCGCCGGTCTGCGACGTGTTCCAGCCTTGCAACTCGTTCGAACTCAGATTGCCGATCTGCGTGGTGGTCAGCAAGGCGATCTGCGCCGTGCTGAAGCCGGCAATCTGCGTGGTGGTCAGATCGCCGAACGCCGCCGGGTTCAGCCCCGCCACCTGCGACGGCGACAGTTTGCCGACGCTCAAAGCTTCGAGTACCGTGGACGGCACCGCGTTGAGCTGCAGCGTTGTCAGGCCTTGCACCTGTGTACTTGTCAGGTTGTCAAGCTGCGACGTGCTCAGATTGCCAAACGCCGCCGGGGTGAGCCCCGCCACCTGCCACGGCGACAGTTTGGCGATGCTCAAAAGGTTGAGCATCGAGGACGGCATGGAGTTAAGCTGCGCCCTGCTCAGGCCTTGCAGCTGCGTGCTTGTCAGATTGCCGAGCTGCGACGCCGACAGATTGCCAAGCGCCGTCATCGTCAGCCCGCCAAGCTGCGCCGCCGTCAGGGCCCCGGCTTGCGCCGTGCTCCAGCCTTGCAGCTCGGCCTGGCTCAGATTGCCGATCTGCGTGGTGGTCAGCGCCGCAATTTCCGTGGTAGTCCAGGGACCACCCTGCGCTCCACTTAGAGTCAAAATCGCGTCTATGGACAATCCGGGCACCGCAGCCGCTGAGATGGCTCGAATTTGCGTTGCCGCCAGCTCCGCGCGGCCGGCCGATACCAAGGCATTTATCTGCTGAGCGCTCAGCGCGGCGACTTGAGTGGTGGCTAGCGCTTCCACGTCCGTTGGCGTAAGGGCGCTTACCAACGTGGCTGACAAGCTGGAGATTTGCTGTGCACTCAGCGCGCTTATTATGCTCATCGGGGTCTAATCCTAACGAGGCTGAATGAAGTTCGATTCAGTTCCGGACCCATTGGAGTAATCCGAATTCGATAGGAACTCGATCGGGGCGCCGATCCGAGCCGTATGGCGCCAAGCCTGCCGGGTTATCGCTACTTTTGCGTGTATACCGCGATTTCACCCACTAGTGAATGTGAAAAACCTTAATTTTGGGCAAACGTGAACAGCCCGCAATCGCCTACACCGCTTGCGGCGCATGGGACCGGCGAAACAGCGCTCCTGCCTATCCGCTTTTGATGGAATCAAAAGCGGGCTCTAGCTTGTTATTTTGCTGTGCGTCTTACCGGAAAACCGCTTCGCACCTCCGGGTCAAGCCCCATGGGCGCTAACATAATGGGGGTCACTCCCCTCACCCTGTCCCTCTCCCCATGGGAGAGGGGACGTCCCCTCAACGATTGCGACCTGCTCCCTCTCCCATGGGGAGAGGGCTGGGGTGAGGGGCGATTCCCCCGTTCGTTACACCATCCGCTAATTTTAGCGCCTATGGGGTCAAGCCCGAAGGCATGCTTTTCCGGGCGCACTCTAGCCGGTCAGCCCAGCGGCTCCGTATGCTCCGGGGCGGGGGCCGGTTCGGCGGCCGCGGGCGGTTCCGCATGAGCGGGTTCGGCTGGGGCCTCGCGCGGGCGTTCCAGGATCGCGCAAACGCCCATGCCGCCAGCCGTGCAGATGGAGATGAGCCCGCGCCCGCCGCGGTTCTCTTCGAGGATTTTTGCAAGCATGGCGACGATGCGCGCGCCCGTCGCCGCGAAGGGATGCCCGTAAGCGAGGCTCGAGCCCTTCACGTTCAGTTTCGCGCGGTCTATCGAGCCGAGCGGCGCGTCTTTGCCGAGCATCGTCTTGCAATACTGCGCATCTTCCCAAGCCTTGAGCGTGCACAGCACCTGCGCCGCGAACGCCTCGTGGATCTCGTAGAAGTCGAAGTCCTGTAGCTTGAGGTCCGCCCGGTCCAGCATTTTGGATACCGCAGTTGCGGGCGCCATCAGCAAGCCCTTGCCAGCGTCCACAAAGTCGATGCCGTAATGCTGGCCGTAAGTCAGATAGGCCATCGGTTTGAGCCCGTGCGCGGCGGCCCATTCCTCCGAGGCGAGCAGCACCGCCGCGGCGCCATCGGTCAAGGGCGTCGAATTCGCAGGCGTCAGCGTGCCGTTCTCGCGGTCGAAAGCGGGCCTCAGCTCCGCGATCTTATCGAGGTCGATATCGGCGCGCAGGTTGTTGTCGCGGAAGACGCCGGACGTGGGCACCAAAAGATCGTCGAGGAAGCCCGCGTCATAGGCCGCCGCCGCCTTCTTGTGGCTTTGGAAGGCCAGCAGGTCCTGATCGGCGCGGGTGATGTGCCACTCCTTGGCCATCAGCTCGCAATGCTGCCCCATGGATAGGCCCGTGCGCGGCTCGGCGTTGGCAGGCGGGCTCACGGCGAGGTCGCCCAGCGAGAAGCCGTTGAAGAAAGCGCCGGCCTTTTTGGTGACGGTTTTCTCGGTGCCGACCCGCGCGAGGCGCTTGGCGAACTGCCGCTTAAGCTCGATTGGCGGATCGGAAACGGTGTCCGAGCCGCAGGCGATGGCCACCTCGATCTGGCCGGTGGCGATCTTGGCCGCACTGCCGAGCGCCGCCTGCAGGCTTGTGCCGCAGGCTTGCGACAGCGTTACGCCGGGCGTCTCCTCCTTGAGCTTGGTGCCGATCACGGCCTCGCGCGTCAGGTTGAAATCCCTGGCGTGGGTGACGACCGCGCCGCCCACCACCTCGTCGATATGCTGGTCCTCAAGGCCGTACTTGGCCACGAGGCCATTCAGCGCCGCCATCATCAGATCGAGGTTGGTCAGCTCGTCATAGCCCGTATTACCCCGGCAGAACGGTGTCCGCACCCCGCCGATAACCGCTACTTTCCGCAAATTCTGCATCGAAATCTCCCGCTACACCCGTTAGGGTCTCGACTATTCGAAGTCCCCCCTCATCCTGTCCTTCTCCCCGAGGGGAGAAGGAACCCCTGAATTACCCGCAGCGGAAGTTCTAGGGTCCTCTCTCCCCCAGGGGAGAGAGACAGAGTGAGGGGGTCTACGTCATTCCGCGGCGTGGGCTGCGGCTGGCTCCGAATGCTCTGCCTCGCCAGCTTGTTTGAGCGACGCGCGATAGTGCAGCGGGCCGCCCCGGAAGGGCGCGAAGCCCGTGCCGAAAATCACGCCCGCGTCCACATGGTCCGCGCTCGCCGCGACGCCCTCGCTCAGCGCCTTCTCGCATTCGTCGATGAGCGGCTTCACAATCTCGCGGCCAAGCTCTTCAAGTTCGGCTTGATCCGCCTCGATATTCATTTTCTGCGCCTTGCCGCCCACCCACTTGTAGAGCCCCTCGCCGCTTTTCTTGCCAAGCTTCTTCTGGGCGGCAAGCCGCACAAGCGGATTGTCATCCGGCGTTGGCAAGCCCAGCTCTTTGGCGACGTTCAAAGCCACATCCAGCCCTACGAGGTCGATAAGCTCGACCGGCCCCATCGGCATGCCGAATTTCTCGGCGGCCGCGTCGATCTTTTCCTTCGGCGTGCCCTCGGCGACGCGCCTCATGGCATCGAACATATAAGGCGCCAGCACCCGGTTCACGAGGAAGCCCGGCACGGACTTCACGATCAGCGGGAATTTGCCGATGCGCGTGACAAAGCCGGCACCTTTGCGGATCTCCTCCTCGCGGCTTTGCGGGCCCCGCACCACCTCGACCAGCGGCATTGCGGCGACGGGATTGAAGAAGTGAATGCCGATCAGCCGGCCGGGGTCCTTGAGCACGGTGGCGATCTGCTCGATAGGCAGCGACGAGGTGTTGGTCGCAAGTACCGCCCCCGGCTTCAGCTTCGGCTCGATCTCCGCGAACAGTTTCTGCTTGGCTTCGAGGTTTTCGAAAATCGCCTCGATCACCACGTCCGCGCGGTGCGCTTGCGCGCCCTTGGGATCGGCGATAAGCCGCGCCATCGCTTTCGTCGCGTCCGCGCCGCTCTTCAAGCGCCCCTTGAAGAAACCTTTCGCGCGTTCGAGCGCCCTATCGACGGCCTCCGCGGACACATCCTGCAGCGAAACTTCCATGCCTTGTGCGACGCAAACCATGGCGATATCGGCCCCCATAGTGCCCGCACCCACGACATGGGCACGCAACGGCGCGAAGCCATGCTTTGGCGCTTCCGCTTTCAGCATCTCGGATAGCTTGAAGACCCGGCGCAGATTGCGCGACTGCTCCGACACCATCAGCGGCGCGAAGGTCTTGGTTTCCTCGCGTTTCAGGCTTTCGTAGCTGCCGCCATGCTTTTCGAACAGATCGATCAGCCTGAAGGGCGCCGGATAATGCTCTTCGCATATCTTGGCCGCGGTTTCCTTCCGCATCCGATTCGCGAGATAGCGGCGGGCGGCTTCGAACATCGTCACCGGGGCCAGGTAGGTGGCCGTCCGCTGCGATTTCCGCCTCTGCAGCACGGCCTTGCGCGCGGCCCAGCGCAGTTCGTGATGCGTCGGCACGAGCTGATCCACAATTCCCGCCGCCCGTGCCTGGGCGGGCCGGAGCATGCGGCCCGCGAGCATGTTCGGCATCGCCAGAAGCGGCCCCGATTGCCGCAGCCAACGCGCCGCGCCGTTAAGGCCGGGGATAAGGCCGAGCTTCACCTCGGGCAAGCCGATCCGCGTACCCTCCTCCCGGTCTGCGATGCGATAGTGGCAGGCGAGCGAAAACTCCAAGCCGCCGCCCAGGCAAAAGCCGTGGATTGCCGCCACCGCCGGGACAGGAAGCCGCTCGATGCGGTCGAAGATCCCGGTTGCGGCATGAACGACTTCGGTGACTTCCGCCTCGGTCTTGAGGTTGTCGAACTCGCGGATGTCGGCGCCGGCGATGAAGCTTTTCTCCTTGCCGGACATGAAGATCACACCGCGAACCCGCTTATCGCGCGCGCCTTCCTCGACGGCGGCGACGATGGCATCGAGCTCCTCGACCGGCTCGCGCCCAAGCGTGTTCTGCGACTGGCCCTGGACGTCGATGGTGGCCCAGGCAAGCCCCTCAACATCGATCTGGAACTTCCAATCCTTAAGGTTTGCGATATCCGCTGCCATAACCGCTCCTCTAAAACCTCAAATCCGCATTCAAGAACCGCCATCGCAAGGCGGTCCCTTTAAAAGCGGTCCCTTTGGTTGTCATCCCGGAAGCCGCTTGCGGCTATCCGGGATCTTAAAAAACACCACCCTGCGTTCTTGACGATCCCGGATAATGCCTTCGGCATTTCCGGGATGACGCCAATGTCATTCCGCCGCATGCGCATCCGCGGGCTGCGGCTGGGGAGCCGGCGGCGCATCGAGCACCGCGCGGACGTTGTCGCCTGGCGCGTAATGCGGCTTGACCGCCTCCGCGTCGAAATCGTCGACCGCGATCACCCTCGCCACAAGCCGCTCGGTATAGCGCAGCAAATCGGCCTCCTCCGGGGTCAGAATAGCCTTCTCCTGGGCCTCCTTGAGCCAATCGTTGCCGAGATAGCGCTGAACCGTGCCGGCACGGACGGCCCGCTCCAATTTCCTGTCAGCCTCCTCCGCCTCCACCACCTTCTTCATGGCCACTTCGAGCAGGCCGGCCGGGTCGTGCTCGTCGTGGGAGACGAAAATGTAGCGCGTGAGCCGGTCGCGAACCTCGCCGGGCTCCAGCACGCCGCGGACCACGGCTTTGGCGAGGCTGTCCTTCGGCTTGCGGAAATGGTTGCCAAGCGGGAATATGCAGAACTTGAGCAGCGGGCGCACGGCGAGAACCGGGAAGTTGTCAATCGCCTCATGCATCGCGGCATAGAAGCCATGGAAGGCTTTTTGCACGGCGTAGTCGAAAACCGGGCGTTCGGGGCCAAGCCGGCCGTCGTCCTCGTAGCGCTTCAACAGGCAGCAGATGAAGTAAAGCTCGCTCAGCGCGTCCGCCAGCCGGCCCGTGGTGCGTTGCTTGGTTTTGAGCCCGCCACCCAGAAGCGCCACGGTAAGGTCGGCCATCAACGCGAAGTTGGTCGCAGCGCGGTAGAGCTGTTGATAATAGCGCGGCGCGGCCGCGTTCTGCGGCGCTTGCGCAAACAGGCCAAGCGTAACGTTGTGGAAGATGGAGCCGAACACGTTCGAAGCGGCGAAGGCAACGTGCGCTTCGAAGGCTTTCTCGAACGCCAGGAATCCTGCCTCGCGATCGGCGTTCTCCGCGGCGTCAATCTCGGCGTAGAGATAGGGATGGCTCCGAAGCGCGCCTTGCGCGAACACGATGAGGCTTCGCGTCAGAATATTCGCGCCCTCGACCGTGATGCTGACCGGCGAAATCTGGTAGGCGGCTTGCAGGTAGTTGCTGGGACCGTCGCAGATGCCCTTGCCGGCGTGAATGTCGAGCGCTGCGTCGAGCGCTTTGCGCATGCGTTCGGTGCATTGGTATTTCATCAGGCCGGAGATCACGGCGGGCTTGGCACCCTGGCTCACCATGGCCGAGGTCACCGCACGCGCGGCTTCGAGCGTGTAAGCCGTCTCGGCGAGCAGCGCCAGCGGCTCCTCGATGCCCTCCATGCGGCCGATGGGGATCGCGAACTGCTTACGGATGCGCGCATAGGCGGAGGTGAAGCGCAACAGCGCTTTCACGCCGGCCGTAGACGAAGCCGGCAGCGAAATCGCGCGTCCCGCGGCAAGGCAGCTCATCAGCATGGTCCAGCCCTGGCCCACGCGATCCGCGCCGCCCACAACCCAGTCGAGCGGAATGAAGACGTTCTCGCCTGCGGTGGGGCCGTTCGGGAAAGACGAGCCGGAGGGCAAGTGCCGGCGGCCGATTTTGACGCCGGGATGATTGGCCGGGATCAGCGCCAGCGTGATGCCGGGATCGCTGCCCTTGCCTAGATAGTTTTTCGGATCGATCAAATGGAAGGCAAGGCCCAGAAGCGTGGCCTTCGGCGCCAGCGTAATATAGCGCTTGTCCCAGCTCACGCGGATGCCGATCACCTCATGGCCGCCGTACATCCCCTTCTCGACATAGCCCACGTCGCGCATGTTGGCGGCGTCGGAGCCGGCAAACGGGCTGGTCAGAGCGAAGCAGGGGATCTCCCTGCCCTTCGCCAGCGGCTCCAGATATTGCTGCTTTTGCGCGTCGGTGCCGAATTTCTCGATCAGCTCGCCGGGCCCGAGCGAGTTCGGCACCATGACCACAATGGAGGCGTCCGGGTTACGCGAGGAGACCTTGCCCAGAACGATCGACTGCGCTTGGGGCGAGAAGCCGAGCCCGCCATGCTCCTTGGAGATGAGCATGCCAAGAAAGCCCTTTTCGCGCACGAAATTCCATATGTGCTCGGGGACGTCGTGCTGATTGTGCCGGATTTCCCAGTCGTCGAGCATCTGGCAAAGCTGTTCGGTCTCGTTGTCGAGGAAGCGCTGTTCTTCTTCGGTGAGCGTCACGGCAGGAACGCTGCGCAGCTTCTCCCAATCGGGGCGGCCGGAGAACAGCTCGGCGTCGAAACCGAGCGTGCCCGCGCCGATGGCCTCCTGCTCGGTCTTGGAGACCGGCGGCAGCATGCGTTTTACCATACCGAAGACCGGGTGCGTCACAACAACGCGGCGGGCTGGGCGCCATGATAAAACGCCGAGGACGATGGCAGGCAGCCAGCCTAGCAGCGCCCAGAACGTGAACGAGGGCAGGTGCAAACCGCCGGCGAACAGGCCGAGCTTGAGGAACAGCGTGGTCACCGCCAAAAGCACTGCCCAGGTCCAGAGCGCCTCCCGCCGGATGGCGAGCGCAAATAGTGCCGCGACGACTGCGATAGCGAGCAACAGGCCAATCATAACCGCGTCCTCAGGTCCGCCCGGCAGGCCCAGCCGCGATGCCGCGAGCAGACCGGAATAGTTAGAATCTTATAGAACTCAAGTGAGGTCGCGATGCGGCGGCGTCAACCGCAAGCCCCGCAGGCCCGTACCGCTCAGCTTTGACAGGCAATTGTTTCAGGCGCGTTAACCATCGGCCCGCGTTTTGCCCGTTATCGCCATCCGCTACAGAAACGGGTTATACCAGATCCGGCTGATCGCTTCGCATAGCGCCTGCAAAAGACCCCCTCACCCCAGCCCTCTCCCCAAGGGGAGAGGGAGTCCGCTCGCAGCCGTTGAGAAGGCGTCCCCTCGCCCCTTGGGGAGAGGGACAGGGTGAGGGGGTCTTCGCGAACTGTTCAACCAGATACAGTATTATTGCGGCGCGCGATTATTGCGGCGCGCGCCGGGATTGCGATGCGCAGCTTCTTCACGGCGCGCAGAGTCTGGCGGGAACAGCGAAAGGACCTCGACATCCTCCGCCCCGGTGATATTTTGCTTTCTTATTTTGGGGGAGGCTCGCGTGGTTCGCTTTTTCGTTTTTCTAGCATGCATTACGGGCGCCGCCGCGCTGGCCCAACCCGCCGCGGCGGACGAAGGGAAGAACTGCGCACAGCAGGAAGACCCGGACCTTTCGATCCGCGCCTGCTCGGCAATGCTGGATCACTCGAAACTGACCCCTCGAAACCGGGCAATAGTCTACAACGACCGCGGCAACGCCTACGAGTCCAAGCGCGATTACACCCATGCGATTGCCGATTACAACCAATCCATCAAGGCCGACCCGAAATACGCCCCCCCCTATAACGGCCGCGGCATAATCTACAAGGCCAAGGGCGACTACGCCCGCGCGATTGCGGACTACAGTCAAGCCATCAAGCTCGACCCGAAATACTCCTACGCCTATAACGGCCGCGCCAACGCCTATCAGGCCCAGGGCAACTACGCCCGCTCGATAGTGGACTACGATCAAGCCATCAGGCTCGACCCCGGATACGCCTACCCCTATAACGGCCGCGGCAACGCCTACCAGGCCCAGGGCGACTACGCCCGGGCGATAGCGGACTACGGCCGGGCCATCGGGCTCGAGCCGAAAATGTCCTACCCCTATAACGGCCGCGGCAACGCCTATCAGGCCCAGGGCGACAACGGCCGCGCGATAGCGGACTACAACAAGGCTATCGAGCTCGACCCGCAATACGCCGTAGCCTACAACAACCGGGGCATCGCCTATCAGGCCAAGGGCGACACCGGCCGGGCGATAGCGGACTACGAACAAGCCCTCAGGCTCGATCCGAAATACGCTAATGCCTATATCGGCCTGGGCAATATCCATAGGCAAAAGGGCGACCGCGACCGGGCCATCGCGGAATACAGCCACGCCATAGAGCTCGACCGGAAAGATGCCCGCCCTTATACGGGCCGGGGCAACGTCCGTTTCGACAGCGGCGACTACGATGAGGCGATTGCCGATCACACGCGCGCTATCGAGATCGACCCGAAATACGCCCTTGCCTACAACAACCGCGGCAACGCCTGGAAGTCCAAGGGCGACTACGACCGCGCCATGGCCGACTACAACCGGGCCCTTGAGATCGATCCGAAATACGCGCTGGCCTATGACAACCGCGGGGATACCTACAAGGCCAAGGAGGACGTCGACCAAGCGATCGCCGAATATTCGCGGGCCATTGAGCTCGACCCGGCCTCCGCCGTTTACCTCAACGACCGCGGTATCGCTTATAATGAAAGAGGGCTGGCGAAAAAGGATTTGGCCGATCAAGACCGCGCCATCGCCGACTACACCAAAGCCATCGGGATCGACGCGAAATACTCGGCTGCGTACAACAACCGCGCTAACGCCTACAAAGCCATGCACGATCTCGATCGCGCCATGGCCGATTACGGCGAAGCGATCCGGCTCGACCCGAAGCAAGCCCGTGCCTACAATAACCGCGGCGCCATCTGGAAGGCCAAGGGCGAACTCGGCCGGGCCATCGCCGACTATAGCAAGGCCATCGAGAACGATCCGAAATACACGTTCGCCTACAGCGCCCGCGCCCGTGTTTACGAATCCCAAGGGGATATCGAAAGTGCGCTGGTGGACCGTACCGAACTTGTCGAACTCGATCCCAAAAGCAGCCTTGCCTACAGGAACCGCGGCAACGACTACTTCAACCAACCCGACTTTGCCGCCGCGAGCGCGGATTTTCAGCGCGCGGTTGAGCTTCAGGACGATGCTTACGCCATGATCTTCCGATACCTGGCCAGAACCCGGACGGGGGAGGATGCGGCATCCGAGCTGGAGGCGAATGCCAGCAGGCTCAAGAGCACGCAATGGCCCAATGCCGTGATCCAGCTTTATCTCGGCAAGCGGCAGCCCAGCGATACGCTGGCGGCGGCGAAAGAGTCAGGCGCGCAATGCGAGGCCAACTTCTACACCGGCGAGTGGTACATCCTCCAAGACAGAAAATCCGAGGCCGAATCCCTGCTTAGCACGGCTACCGCGACTTGCCCGAAAGACTACCTCGAATACATGGCTGCGCAGGCCGAACTGAAGCGGCTCAATCCTTGAGCGGCGCTTTTCCTCTTGGTCATCCCGCAAGCCGCTTGCGGCTATCCGGGATCGTAACGTATCACGGCGTTTGTACCGGTCCCAGACACCGGCAGAACGGGTCCGGGATGACGCCAGGCGAACCGGTCAAGGCCGATCCGGGCTCCGGCGGCCACTCCCACATAATCGCAGGTCAGAAACCATGAATACGCCCAGCATCCCGAAGTCTCCTCTTGTATATATCGGCTATATACCGTTTTTTGGCCGCATCATTCGCAGTATTATTATACATTACTTTAGGCATACGAGACTTGCATACATTGTGGTCAAAAGAATGGGGGCTCTATTTTTAGTCGATCAACACAACAAGGTCGACCGCTCCCTTTTGGTAAAAGGCGAGTGGGAGCCGCAGCAGATCAGCCGCCTTATGCAACTTATTAATCTACACCGGCCAAAGAACGCGCCCTCCATATTCCTGGATATCGGAGCGCATGGCGGCTTATATTCTATTATACTTGGAAAAACCGAAGAATTTCAGCAAATTTTTTCGTTCGAGCCCGACAGAATCAATATGGCACAGCTCTATGCCAATCTATTCATCAATGGCTTGGCCGATAAGATTTCCGTCGTCCAAGCCGCAGCCGCCAATCGCAGCGGAACGGCCGGCTTCGTTTCCTGCCGGGGCCGCGATCGAGGCCTGTCTCATTTGCTAGCCGATCCCGGGGCCACCGCGGATACGACCGTCGAAGCCGTAAGAATAGACGATATGATCAAGCAAAAAGACGCTTTTATCGCCGCAAAAATCGACGTGGAAGGCTATGAGATGGGTGTTCTAGAAGGGATGGAAGACCTCATCAAGTCCAACTCATGCGTTCTCCAAATAGAAATCAAAGACGATCTCGACGCCATATTAGAACTTACCCGCAGTTATGGGCTACAGCCCGCCGGACAGGTCCATTACGACTACTATTTCGTTAAGCCCTAAACGCCCGCCCGGCCCGCCGCCGCTTCCTCCGCAATGGCTGCCGCACCCCACCGCCAACTAACCATTGGCGCAGGAGCCGGCTTTACGCTAAATGCTGGGAAAACATCGGCGCGCGCTCGCACCGCCCAGGGACCGCATGGAATATTTCGCGCAGCAGCTCATCAACAGCCTGCCCCTTGGCTCGATCTACAGGCTCATCGCCATCGGCTACACGCGGACATTGTTTCGCGGTAGCATTACGCTGTCCATGGATTGACAATCGCCACACCGGTCTGCTCGAAACCGGAGCCGTCGCGCGTTGCCACCGCAAATCCGCGCGAGCGGGCAATGCTTGCGATTTGAGCGTCGAAGCCCTCGATGGGCCGCCCGCTACGCTGCCGCGCCGCAACGATATCCGCATATTGAGAGGCAGCGGCGCTGTCGAACGGAAGGATGCGGCCAGAGAACAGAGCAAGGATGGTGCGCGCCGCTGCCTCCAAATCCCGCTTGCGCCGGCCCTCTGGCAACAGTGCGGCCCCCGCTAATATCTCCGCCTCGCATATTGCGGTTGTGAATAGCTCTCCCGCATTTTGGCGCGAAAGCCATCGATGAACCTCGGGCGCCGGTACGGGCTTCATCTCCTCCGAAAGTACGTTCGTGTCCAAAACGATCATTTCCGGCTACTCGAACCTTGGAAGATTCCTGACAGGACCGCGCGGCGGGATGTCCAACTCCATGCCTCCCAAGGGCTCGACGATTGCCCGTATGGCCTCCGCAAGATTACCCGGCACAGCCCCTTTTTCTTCGTCAGCGAGAGCCGAACGCAGAATATCGCGCGCCTCCACCTCGACGGAGCGCCCATGACTTGCGGCGCGCCGCTGGAGCCGGCGCCTCAAATCTTCATCGACGTCTTCTATGGTGATGCTGGACATAGGCAACGCTCCATTTCCACATGGCACAAAGATAGCTGTAACCGCGGCATCGGGCAATTGGCCAGTTTCCTGCACCAACTAACCGTTGGCGCGCGCGCTGGCTTTGCGCTACATCCTCATGAAAAGTGAGGCGCGCCGGCGCCAACCCAGGGACCGGGATGGAATATTTCGCGCAGCAGCTCATCAACGGCCTGACCCTTGGCTCGATCTACGGGCTCACCGCCATCGGCTACACAAGGGTCTACGGCATCGTGGGCATGATCAACTTCGCGCATGGCGAGGTGGCGCTGACCCCGGCCTGGGGCTGGACCATCGAGCGCATCGCCTACCGTCCCTTACGCTCCCCGTTCCGGCTCGCGGGGCTGCCCGGCCTGGGCTACGCCGCCCTCTACGCGGCCGGCGCTTATACCTCGGCGCTCATAGCCACGCATTTTGGCTGGCCGTTCTGGGTTTGCTTGCCGCTCGCCGGCCTATTTGCGGCGCCCGGCATGCCGCGCACGCCATTATCTCAACAATGGAACGTACGATGACTACCGCAATCGCAAAGGAAGACTTGGCCCGGGGATTAAGAGAGCGCCACATCCAGCTTATCGCGTTGGGAGGCGCAATCGGCGTTGGCCTGTTCTACGGCTCGGCCAGCGCCATCAAGCTGGCTGGTCCGCTCCTGTTGATCTCGTACATCGCCGGCGGCATCATCATGTTCCTCATGATGCGCGCCCTGGGAGAAGTGGCCGTGGCTCACCCGGTTTCCGGGTCGTTCAGCGCCTATGCCAATCACTTCATCAATCCGCTGTTCGGCTACCTGACTGGCTGGACCTATTGGTTCGCGTGGGTGGTGACGTGCATGGCCGAGATCACCGCGGTCGGCGTCTACGTGCATTTCTGGCTGCCCGACCTTCCCCAATGGATACCGGCGCTGGCCGCGGTCTTCTGCATGTCGGCGGTCAATTTCGTCTCGGTCGGCGCCTATGGCGAGTTCGAATTCTGGTTCGCCGCCATCAAGATCGTCACGATTATCTGTATGCTGCTGCTGGGCGGCGCCATGATTGTCTTCGGGCTTGGCAACGGTGGCGTGCCAGTGGGCATTTCCAACCTGTGGACGGCCGGCGGCGGCTTTTTCGCCCAGGGCTTCGGCGGCTTCGCGGCCTCGCTCGTGATGGTGAGTTTCGCCTACATTGGCATCGAGCTGGTCGGCGTGACCGCGGGCGAAGCGCAAAATCCCGAAAAGTCCCTGCCCAATGCCATCGATAAGGTCTTCTGGCGGATCCTGATCTTCTATGTGGGCACGCTATTCGTCATCATGTCGCTCTACCCGTGGAACCAGATCGGCACCATGGGCAGCCCGTTCGTCGCCACATTCGACAAGCTCGGTATATCGACGGCCGCCGGCATCGTCAATTTTGTGGTCCTCACAGCCGCCCTGTCGTCCTGCAACAGCGGCATCTTCAGCACCGGGCGGATGCTGTACAATCTTTCCCTGCAGGGCAAAGCCCCTGTTGCATTCCAGAAACTCAGCAGCCGGAAGGTTCCTGTCAATGCCCTTCTCGTTTCGTCGGCAGTTCTGCTGATCGGTGTCGCGATGAACTACCTGGTGCCTGGTAAGGTCTTCAGCTACGTGACCAGCATCGCCACCATCGGCACCTTGTTCACCTGGGGAATTATCGTTGTTGTCCAGATGAGATATCGCTCGGGCCTGAGCCCCGATCAGGTGGCAAACTTGAAATACAGGATGCCGTTCTATCCCTATGGCAACTACCTGGCGCTCGGCTTCTTCATCTTCGTGGCCGGCGCCATGGCGTTCGATGACAACAACCGGATCGCGCTATACGTGGCTCCCTGCTGGTTTGCCTTGCTGCTCGCGGCTTATTACGGAGCTGGATACCGCAACAAGCTCGAGAAGGCCGTCGTGACTGCCCAATCATAATAGGGCCGCGCCGGCCTGTGTCCGCCAACCCGATAGTCAGCGCAAGAGGCACGGCTGATGGCTCCGGCCTTCCGGCAAACATGCATGCGACCTGTGGGTCGCAAGACTCCGGCGCTGTCTCTGGCTGCAACCGCTTCACCCCCGGCAGCGGAATTTCCGTGCCGAAGCCTTGCGATGCGGATATGCGAACCAGGCCGGACGCTATCGGAGGTAAGTTTCGACCCTTATCGGTCAAACAATGGCGTATACGCTTGGCCGTCATCATCTGCGCCGGGTTGGGTTATGCTGACGGCCTCCACGAAGGGTGCTAATGCTTCCGGCCATCGAACAATTTTAATCTGGTCCCACCGAAAAAAGTCCTCGTGGACACCCTCAAAACGGTTATTCTTTTCGTTCCACTTTGCTAATGGCACGCGCCGGATGCGAACCCCAAAATGCCTTAGAGCGCCCTCAGCCGTTACGCAGCCAATTCTCAGTCTCGGGTTGTTGTACCAATCGCCTAGATGCAGCCACAAATCCGGCCCGAGCCTGCTTGCAATTCGGGTTGCGACAGCATAATCGACATCGTCTTTGAACCGCACGACGATGGCGATGAGTGGTTCATGAGCACTTACAGCATCGTCCAATGAGCGGATCATGTGCACTTCGAGCGCTAACAGCTCTAAATTCCATCGATGTTGCAGACAAAGTAAGGCCGATCCCTAAAGATCGCCGTTTTATCATAGTCATTGGGAATGCTGCCAGGCATCCCTCTCGGCAGCGGAGATATTTCTCCAGCAGCACTGACATAGCTGTGATTATGAACAGCGCGAACGTCGCTAAAACCATATCCCTCTGGCAGCTGGAAGAATTCGAAACTAAAGGTGCTACCATAGGAGAAGAGACGCCCGCCGGTCATTTCAAACACCCAACCGGTCCAGCTCATCCAGGTTTCGCCGTGGATTCTGGATAGCAATTCTTGGGGAATAGCAAAGCGGGATTTCTCAACGGCGACGATGTCATAGTCGGCAATGCGATTACCAGAGCTCACAAAAGATGAGAGAACTTGCCCGTAAGAATCTGGCCCGCCAATCCGCCCCTTGCCTGCTTTTTCTTCGCTAATTCGCCTTTTCGCCAAATCAACAAGCTTTGACCGGGATTGCAGTACGACACAGGGCAAATATGTGCCATCCCTTAACGTACAGGCGCATCGGTAGCGATTGCCATAAATTGGGTCGGTCAACGGCTCTTCGGAATCGATAACGGTTTGAAAGACAGCTTTTACTGCTGACATCGATTGATACTTTCGCCGTCGCCGCTATAGTAGGTCTCTGCATCCCGCAGTCAATGACGCCTTGGCAGCGTTCGGAATATAGCCGCAGCCTGATGGATAAGAAAGCGCAAATCGCGCCCAGATTGCTCCTCGATGACTTCCGCTCTACCTCCAATAAGAGAGGTCCCGGCTTGCAAGGGAAAGGGCAGCAATCGGCCTTCTGCGGCCGGAAATGAAGCGGCTTAATCTCACCGTCCATTCGTTGGTTAGGCCGCGAATGCCTCTGTGTTTTGCGGTGCCTTCCGGCAGACATACATGCGGCCTGTGGGGCGGGAGCGGCTATCGTCTTAAGAGATTCGCTATCCTCCACTACCCAGCAACTGGAAATAGCACCGTATCGCTATGTGCGGGCTATCCATTCCATCAACTGCCGGCCCGTTGACACGCACTCCAGCGGGCCGCACGCTTTGATTAGCCCTGGCGGAACCTTGGAGCGAACCGCCTCGTCCGCGATCGCGCAGCCGCTTCCCCAGTATATCACCGCGCCGGCTTCCCGCAGGAACGTGACGAGCGCTTCGAAAAACATGTCGCCTCCGGCGTGGTTGACCATGCACCCGCCACCCGCGGCGCGGGCACCCAGCGGCGCCTCGAGGTAGATGTCCGCCCCGCTACCGTCCGGATACTCCACGCGCCAGAAGTTGCGTTCGCGAGAAACAACGCGATCGCCGAAAACGCGCTCGTATGTCTCGCCCGGAATGACCACCGGCCAATCCGTCCCCTCCTCGTACGCGCTCACGAACATGTCGAAGCTCATCGAATCCTCCCAGGGCTGACCGTTCATGTGTCCGGACCTCAACCATAACGATCTTCCGTCCGATTTGAATGTCTTTCGGCGCCTTCTGGCCTGCTCAGGCCGAAAATGAAGCGGCTCAATCTCACCATCCATGCGTTGACCAAGCCGCGAATGCCTGCTTATACCAATCGTCAGAAGCGGTGACCGCTTTGCGTCATTGCGAGCGAAGCGAAGCAATCCAAGGGCCGGATGCGCCAAGTGCTGTGCTAAGAGGCTCTGGATCGCCACGGCGGCGTTGCCGCCTCGCGATGACGCAACTCTAGAGCGATCAGGAATTCTGGCGGTTGGTATTAGTCCCTCCCCCCGGCCGGCGCGGGCGGGCAAATGTGGCCGGATTATGGCAGGCAGCACTACGGCCCCTACGTCTTGCCATGTGCGAATGGCGGTTGGTATGAATAGTTACCTCGCTCTGGAGGCGTCCCATGCTTACAGGCCTTCGCAATTCGATTACAGACGTAAGCGGGCTTGCCGTGGGCAACGCCCATGACGAAAAGCTCGCGTCTGGCGTGACCGCGATCCTATGCGAGGCCGCCACGGTAGCCGCGGCCTCCGTCTTCGGCGGCGGGCCCGGCACGCGCGAAACGGACGCCATCGCGCTCGAAGGCTCCGTGGGCGCGGTGGACGCCATCGTGCTGTCGGGCGGATCGGCGTTCGGCCTCGACGCGGCGGGCGGCGCGCAAAGCTACCTGCGCGAAAAGGGCCGCGGTTTCGCCGTTGGCCCCGCCCGCGTTCCCATCGTCCCGCAGGCCATCCTGTTCGACCTTCTCAACGGCGGGGACAAGGACTGGGGCCGCCACGCGCCCTATCGCGATATCGCGTATGAGGCCGCGTCCGCCGCCGCGCCAGATTTCGCCTTGGGAGCGGCCGGCGCCGGTGCCGGCGCGACCGTCGCCGCGGGTCCTGGCATCAGAATGCGCGGGGGACTCGGAAGCGCGTCGGAGCTCGTTAGTCTCCCAGGCGATGGCGGCCAAACCGTAACCGTGGGCGCCTTGGCCGCCGTCAACGCGGTTGGCGCGGTTACGGTTGGCGGCACGCGGCATTTCTGGGCCGCACCCTTTGAGACGGCTTCCGAATTCGGCGGCTTCGGCCTGCCGAGCCCATGGCCCGAGAGCGCGGCGCGGCCCTTCCTGAAACACGCACTCCCCGGCGCCAGCACAACCCTTTGCGTGGTGGCGACAGATGCCGCGCTCTCCCAGGCTCAATGCCACCGGCTGGCGGTCATGGCGGCAGCGGGCATGGCGCGCGCGATCTTCCCGGCCTTCACGCCGCTCGACGGGGACATCGTTTTTGCGCTCGCAACCGGAAAAGTGCCACTCGAAACGCCGTTCGCTGCCCTGCCGTTCGTCGGCGCCGCCGCCGCCAATTGCCTGGCAAGGGCCATCGCCCGCGGCGTCTACGAGGCAAGCGGAAACCTGCCGGACGGCACGCCTTGCTATCGCCAGCTTTTCGCGCAGCCATAGATGGGTTATGAGAGGAATCGCTCCGGCTAGCCCGGTGTCATCCAGCAGAAACGGCTCTGCCGTCATGGCCGGGCTTGACCCACGCCTGTCCGGTTCGTTTTTACAAGCATTGGAATCCCATCTGTCTGTCATTCGGTGGCGTTTCAATGACGTCTCCAAGTAATCGATCAAGCCTCTTGAGGTGCATGAGGTTTGATC
>JBKQNN010000070.1:0-4104 GCA_052145975.1 Rhodomicrobium sp. | reverse complement strand
GGCAGGTGTTCAAGGGGTTCGGCTGCACGGGGGATAATATTTCCCCGGCCTTGAGCTGGAGCGGCGCGCCGGCGGCTACGAAGAGCTTCGCCGTGACCGTCTACGACCCCGATGCGCCAACCGGCAGCGGCTGGTGGCACTGGGTTGCGTTCAATATTCCGGCTGGCACGGCGTCGCTGCCCAAGGACGCCGGCAACCCCGCCAAAAAGCTGATGCCGCAAGGCGCCATTCAGAGCCGGACGGACTTCGGCGCACCCGGATATGGCGGCCCGTGTCCGCCGCCCGGCGCCAAGCCGCACCATTATCAGATCACGGTTTTTGCGCTCGATGTGGACAAGCTGCCCGACGCCAAGGACGCAGAGGCTTCGGCCGCGCTCGTGGGTTACGATATCAATTTCCACACCTTGGCGAAGGCCACGCTCACCGGCCTTTACGGGCGCTGAAACGTTACACATGTACACCTGCATGGCTGCACCCAATGCGGCCATGCATGCCGGACGCCCGCCCGCCTGCCCAAGGAGTAGGCAGCCTATCTTGCCAGGCACCCTTATCGCGATAATGTTTGGCCGTGGTTTTCCAAGTGATTGAAAGCTTTCCAAATGCCGCCGAATTGACGCGGCCGGCGGTTAGGCATATTTACCGGGCATACACGCCGCGAAGCTTTCACCACTGCCGGACGCGCAGATTTCGCTAGCCAGCCAAGCGCTTTGCGGCGGCCGCCTTCATTCCAAGGATTTTGGCCATGCCAGTCTATCGCTCCCGCACTTCCACCCATGGCCGCAACATGGCCGGCGCCCGCGGACTTTGGCGCGCCACCGGCATGAAGGACGAGGATTTCGGCAAGCCGATTATCGCCGTCGCCAATTCCTTCACGCAGTTTGTGCCGGGGCATGTGCATCTGAAGGATTTGGGCCAGCTTGTCGCGCGCGAGATCGAGAAGGCCGGCGGCGTCGCCAAGGAATTCAACACCATCGCCATCGACGATGGCATCGCTATGGGTCATGGCGGCATGCTCTATTCGCTGCCGAGCCGGGAGCTGATCGCCGACTCGGTCGAGTATATGGTCAACGCTCATTGCGCCGACGCTCTTGTCTGCATTTCGAATTGCGACAAGATCACCCCCGGCATGCTGATGGCGGCGCTGCGGCTCAATATTCCGGCGATTTTCGTTTCGGGCGGCCCGATGGAAGCGGGCAAGGTGACGGTGGGGGGCAAGACGCTCGCCGTGGACCTCATCGACGCAATGATCAAGGCCGCGGACAAGACCGTGAGCGACGAGGAAGTGCTTGCCTATGAGCGCGAAAGCTGCCCGACCTGCGGCTCGTGCTCGGGCATGTTCTCCGCCAACTCCATGAACTGCCTGATGGAGGCGCTGGGGCTGGCGCTGCCCGGAAACGGCACGCTGGTCGCCACGCACGAGGATCGCAAGGAGCTTTTCCTCGAAGCCGGGCGGCGCATCGTGGCGCTGGCCAAGCGCTATTACGAGAAGGGCGACGAAAGCGCGCTGCCGCGTTCCATCGCCTGTTTTGAGGCTTTCGAAAACGCCATGACGCTCGACATCGCCATGGGCGGCTCGACCAACACCGTGCTGCACCTGCTCGCAGCGGCGGAGGAGGGCGGCGTCGCCTTCACCATGGCCGATATCGACCGGCTGTCGCGGCGAACGCCCTGCCTGTGCAAGGTGGCGCCGAGCAAAGGCGATGTGCATCTTGAAGATGTGCACCGGGCGGGCGGCATCATGGCCATTCTGGGCGAGCTGGATCGCGCCGGCCTCATCAACCGCGAATGCCCCACCGTGCATGCGCCGGCCGTGGTCCAAGCGCTGGACCGCTGGGACATCGGCCGCGGTATGGGCATGGAGACGTGCAATTTCTATCTGGCGGCGCCCGGCGGCGTGCGGACCACGGAGGCGTTCAGCCAGTCCAAACGCTCGGACGCGCTCGACCTTGACCGGGCCAAGGGGGTGATCCGCTCGGCCGCGAACGCCTTTTCAAAGGATGGCGGGCTCGCGGTGCTGTACGGCAATATCGCCGCGGACGGCTGCATCGTGAAGACGGCCGGCGTGGACGAGAGCAATCTGAAATTCTCCGGTCCCGCCGTGATCTGCGAGAGCCAGGAAGAGGCGGTCGCCAAGATCCTCGGCGGCGGCGTGAAGGCCGGCGATGTGGTCGTGATCCGCTACGAAGGCCCCATCGGCGGCCCCGGCATGCAGGAAATGCTCTACCCCACCAGCTACCTGAAGAGCATGGGCCTCGGCAAGGAATGCGCGCTCATCACCGACGGGCGCTTCTCGGGCGGTACGTCGGGGCTTTCCATCGGCCACGTCTCGCCGGAGGCGGCCGAGGGCGGAGCCATCGCGCTCATCGAGGCGGGCGACATCGTCGATATCGACATCCCGGCGCGAACCATCGATGTGCGGCTGAGCGGGGAAGAGCTGGCGGCGCGGCGCAAGGCGATGGAGGCGCGGGGCGATGCAGCGTGGAAGCCCGCCGCGCGCGAGCGCCATGTGAGCCAGGCGCTCCAAGTCTATGCAGCCATGGCCACCAGCGCCGCGCGTGGCGCGGTGCGCGACGCGAGCCGGCTGCGCAGGTAACCGCGGCGCTAGGCGCCCGTTCGGGCGTCAGGTTCGGGTTTCGCTATAGAATAGTGGGCACGCCGAATGCAGTCGTGAGGCTAAGAGGAATTGAGCATAAGTTCAAACCCCACGATCCTACGGTAACAACAATAGACATCTACGGGCCGAGGGAATGTAAAGTTGGCAACACCTGTTTCCTGGGCAATGATTGGGTTGCACACGACGGTGCACCGGAGACATGGTGGAGAATGGAACTTTGGGACTTGGACGGGAGTCGAAAACTAGCCAGCCAAGATTTCCATATCGGTAGGCAATAGCGCCGCTGCGCTCAATTTCAAAAGTGCCCACTGCCGCCCAACGCTGCCGCTTGAATTTTCCGGCAAATGCCCATATAAGTGAACATAACCCACCTGCGGCGTGCCGCAGGCTCAAAGGCCGTCATGAACGCAAGTTCGGGCGGCCTTATGCTTTTCCGGGGTATTTATGCGTACTTTCGTCTATATCGACGGCTTCAACCTCTATTACCGCGCCCTGAAGGGCACCCGCCACAAATGGCTCGATATCGTAGCGCTCAGCAGGGCGGCGCTGCCTGCGGACTGCGACGTGGTCCGCGTCAACTATTATACGGCGCGCGTTTCCGGGCGCACCAATCCCGACTCACCCAAGCGCCAGCATGCCTATTTGCGGGCGCTTGCGACCCTGCCGGAGGTCGCCGTGCATTTCGGGAACTTCATGATCAGCCACAAATGGGCAGGGCTCGTGCAGCCGCCCAATTTCAAGCCGCCCTTCGCCTTGCCCGCCGGCGCAGCACCCGATACCGCCAAGGTGTGGAAAATCGAGGAAAAAGGCTCCGACGTTAATCTCGGCGTGCACCTGGTGCGCGACGCATGCCACGGCGCCTTCGACCTGGCCGCCGTGCTGACGAACGACACCGATCTGCTCGAACCGATCCGCATCGTCCGGCACGAGCTGAACCTGCCCGTGACCTTGCTCACGCCTGTGGGCAGGCCCGCCGTGTCGCTGGCGCAGGCGGCTTGCGAGGTGCGGCATATCAAGCCCTATCTCGGGCCTTGCCAGCTGCCCGACCCGATCCCGGTTGCGGACAAAAGCCCGATCGTCAAACCGGCGGAGTGGTAAGGCAACTGTGCCCAGCTTCGCCGCCGCCCACTAATGGGCTCCCAATTCCATATTGACGAAGCACCGTGCAAGACTGACATTGCGCTCATGGCTGACGAAACTGAAAGCCTTGCCCTGCGCCTTCTCCGCGAAATCCGCACCGCTCAAGAAGCGACGGACGCGAAGCTGGATGCGTTCATGGCGGAGCGACGTGCCGCCAACGCCAAGCTGGAGGCAAAGCTCGATAAGCTGAACATCGAGCTTGCTGGGGTTAAGGGCCGTGTGCGGAGTGCGCCGAGAGATCGGCAAGGAGTAGGTGGTGAGAGTCCACTGCGATGAAGGATTAGCAAACCACATCGGCCCCGAGCCGTGCGCAGGTATCCGTGAGGGTGCAGGCGAAGCGTCGGCAGGGG
>JBKQNN010000069.1:0-12259 GCA_052145975.1 Rhodomicrobium sp. | reverse complement strand
GGCGCGGCCGGCCGCGAACGGAAAGGCCAAATACCCATGGTTAGTCCTTCAAAGCTTTGCCGTGGCCGGCGGGACAGAACGGAAAACGCTGCCACTTAAAGCAGATCTTGAAAGATTTTTCTATGGGTAGGCCGGTTTTGCCCAAAGATAAGCAACAATTTGTGCGCATTTGCTCATTCAGGACAAAAATTGCTACTCCGCCTTGAGCTGGTACGTGCCGCTCCGCCTGCGGCAGGTTCCGGCGCAAAGCTGATCCTCCGCGGCCTCCCGGATGACAGCCGGGGAATTGCTCAACCGGGTCCTCGTCTCAATGCCTCTTTGCCGCCGGCTTTGCGAGGGAAGTGGCTTGAACGCAAGCACGGGGAGCCAAGAGATGCCCTTCAGACACATGCACAATGCCGGCGGCATCGTTCTTCTCGTAGGTGCAGTAATTATAGCCGCCGTTGTGGGCCTGGCGAGCAGGCGCCCAGCCAGGTCATCGGCAATCATCACAATCTTCGCCGCGATCCTTGGAACTATATTAATTTATTACTTATTGTGGAGGCTGTGAGTGCGGCCTAAATTGCGCCAGCGCAGCTTTTTGCCTCTTTATTGCCGGGTTTTCGCGCGAGGTGGCCGGGGCGGAAGGTTCCTGGAGCGAAGAGATGCCGTTTAAACTACTTATGCAAAAGGCCAGCGGCATTATCCTTTTTGTCCTTGCCGTCGCCGTCGTAATCGTTGCCGGGCTTTCGGGAAGCGATGCGCCCAATCCCGCCGCAGTCCCGGCCATCCTTGTGGCTGTCTTCGGAATAATCGTGGCCCTTTACGAGCTTAGCCGCTCATGACCCGGATTTAAGACGTTTTCCCCGCGGCCTGCTCGACGGCTGCGCGCTTGGCGTTTTTTTGCCATTCGTCCCCGCAGCGTGGGCGGCAAGCGCCAGCAGGGCCGCAATAATCGCTTGATTGGTCATGGTTTTTGTCTCTTTTCCTGAGCCATTCGCACAACCCCCGTCTTAGTTGCGTGTTCCAAGCAAAAGCCGCGCCATTTTGACCCACAAAAGCTGTTGAACTCATAGCTTTGGATTTGCTAAGCGGTTTCCGGTGCGCTTTTGTACGAACCGCCCACATTATGCCTGCTTGCGCGGAGGAAGACCCATGAGAAACGGCGATCTAGATTTGAAGGAGCTGGTCCGCTCGATACCGGACTATCCGAAGGCCGGCATTATGTTCCGCGATATCACCACGCTCATCGGCCACGCTGAAGGCTTTGAGCTTGCGATCCGTAAGCTCGCGGCGCCCTACCACAACGAGCGGATCGACGCGGTGGCGGGCATCGAGGCGCGCGGCTTCATCCTGGGAGGCGCAGTGGCGGACCGGCTCGGCACGGGCTTCATCCCGATCCGCAAGAAGGGCAAGCTGCCGTGGCGCGCCGTCGGCCAGGATTACCAGCTCGAATACGGCACCGATATTATCGAGATGCACGAGGATGCCGTGCGGCCAGGCGAGCGGGTGCTGATCGTGGACGACCTGATCGCGACGGGCGGCACGGTGGAGGCGGCGGTGAAGCTCATCCGGCGCTTGGGCGGGCATGTGGCGGGCGCGGCCTTTGTGATCGACCTGCCGGAGCTTGGCGGCTCAGCCCGGCTGGAGCGCGAATGCGGCATCAGCCCGCACGTGGTGATCTCCTTCGAGGGGCATTAGTTATTCGAAAGCGCGCGCAAGATATTAATGGGGGATGGGTATGTTGACGCGTTTATATCTGCTTGCAGCCTCGGTATTCGTTGCTGTTATGCTTTCCGCCTATGCGGCCAAGGCGGAGGATATCCCAAGCAAGGTAGACATTCTTGGCATCGACCTTGGCATGACCTACGAGCAAGCGGTGGCGAAGATCGGAAGCCAGTTCCCCAACGCTTCCGCGCCTGAAATGCATCATGAAGGGGTGGAGATATCCGAATTTCAAGCTAGGGACTTTCCGTACTCAAAGATCAATTTGGAAGGAGTCGGTAGCATTTATCTGCTACCGAATCCCTTCGGTGGGAGCGAGCCGATCCTTGGGGTGGTTCGCTACTCCAGCTACCCGAATGAAAAACCACTGTTTTCTGTCTTTCTCGAAGAAGCCGTCCGAAAATATGGCAACCCTTCCGGGGAAGACGCCTTTTACGGGCTCCTTATATGGCAGTTTGGCCGGCAATCCGAGAAACGAGACTGTGATAAATTGACTGTCGCCATTAACGCCAGAGGCTCCTCGTTCGCCCCGGAGGATCGGATCCCTGGATTTGTATCGCCCCTTATCCTGGGCAAAGATCATGGGTATATGGGTGGGGGCATTATCGATTGCGGGACGATTCTTCGCTTACATATACTCAAAGATGGTTTATCCGTCGGCGCGTTCAGCGCATCTCTGGTGGATACATCCCGAACGGTGGGAACCTGGCAGAAATACCGGCAATATCTGATCGATCATCCAGAAATCGGACAGCTGCAGCAGGAGAAGATCAAGCCTCGCTTCTGAACGGCCTGCGCTCATTCGGGCAGTACCGGCATGGCGAGGCGGGCGGTACGGTCGAGGCGGCCGTGAAGCTGATCCCGCGCTTGGGCAGGGAGGTAGCCGGTGCCGCCTTCGTGATCGATTTGCCGGAGCTTGAACCTACCCGGCCGGCCGGAATCTGTTGGCTGAGATTGGCCTAAAGCTTCGCCGGACTGTACATGCCAATTTCACTAATCTGTACAGCGCCCTGCTGGTTAGCTTCGCCGCCATCTATAGCGATATCACCCTTGGCGATCGCCTTTTTCAGCGCATCGTCCAAGGCTTTTCCGGCGCTGCTGCCCGGATTGCCGATGGCGTCAATTACGGTATCCAGCGAAACACCTAGCTTATCGAGACCCAAATCGTGCTCGATGCCTTTGATGATCAGGTCCCCGTTTTTCTGCGCTCTGATCGCTGACACGGCCTGTCTCAGCGCGGCGGCCCACAGCTGCGGCGTGGCATAGTCTTCTTCTTTGACGCCTAACTCCATACCAACTCGCTTGAACAGTTGCATTTTGAGCTGGGTCAAGCTGGCTGCGGACAGCGTATCGGTGATTTTCGATTGAGCTTGAGCCTCCGGCCCGGTCACTCCGCTCTTGGCGCTCAGACCATTCGTTATCGCGGCCAGATTGACAGAATTGTCTTCTCCTTCAGGCGGCGCGGCCACGGCATTAAACTGTTGAAGAATGAGTGAGGCCGTAGAATTCACGCCGGAAATTGACGTCATTATATATCCCTAAGGCGCTTTACTGCCCCATCATGAGCAGGCGGCGCAGCTATTTCGCTGAGGCATAATGCGTCGGCTTGCGGCTGGCTTTTAGAACGAGCCGTTATCATACAACTGCTAAGGCTTCGAGAGAATTCAGCTGTGCCGCTCCCTTTTTGCGTATCTGAGGTTGCATTTTCGCAATGGAGAAAGCCGCGAGCGAAACCGCAGATGTTCGCTTAGCTGACTTGGAGGATGCCCGGCAGCGTCTTCAATGCCGAAAGCTGGCGCGCGGAGACCGAGAAGTTGCTTCCGAGGCTGAACTCGATGGCCTTGGCCTGTTCGCGCAATTCGACAACGAGCTTGATCTCAAGGCTGCCTTCGCGGCTTAGGTGCTTCATCAGGTCCGCGATCTGAAGCTTCTCCGTCGCGGTGATCGCGATGTGCTTGGCCCCCTTGCCGAGCACTTCATCCAACGACTGCACGGCTTGCACGCGCACCTTCACCGTCTCGCCTTCGGCCTCGCCCTCCACACTAATAAGCACGTTCTTGCCCGGCTCAAGCTTGTCGCCGGCGCTCGCGAGCGTGTCGGCGAAGATCACGGCCTCGAATTGCCCGGTGGGGTCGGAGAAGCCGGCAAAGGCGAAGCGGTTGCCGGACTTGGCCTTGCGGTCCTGGCGGTAGGTGACGGTAGCGGCAAGGCGCGCCTCGGCGCGGCCATGGGCTTGCGCGCGCGCGCTGAATGCGCTCCAGCGCATGACGTTGAGGCGCGCGAGCTGCTCCGCGAAATCGTCGAGCGGATGCCCGGAGAGATAAAAACCCGCCGCCGCAAGCTCGGCGTCCAGCGTTTCGAGCAAGCCCCAGGCCGGGGCGTCGGCCAGCACGAGCTGAGCCGAACTGCCGCCGGAAGCGGCGCCGAACATATCGGCCTGCCCCGCTTGCCGGTCTTGAGCGATGCGCCCGGCAAATTCGATAAGCCGCTCGGCATTCTTGGCGATCTTGGCCCGGTTCTTTTCCAAATCGTCGAACGCGCCGGCCGCATTGAGCGCCTCGATAGCGCGCTTATTCACGGTCTTCGGGTTGATGCGCGACATGAAATCGGCAAGTTCCCGGAACGGCTTGCTGCCGCGCTCCGAAACGATGTGCTCCGCCGCCGACTGGCCCATATTCTTGAGCGCGGCCAGAGCGTAGCGGATGCCGCCGCCTTCCGGTGTGAACTCGGCCGCGGATTTATTCACCGCTGGTGGCAGGATCGGCATTCCGAGCCGCTTGGCTTCGCGCGTGAAGCTGTAGAGCTTGTCCGTGTTGCCCATGTCGAGTGTCATGGAGGCGGCAAGGAACTCCTGTGCGTGGTTCGCCTTGAGATATGCTGTTTGATAGGCGATCAGCGCGTAGGCCGCGGCGTGGGATTTGTTGAAGCCGTAGCCCGCGAACTTCGCGACCAGCTCGAAGATATAGCGCGCGCGGGCCTCGTCGATGCCCTTCTCCAGCGCGCCCTTGACGAAGCGCGCTCCTTGCGCATCCATCTCGGCCTTGATCTTCTTGCCCATGGCGCGGCGCAGGAGGTCGGCTTCGCCAAGGCTATAGCCGGACAGCACTTGCGCAATCTGCATCACCTGCTCCTGGTAGATGATGACGCCGTAGGTCTCCTCCAGGATCGGCTTGGCGAGAGGGTGCAGGTAGTCCGGCACCTCCAAGCCGTGCTTGCGGTTGACAAAGGTCTCGATGTTGTCCATCGGGCCCGGCCGGTAGAGCGCATTAAGAGCGATGATGTCGCCGAAGCGGTCCGGTTTGAGCTTGCGCAGCGCCTCGCGCATGCCCGTGCTTTCAAACTGGAACACGCCCCCCGTGTCGCCTTTTGCGAATAGCTCCCAAGTCGCGGGGTCATCCAAAGGGAGCACAGCGGGATCGAGCGGCTTGCCCGCCTTTTCCAGCAGCTTGCACGCCTTCTGCAGAACCGTGAGCGTCTTCAGCCCGAGAAAGTCGAACTTCACGAGGCCCGCTTGCTCGACCCATTTCATATTGAACTGGGTCACGAGCATGTCCGAACGCGGATCGCGATAGAGCGGCACCAGCTCGACCAGCGGCCGGTCCCCAATCACCACGCCCGCCGCGTGGGTCGAGGCATGGCGGTAAAGGCCTTCGAGCTTCTGGGCGGTGCTCAAAAGCTGCGCCACGATGGGTTCGCGGTCGCGCGCCTCCTGCAGCTTAGGCTCGCCTTCGATGGCCTCGGCCAGCGTCACCGGATTAGCCGGGTTGTTCGGCACCATCTTGCACAGCCGGTCGACCTGGCCATAGGGCATTTGCAACACGCGGCCTACATCGCGTAAGACCGCGCGCGCTTGCAGCTTTCCGAAGGTGATGATCTGCGCCACCCGGTCCGCACCGTATTTATCGCGGACATAGGAAATGACCTCGTCGCGCCGGTCCTGGCAGAAGTCGATATCGAAGTCCGGCATCGACACGCGCTCTGGGTTCAAAAAGCGCTCGAACAGGAGCCCAAACCGGATCGGATCGAGGTCGGTGATCGTAAGCGACCAGGCCACCACCGAGCCGGCACCCGAGCCGCGGCCCGGCCCCACGGGAATCCCTTGCGCCTTCGTCCATTTGATGAAGTCGGACACGATCAGGAAGTAGCCCGGGAACTTCATGCGCGTGATGATGCCGAGCTCGTAATCGAGGCGCTTTTTGTAATCCTCTTCGCTCGCCGCGCGCAGGTGCGGCGGGATGGCGGCCAGACGGCGCGCGAGCCCGGCCTCGGCTTGAACGCGAAGCTCGGCGGCTTCGGCCTCGCCTGCGTCCTTCGCATCGGGCACGAACTGCGGAAGGATGGGCTTGCGCGGCCTCGGCCTGAACGAGCAGCGCTTGGCAATTTCGACGGTGTTCGCCACCGCCTCGGGCAAATCCGCGAACAGCGCCATCATTTCGGCCTGCGGTTTCAGCCAGTGGTCGGGCGAAAGCCGCCGTCTGCCGTCTTCCGCGACGTAACGGCCTTCGGCGATGCAGAGCAGCGCATCGTGCGCCTCGAATGCGTCCCGCTTCGGAAAGTACGCCTCGTTTGTGGCCACCAGCGGCACGCGCCGCTCGTAAGCCCAGCGCAGAAGTTGCGGCTCAACCAAGCGCTCGCGCTGGAGGCCGTGCCGCTGAATCTCGACATAAAAGCGGCCGCCGAACAGACCGGCCAGCGTCTCAAGCCTTGCTTCGGCCACGCCTGCATTGCCCGCGGCGTATGCCCGGCCGGCGGGGCCATCGGGGCCGCCGGAAAGCGCGATCAGGCCGCCCGCGTTTTGCTCTAGATCCGCTAGTGTCACGTGGGGCGCGCCATTATCGCCATGATCCAGGAAGGCCCGGCTCGAAAGCTGCATCAGATTGCCGTAGCCGGCAGCATCCTTGGCCAGCAAGACGAGCGGGCCATGATGCGGGCTTGCGCTCGCGCCGGGCCGGGAGGTTTCTTCCGCGGGGACCGGAAACGCCACGTTCAACGCGCAGCCGACGATCGGCTGAATGCCCTCCGCCGCCAGGTATTCTGAGAATTCGAGCGCGCCGAAAAGATTGTTCCGGTCGGTGATCGCCAGCGCCGGCTGGGCGTCCGCCGCTGCCAGCTTGGCAAGCGCCTTCACCGGTAGCGCTCCCTCCAGCAGCGAATAGGCGGAATGCACATGCAGGTGAATGAACGCCGGCGTGGCCATAAGTCCCCCTTACGCAAATCGCTAATGCGCAGCCCAACATAGCGCTAGTGCCGCGATTCGCCAGGAGGCGCACAGGGTTATCCAGGAATTTGACTACCCCAATGTTTCGGCTGCGGCATTCCGGCAAGGGCGCATAGGCGCTAAAATTAGCGGGTGGCGTGATGAACTGGCGTCACTCCCCTCACCCCAGCCCTCTCCCCATGGGAGAGGGAGTCTCGTCGCAGCCGTTGAGAAGGCGTCCCCTCTCCCATGGGGAGAGGGACAGGGTGAGGGGACTGACGCCAGTTATGTCAGCGCCCATGCGACACCCGAGATCGAGGCCAGCGGATACATCGGGGTAATCAAGTCCAGGAAAGATTGGCCGGCCGGCCCGGCGCAAGGGCATCCCCGGCAGGCAGCCCGGTGGGGCCGGATCCCAAGAAAAGTACCCCCTGCGGCATTGTGGCTGCGCGTCCTTTCATCGCTCCCTCCTGCCATGATCGTGATTGTTTCCGATATTATGCACGCTGCGAGAGTAACCGCCGGCAAGCGTGCAATCGAATCGAGACGCTCGCTGGGGTCAATCTGCCGCACGTTTTGCGGGTACGTTGACACCGGACTTTATCTGGACCATGGTTTTTGAAGGGAAGAAACGTTTGAGCGAATGCGGCGAGCTCATAAGATTACTTAAGTATTCGCTCAGCCGCATCCAGGGTGACAGCGATGGCTGAGCGGTCCTTTAGAAAGGAAGTCGAATCGCTGCGCTCCGGCGCGGGCCGGGAATTTGACGGCGAGGCGGTTCTCGCAGCCGGGAAAGCGCTGCTACAGTCCGGCGTGAGCTACATCGGCGCTTATCAGGGCGCGCCAGTCTCGCGCCTTATCGATGTGCTCAACGCTGCTGACGGAATTCTTGAGGAACTCGGAGTCAATTTCGTCACGACCGCCAACGAGGCCGCTGCGGTAGCCACGCTTGCCGCATCCGTGAACTATCCTCTGCGCGGCGCTGCGATCTTCAACGGCCCGGCCGGCGCGAGCGCTGCAGCCGATGCCATCGCGCATCTGGCTTCCAGCGGCGTCACTGGCGGCGCGCTGATCGTTGTGGGAGAGTGCTACGGCGAAGGCTCCTTCGGCGTGCAAGAGCGGACCCATGCGCTGGCGATGAAGTCGCAGGTCTGGCTGCTCGATCCAAGGCCAAATCTGCCCTCCATCGTCTCCGCCGTAGAGAAAGCCTTCGAGCTTTCCGAAGCCTCGGGCACGCCGGTCATGCTCGAACTTAGGGGCCGGGCTTGCCACCTCCACGGGACTTTTGAAACCAAGGATAATGTGCGGGCCGCACCCGGCCTCGCCGGCGCTTTCAACCTCCCGCGGTGCGGTGCCGGCCGCGTCGTCTTTCCGCCTGCGAATTACTCCCAGGAAAAGGAGAAAATCGAAAAGCGCATGCCCGCGGCGGTGCGGTTCATCGAAAAACACAGGCTGAACGAGATCTTCGAGGGCGAAGCGGGCGATATCGGTTTCGTCGTCCAGGGCGGATTGTACAACGCGGCTTTGCAGGCGCTGCAGGGGCTCGGGCTCGCCGATGCGTTCGGCGAAAGCAAGATCCCGCTCTACGTTCTAAACGTTGCCTATCCGCTGATCGAAAGCGAAGTTCTCCGCTTCTGCGAAGGCAAACGCGCCGTGCTCATGGTCGAAGAGGGCCAGCCCGAATTCATCGAGCAGGGCCTGCACACGATCCTGGCCCGAAAGGGGGCGGCGGTTCGCCTGGAGGGCAAGGGCATGCTACCGCCGGCCGGCGAATATACCGGCAGCGTTATCAAGGCGGGGGCGGTGCGCTTTCTTAAGACCTATCGGCCGGACCTGCTCCCGCAGCAGCTGGAACGTCCCGCGGAGACGGCCGCGCGGCGTGCGGCGCAGGCGATTGCACCGCATGTGCGCCCGCGTGTGCCATCGTTTTGCATCGGCTGCCCGGAGCGGCCAATCTTTTCGGCGATCAAACTGGCTGCACGCGAACTCGGCGATTTTCACGTTAGTTGCGACATCGGCTGTCACCTGTTCGGGGCTTTGCCGCCGCTGAACCTCGGCAGCACCGCCATGGGCTATGGCCTCGGCGGCGCCAGCGCCCCGGCGTTCCCGGCCAGCGGCGCGAAGCGGGCCATTTCAATCCTGGGCGACGGTGGTTTTTGGCACAACGGCCTCCTCTCCTCGATCGGCACCGCCGTCTTCAACAAGAACGGCAACGTGCACATCATTGTGGACAACAGCTATTCTGCTGCCAGCGGCGGCCAGCAAACGCTCTCGTCCCCCGCAGACAATCCGAGGCGTTCCACGTGGAAATCGATTGAGGAAGCGTTGAGGGCAGTTGGCGTGCGCTGGCTTCGGACCGTGCCGGACACCCGCGACGTCAAGTGGATGCGCGAGGTGCTGAAGGAAGCCCTTGCAACGCCCGAGGCCGGCCCCAAAGTTATCGTCGCCCGCTCCGGGTGCGCGCTCGCGCAGCGGCGCCGCGAAGTCCCGCTCGCCGCCGCGCGGCTTAAGGACGGCAAGCGCGTCGTCCGCCACAAGTTCGGCACCGATCCCGACATCTGCACAGGCGATCACACTTGCATCCGGCTTTCGGGCTGCCCTTCGCAGACAATTGCGCCCAATCCCGATCCGCTCAATCTCGAACCTATAACGAAAGTGAGCCGCTCCTGCACCGGTTGCGGCCTGTGCGGCGAGATCGCCCATGCCATGGTGCTTTGCCCATCCTATTTCCGCGCGTCGATCGTTCATAATCCGTCCATCTGGGACCGGCTGCTCGCACGGCTCCGCTCTCTGGTCATTTCTTACGTACAGCGCCGCCTCGAAGGGCCGGCCGCCTCTCCAGCAGGAGCGCGCGGATGAGCGGGCCGAATCCGGTCAAGATCGCGATTCTGACCCTGGGCGGCGAACGCGGAGGCGTCCTTACGGCGTGGCTCGCTGACGCTGCCGGACGGTGCGGCTACCTCGTGCAGGCCACGCCGGAACCCGGCCTGGCGGAGCGCACCGGCGCTACAGTCCACTACATGGAGCTTTTCCCAAGGGATCGGGCGGCCGAGCGAGGGAAGGCGCCTGTGCTGGGCCTTAGTCCCTTGCCGGGAGACGTCGATATCGTGATCGCCTCCGAGCTGATGGAAGCCGGGCGCGCAATCGAGCGCGGCCTGGTGACGCCAGACCGGACCACGCTCATCGCCTCCACGCACCGGGTTTACTCGACAGCGGAGAAAACGGCCCAAAGCGACAGCCGCGCCGATCCCTATACGCTGCTTTCGGTTTGCCGGAGCACCGCGGCGAAGTTCGTGGGCTTCGACATGGCGGAGGCTGCGGGAAAGTCGAAATGCCCTATCGGCGCGGTTCTGCTTGGCGCTGCCGCCGGCTCTGGCGCGCTTCCGATTCAGCCCGCGCTTCTTGAAGAGGCGATCCGCGAGGGCGCCGGCAGCGGCGGCTCCGCGCTGGCGGGTTTTGCCGCGGGTCTTGCCGCAGCACAAGGGGACGCGCCGGCCGCACCGCAAACCGCTGCGCCGCCCGCACGGGGGCTGCCACCGGCACTCATCGAGGAGGTGGAGCGTCACGCTTGCGGCGACGCGCAATCGCTTATCCTAGCCGGGCTCGAGCGGACCGCCGATTATCAAGACCTCGATTATGCCGCCCTCTATTGGCAGCGGCTGCTTCCCTTCGTCACCCTGGCGAGCAGCGACGGCTGCCACGAATGCGAGTTGCTCACCGTGGCTGCCCGCCAACTTGCCTTGGCAATGACCTATGCGGACTCGATACGCGTGGCCGAGCTCAAGCTGAGGCGCGCGCGCTTCGCCCGGATTCGCGCCGAGATGGGGGTTTCCGATCGCGAAATTCTTGAACTCGCGGAATTCTTGTATCCGCGCGTCGAGGAGGTCGTGGACACGATGCCGATGGGCTTCGGGCGCCGGCTGTTTGGAAGCGCCATCGGGAAAGCCTTGGTCCGGAAGCTGACCGCGGACGGACGCCTCGTTCGCACCACGTCGCTCAGAGGCTTTTTGCTGCTCTACTTCGTGGCCACTCTCAAACCTTGGCGGCGCAGCTCGCTCCGCTTTGCGCGGGAGACGGAGCGGCTTGAGGAGTGGCTCGATATCGTCTGGGCCGCAGCCAAGCGCGATATGCGGCTCGCGGTAAGCCTTGCGCGCGCACGCGGTCTCCTTAGAGGCTACGGCGAAACCTATGAGCGCGGCTTCAAAAAATTCGAAACCATCTGCGAATTCGTCCGGAATAAACGGTTTTCCGTTCCCGCGAGCAGCGTCAACGCGCTCATCGCCGCCGCGCAATCGGAAGAGGGAACGGCCGCTCTCGAAGCCGCGCTCGCCAAAATCGAAAGCGAGCCGCAGGCGAAGGTTGGGCACTTTTCATCCGCCCAGGCAAAATAGTCAGGTATTCCGCTCGCGCGCGCGCTGTGATACGCTCTCCGCAGGGAGTTGAATATCTACGAACAAGCTCAAATGGCGATGCCTCCCGTGGCAGGGGGCATGAAAGCCTGCTACATGACACGAATACTCATCGTCGACGACCATCCGATGTTCCGCGACGCGATGCACAGCGCCGTCCATCAGGCATTGCCGGGCGCGGAGGTGCTCGAAGCCGGTTCGCTGGACGCAGGCTGCGATACTATTGCGCACGGCGGCCACCGGGGCGGCATCGATATCATGCTGCTCGATCTGATGTTGCCCGGCATTTCCGGCTTCGACGGCCTCATTCTCGTGCGGGCGCGTTTCCCGCGGCTGCCGGTCGTGGTCGTCTCGGGCCTTGAGGACGCGCGCATCGCCGCGGAAGCCATCCGCCTGGGCGCTGCCGGTTTCGTGCCGAAGTCCGCAAACAAGACCGTCATGGCGGAGGCGCTAGGCGAAGTGCTCGCCGGCTCGGTCTACGTTCCCCGCGATCTCGCGCATGCCATCCGGGCCATGCAGGCAAAAGCCGGGGATCAGGACATTGCGGCCCGGGTGAGCGGACTGACGCCATCGCAGATCCGCGTGCTGCAATTCATCCGGCAGGGCCTTCTCAACAAGCAGATCGCACATGAACTCGGCGTCGGCGAGACGACCGTCAAGGCGCATGTGACGGAGATTTTGCGCAAGCTCAAGGTCGCCAGCCGCACGCAGATCGTCATCGAGACGGCGCATCTGGATTTCGAGGCGGTGCTGAAGGCGAAGATGCGCTGATATCGAATCCGGCTGAATAGCTCCGCGCCCGTCATCCCGGAAGGGTGCGAAGCGCCCTATCTACCGTCTTGGCTGTCAAGCGGTTTGGGCGTGGCGCCAGGGCTCGCCGGAGCGGAGGATGGCGTTGAGCGTGACGATGAGTTTCCGCATAACGGCTGTGATAACCACTTTGGCAGGT
>JBKQNN010000068.1:0-10075 GCA_052145975.1 Rhodomicrobium sp. | reverse complement strand
GCGATCAAGCCGGACCACGCCGGTGCGCTCAACAATCGCGGTAATGTGCTGATGGACCTCGGGCGTTTCGATGAGGCGCTGGTGAGCTTCGATAAGGCGCTGGCGATCGAACCGGACTGCGCCGAAGCTGCCTGCAACCGGGGTATTGTGCTGCAAAATCTCAAGCGTCCCGAGGAGGCTTTGGCGAGCTACGGCAAAGCGCTGGCGATCAAGCCGGACTACGCCGAGGCTTCCTTCAATCGCGGCAATGCGCTGATGGAACTCAAGCGTCCCGAGGAGGCTCTGGCGAGCTACGATAAGGCGCTGGCGATCAAGCCGGACCACGCCGGGGCGCTCAATAATCTCGGCAGCGCGCTGTTGCATCTCAAGCGTCCCGAGGAGGCTCTGGCGAGCTGCGATAAGGCGCTGGCGATCAAGCCGGACTATGCCGAGGCGCTCAACAATCGCGGCAATGCGCTAACGGACCTCAAGCGTCCCGAGGAGGCTCTGGCGAGCTGCGATAAGGCGCTGGCGATCAAGCCGGACTACGCCGAAGCGCTCAACAATCGCGGCATTGCGCTGACGGACCTCAAGCGTCCCGGGGAGGCCTTGGCGAGTTACGAAAAGGCGCTGGCGATCAAGCCGGACTACGCCGAGGCGCTCAGCAATCGCGGCAATGCGCTGATTGATCTCGGGCGCCCCGAGGAGGCCTTGGCGAGTTACGGCAAGGCGCTGGCGATCGAGCCGGACTACGCCGCGGCGCTGAATAATCGCGGCAGCGCGCTGCGGGAGATCGGGCATCCCGAGGAGGCCCTGGCGAGCTGCGACAAGGCGCTGGCGATCAAGCCCGGCCACGCCGAGGCGCTCAACAACCGCGCTGTTGCGCTGACCGACCTCGGGCGTTTCGATGAGGCGCTGGCAAGCTACGGCAAAGGGCTGGCGATCAAGCCGGACCATGCCGGAATTGCCTTCAATCGGGGATGTCTTGCTTTGCTGCTGGGCGACTTTCCATCGGGGTGGATCGGCTACGAGTCGCGATGGGATCGCAAGGAGGCCAGGAAACGCAAGTTGACCGCGCCGTATCCGGCTTGGAAGGGAGAAGCCGTTCCCGCCAAGCGCGTCATTGTTTACGAGGAGCAGGGACTAGGAGACATAATCCAATTCTCCAGATATCTGACGAAATTATCCGAGCGTGGAGCGCAAGTTACTTTTCTTGTACGGCGGTCCCTGCATCGCCTGCTGCAATCGTTCGGTCCAGCCGTCCGGTTGACCCGCGAGCATCCCGCAAACGAGGTTTTCGATTATCAATGCGCGTTGGCGAGCTTACCGGCGGCGTTCGGAACCACGCTGGATTGTATTCCGGCGGATGTCCGGTATCTGCGCCCGGAACCTGCATTAATTACGAAATGGCGGGAACGGATCGGCGATCATGGACTGAAGGTCGGCATTTGCTGGCAAGGAAATCCGTCACAGAGAATCGACATCGGCCGTTCAATTCCGTTGCGATGCTTCGGAACCCTATCTGCTATTTCGCATGTTCGCTTGATTTCACTTCAGAAGGAGCACGGTCTGGATCAATTGGCTGAATTAGGCACCGAACTGAGAATTGAGACGCTGGGGCCGGACCTCGACACTGGCCCGGACGCTTTTATCGACACAGCGGCTGCGATGTCATGCCTCGATCTGATCGTTACATCGGACACCGCAATTGCCCATTTGGCCGGCGCTCTTGGACGTGCGGTTTGGGTGGCTCTCAAATGGGTGCCGGATTGGCGGTGGATGCTCGATCGCTCCGATAGTCCATGGTATCCGGCCATGACTCTCTATCGTCAAAGCGCCAGGGGCGATTGGAATGGCGTCTTCGAGCGAATTGCTAACGACGCCGCGAAGTTGAGCCCTGGCCTCGTAACAGGGGCAAAAGTCCGGGCAAGTGCCTGCCGATGAACGGCGAACGTGATCCTTGCATGAGCGTCATGCCCGCGAAGGCGGGCATCCATGTCAGCCAAATATATCGCTCTTACATATACTTAGCATGGGTCCCCGCCTTCGCGGGGACGACGGCAGCGGAACAGCAAAAGAGACCGTGTGCCCGGAGTTTTGCGCCTGTTGCCTGGCGTCATGACAGGCGCTCGCAATGACGGCGGCGTGAAGCCCCCTATTCGCTGGCGTAGGACAGGGGCTGGGCGACCGATTCGAGCGGCTTGCGCTCGGCGGCGACACCCCAAGCAAGCTCGGCGATGGCGGCGAAGACCATGAGGCCGGCGCCCAAGAGATAGCCGCCGAAAACGCTCATGCGCGATCCCGTCTCTATGAGGCTGCCGAGCAGATAGGGCGCACCTGCGCCGCCGATGGCCGTGCCCAGCGAATAGAACGCGGCGATGGCAAGCGCGCGGATCTCGACCGGGAAGACCTCGCTGACGGTAAGGTAGGCGCTGCCGGCCGCGGGCGAGGCGAAGAAGAAGATCGCGGCCCATGCAACTGTTTGTTGCGTGGCGCTTAGGGAGCCAGCCGCGAACAGCCAGCCGCTCAACGCGAGCAGAACGCCAGAGATCGAATAGGTCGCCGCGATCATGGGCTTGCGGCCGATGACATCGAACAGCCGCCCAAGCACGATAGGTCCCAGCACATTGGCGAGCGCGAACGGCAGGATATACCAGCCAACATCCTGCGCCGGCACGGCATAGAACCTCGTCAGCACCAGCGCATAGGTGAAGAAGATCGCATTATAGAAGAACGCCTGGGACGCCATCAGCGTGAGGCCAACCAACGCGCGGCTTCTATAGGTGACGAAGATCGTGCGGAAGACCTCGGCCAGCGGCGTGTGCGTGCGCGGATGGACGCGCATGGGCTTGAGCTGCGACGCATCCTGAAACTGCGCCCCGTGCGCGCGGAAGCTGGCCTCGATTTCGCCCACGATTGCCTCCGCATCAGCTTCCCTGCCATGGATGACGAGCCATCGCGGGCTCTCTGGAATCCACGAGCGCAAAAAAAGAATGACAAGGCTCAGCGCGGCGCCGATGAAAAAGCCGAGCCGCCAGCCGGTTTCCGGGTTGAAGCGGGCGGGGTCCAGAAGCAGGATCGAGGCGCCGGCACCGAGCGCGCCGCCGATCCAGAACGTGCCGCCCAGCGCCAAATCTGTCCAGCCGCGGAAGCGCGCCGGGATCATCTCCTGGATCGTCGAATTCACCGCGCTGTATTCGCCGCCGATGCCCGCACCGGTGAGGAAGCGGAACAGGCAAAAGCTTGCGAGATCCCAGGAGAAGGCGGTCGCCGCCGCGGCTACTAGGTAGAGCGTAAGCGTGATAAAGAAGAGCAGGCGCCGGCCGAGCCGGTCCGCCATCCAGCCGAATAAAAGCGCGCCGCTGACGGCCCCGGCGAGGTAAAGGCTCGACGCCAGCCCTACATCGGAATCGCTGAACCGTAACACGGGGCTTGCCTTGAGCGCGCCCGCCACCGAGCCCGCGAGCGTGACTTCCAGCCCGTCGAGCACCCAGGTGATGCCGAGCGCCGCAATCACAAGCGTATGGAACCGGCCCCACGGCAAGCGGTCCAGCCGCGCCGGCGCACGGGTTTCGATGACGGGTGCGGCGCTTGGCTTGCGGATGACATCGTGCATGGGCTGCCCTTTCGAGGGCGGGAAACCCGCGCGGCGCCAAACGCTCCTTTCCCCGGCGGGGAAACGGGATATTTGGCGGCGGCTGTGCCTCAAAAAAGCCTTTGAGCCTCTCCAGCAGTTGGACTAATCAAAGGATCCCGGCGAAATATCAAGGAGTAAGCAATTTGCGTGTCCCGGCTTTCCCACGCGTCGACGTTCTTTTCGCGCTCGCCATCGCCGCTGCGGCGGCCGGCTGCAGCGGGGGCATATCCGGCACAAACAGTGAGCAGGTGGCTGCCCCAACGCCGAGCGTGCAAATCACCGATGCGAAGGTTGGAACCGGCATCAGCCCAAGGCCCGGTCAAGTTTGCATCGTGCATTACACGGGCTGGCTCTATGAGAACGGCGTCAAGGGCGCGAAGTTCGACAGCTCCAGGGACCGCAAGCAGCCGTTTTCGTTCACGCTCGGCAAGCATGGCGTGATCGAGGGCTGGGAACGGGGTGTCGAGACCATGAGGGTTGGCGGCAAGCGCACGCTCGTCATCCCGCCGGAGCTGGGCTACGGCTCGAAGGGCTCGCTCCCGGCCATCCCGCCGAACGCCACGCTGATGTTCGACATCGAGCTGCTGGATATAAAGGCCGCTTCCTAGTGGCCTGCGGGAAGTCCTGACGCGCAGCGCCGTCATCGCGAGGCGCTTTAGCGCCGTGGCGATCCAGATTTGCCGCTGTGCTTCCGGCCTCTGGATTGCTTCGCTCCGCTCGCAATGACGGGTCAGGATTTCCCGCAGGGCGTCCTAAGCCTGAATTTCCCAAAAGCGGCCGCCGGTTTTGGGATAAAAACTCCACCAAAACAAAGTCAACCCGGCCAACGCCACGTGCCCTCCGCACAGATAGCGCGTTGCTGGCCGGAACAGAGCTGCCGCTGTCAGCCGGCCGCCCAGCAGCGATCTGTGGCGGTTTGGCCACCGGCTTCTACTTTCAGCTTGCAGGGTTTGTTTCCAGTTTTTCGCCGCGAGCAAGAAGCGTAAGCATGGGCTGAGTTCTATGGGGCTTTAGCTCGCATCGATGAACTGTTAAAGGAGTTTCCATGTTTCTGATACGCGGCCTAATCCGGAAACGCGCCCGGCTGGCATCCACCGGCCTCATCTTCCCGGCAGCTTGTGCTGTCATCGGTGCAGCCGGCTTAACGCCCGCGCACGCAACCGAGACAACGTTGTACAGTTTCACAAACACATCCGGCGCCCAACCGCAGGCCAGTTTGACAGCCGATGCAAAAGGCGATCTCTACGGCACAACCTACGCTGGGGGAGCGGGCTTTGGCACCGTATTCAAATTGACGCGCCCCGCGACCGCCAAAGAGTCCTGGACCGAGACCGTGCTCTATAGCTTCTCGGGCGGCGCCGACGGCAGGTTCCCGGCGGGCAATGTTGTCTTCGGCCCGCATGGTTCGCTTTATGGCACGACATTATTGGGAGGCTCGGATGTTTCGGGCAACGCTGGCGTTGTTTTTGAATTGACGCCGCCAGCTTCGGGCAAGGGCGCCTGGCAGGAAACAGTAGTGCACAATTTCCTTCCCAGCCAATCGGACGGCTATCAGCCGCTAGCGGGCCTGATCGAGAGAGACGGAGCGTTCTACGGCACAACTCAGTATGGCGGCGCCTCGAATAACGGCACTGTCTTCAAGCTTACGCCGCCTGCGTCTGGCAAGGGGGCGTGGACCGAAACCATCCTGTACAGCTTCAAGGGGCACGGGGATGGCATGATGCCCATGGGAAACCTGGTCTTCGATACAAGGGGCGCGCTTTACGGCACCACTAATGGCGGTGGGAGTTCTGTAACAGGCGACGGCTTCGGCACGGTCTTCAAGCTTGCTCCTCCCTCCACCAAAACGGACCCTTGGACGGAGAGCCTTCTGTACAGCTTCAAAGGTCAAAACGGCTCGGACGGCGCGAATCCGCAGAGCAGCCTGATCTTCGACAAGCACGGCGCGCTTTATGGCACAACATGGACGGGCGGCAGCGGGGGCTATAGCGGCGCGGTCTTTAAAGTGAGCCCGCCAGCCAGCCCCTCGGTAAACTGGACCGAGGAAGTTCTCTTCGACTTCACGGGAACCGGTTTGTTCAATCCTGCCGGCTCCTTGATCTTCGACGCTGAAGGCAAGCTTTACGGAGTAACCAACAACGGCGGAAGCACCCAGTTTATTGGATACGGCGCTGTTTACAGCCTGACCCCGCCTGCCTCCGGCCCGGCAGCCTGGACCCTGGAAGTGCTTTATAACTTCCCAGGCGGAGACAGCGGCGGCGGCCCCCAAGCCGGCCTGATATCCCCTGTGAATGGCACGTTTTATGGAACGACCAACGACGGCGGATCGGGCGGCTTCGGCGCGGTGTTTGAGCTGCAATGCAGCAAGTGGTCTGGAGCTGGGGCGAAGAAGACCTGCGTGAGCTGGTAGGCTGGCTTGGCGGAGCCTGGCCCGCCAAGTCTCCGGCTGCGTAGGGAAGGAAGAGTGCGAACCGGGCCGCCAGGCCCGGTTCGAAAGGTCCGGCCGCTCAAATCGCTCCGCTCTGGAACCGGCCCAACTGCGAAAAACTTCCCGGTTTCGAAGTGCGCCGGTCCGGGTAGGGTTTTCTCCACCGTGCCGGCGATACTTGGCGCTTCGGGCGCGGTTGCAAGCGCTTTTCTAACGACTCGGCTTGACAGCCCGCCTGCGCATCCGCCACACAATGCGCAACGAATTCTCACGCGCGAGCGCAAATCATGAAAATCAACGGCAACGAAATTCGCCCCGGCAACGTCATCGAGCATAACAACAGCCTTTGGATCGCGGTGAAGACCCAGGCGGTAAAACCCGGCAAGGGCCCGGCCTACAATCAGGTGGAGCTGAAAAACCTCATCAACGGCTCGAAGCTCAATGAGCGCTTCCGCTCGTCCGAGACTGTGGAAAAAGTCCGCCTTGAGCAGAAGGATTTCCAGTTCCTGTACCCCCAGGGCGACATGCTCGTGTTCATGGACACCGACACCTACGAGCAAATGGAGCTGCAGCAGGAGTTCGTGGGCGAGCGCAGCGCGTTCTTGCAGGACGGCATGAAGGTGGTCGTGGAAATGCACGAAGGCCGGCCCATCGGCATCAGCCTGCCCGATCAGGTTACGCTCACCGTGACCGAGGCCGATCCGGTGGTGAAAGGCCAGACCGCGGCATCTTCTTATAAACCCGCGATGCTGGAGAATGGGGTCCGCATCATGGTTCCGCCCTTCGTGACCGCCGGCGAGAAGGTTATCGTCGATACGAACGAAATGGCTTATATCAGCCGCGCCTAGTAGGCGTTCGAAGACCCCCTCACCCAGCCCTCTCCCCAAGGGGAGAGGGAGTTGGCTGCGGCCTTCTCAACGAGGTGAGAGGGCAATTCAGGCGTCCTCTCTCCCCTTGGGGAGAGAGACAGAGTGAGGGGGTCTTAAACAGCTCCCGCCGCTAAATGGAGTAAGCCGGCATGCCAGCATCCGCGCTGATGACGATCATGGTCAACGCCGCCCGCAAGGCGGGCCGCAGCTTGGCGCGCGATTTCGGCGAGGTCGAGCATCTCCAGGTCAGCGTCAAGGGGCCGGCGAATTTCGTCTCCGCCGCCGACCACCGCGCCGAGAACATCCTGTACGAGGAGCTGAGCAAGGCGCGTCACGGCTACTCTTTTCTGATGGAAGAGCGCGGGCTCGTAGAGGGGCCGGACAAGACGCACACCTGGATCGTCGATCCCCTCGACGGCACCACGAATTTTCTGCACAGCATTCCGCTGTTCGCTATCTCGATCGCGCTCGAACGCGAGGGCGAGCTGGTGGCGGGCCTCATCTATAACCCGGCCAGTGGCGACATTTACACGGCGGAGCGCGGCAAGGGCGCCTTCCTCAACGACAACCGGCGCCTGCGTGTCGCGGGCCGGCCGGACCTCGATAACGCCGTGATCGTGACCGGCATCCCGCATCGCGGCAAGCCTGGGCACGAGCAGCATCTGGCCGAGCTGTCCGCCATCATGCGCGATGCAGCGGGCATCCGCCGGACCGGCTCCGCCGCGATGGACCTCGCCTGGGTCGCGCAAGGGCGCTTCGACGGCTACTGGGAGCGCAATATTCAAGCCTGGGATATGGCGGCCGGTATTGTGCTGGTCCGCGAAGCCGGCGGCTTCGTCTCCGATCCGGATGGGCGCCAGAACATGCTCAATACCGGCGCCATCGTCTGCGGCAACGAGGCCATTCACGGGGCACTTCTAAAGCGCATCGCCGCTGCCGGCGCCTAAGCAGAGTCTCCCGGCTTCCCCAACGCATGGCCTTTCCAGGCGTTAGCGGCCAGCGGGGTGAATTTTGACGCACAAGGCCGAAAGCCGCGGTTACCCGTCAGCATAATCTCGACCGGTTTCGATGGATGAGCGGTAAACTGTATTGATTGACGCCGGCTAGGGCCTCAACGTATTCACGTAAACTCAGTAGCTTATGGCGCTAATCGGCAGAGAAGCCCGCGCCGATTGACAATCGTGACCTTTCAGGCAATTTCGCACCATGCGGCTTTCCAAATTTATGCGTCCGATTGCTTTGCTGGTGGCTGCGTTCCTCGCTACGCCTGGCGGCGCAATTGCTCAAAGCGCCGTCGTGGTCAATGGTGAGCCGTTGGCCGGCGACGACATACACCAGTCCCTGCTCTGGCAGGGCTATACCGACGGCTGCATCAACCGCTTAAAAACGCTCCTTACCGGCGAGGTCTACCATCCCAAAGACCGCGAGGTGCGGTCCGGACCACCGCCCACGCAGGAAGAGGCGCAGCAAGAGGCCGAGCGCATCAAGAAGCTGCTAATCGCAGACGCAATCGAGGAGGCAATCAGCAACAAGCTGAAACTTTGGGCGGCAAAGAAGCTCGGCATTGATATCAGCGACGCTGAGGTTGAGAAGACCCTTGCAGTCTGCGCCGATCCCGGTCCGGACGGCAAGCCCGATATGAACGTTTTGTACGCGGGTCTCAGAAAGTTCGGCAATAACGGGCTAGCGATGATCCTGGGTGGCATTCGCGTGCAACTTGCTTGGCGCAAGGTGATCCAGCAGATTTCCGGCGCAGAACCGCGTGACACCACATATGATAGCTCTTCGCGCAGCTACCTTCAGGAGTTGCGGCAAAAAGCGATCATCGATCACAGGTGATTGTTCGAAGTTCTTGCACTTCGGCGTCCAGCCCGTGCGCGATACTGAGCTCATCTGGGGAGCCTTTCTCAAAGCTCCCCTTCGCTTGCATCTTCGCGGGCGAATGCGGACATAATCGCTTCAGCGGCCGATATATCCCGATTGCTGCGGCCGAGCAAGAAGGGCAAAAAAGAAGGCCGGCCGGCGATCTGATGCCCTCCGCCCTTAACCTGATACAGCGTCACCGGTTTGTGATAGTTACATCGCCTCCAGCTGATTTCTGTCACGCTTGTTCCCTCCCAAAGTCCGCGCCTCGGCAGTTCCTGAGCGTTGCTCACCTCGCAGCCATTCCGCCGGACGAATAGCTCGGCCGTTCGCCTGGCACTCCAGACCACGCCGCCTCCTCCGAGCAATCCGGTGTTGCCGCCCTCGTAGGGGACCAGCGGATCGTCAGTGCCGTTGACCATAACGACCGGCATCGGCGGCGGATCGCATGGCTCGATGCCTGCCGGCATAGTGGCTATTACCGTACCAAGGCCGCGGAACAGGTCTCCCGCCCGGCAGGCCATGGTGAAGCTCATCATGCCGCCATTGGAGATGCCAGCGATATAGATATGGGCGGGCAGCGCGATGCGTTCCGCGATCAGCCGGGCGGTTAAGGTCCGTAAGAACGCGACATCGTCCGGTCCATCGAGTCCACCGGTGCGCCCGTCATGCCATCGCAGCATCAGCCCTTGGGGAAAGACGGCGGTAAAGCCAGCCCTGGCGGCAGGCTCGGCGAAGCCAGAGATGCGTGCCGCCATTCTCGCTGTCATCATCGCGCCGTGCAGCACGATCACCGTTGGGTGTGGCCCCTCTCCAGCGGGCAGGACGATAGCCGTCCGGGGGCCGTCATTTGTGGCTATGACGATCTCTCCAGCCTGTACTCGGGACGCAAGCGGCATCCAAGCCAGTGAGACGGCCGCAACCGTGATGGCAATTCTTTTCCGGAATCGGAAAGGCTTCATGATCGCTCACTTTCCATCGGCACCTTCCTAACTTGCTATATTAATTAACAGCAAATCTGGCCAGAAACGCGGCGCAACCGGAGGCCGAAAATTGCAACCAGGCCAGCAGGGCAACTACTGGCTCTGGTGTGGATATTCGAAATTAATATTCCGTGGGCCGAACTGTGGTTGAAAGGTGCAAATCTTCCCCGCCGGCTCGGGCCGAAAGCGGCCATTTCGACCCTGGATCGGCACGTCTCATGCTGAAGGTCGAGCCGAAACCGGTGCCGCAGCTTGACGGACCTTGGCGTGCATCGAACCATCAGGTAGAATGGTAGAACTTTGAAGTGAATTGCAG
>JBKQNN010000067.1:0-6053 GCA_052145975.1 Rhodomicrobium sp. | reverse complement strand
CGAGCCGCGCGCGGAAAATAGGAAGCGGACTCCCGCGAAACTATACTTGGTCTCCGCCGCATCGAGTCTTCCTCCACGCGCTGGCCGGGAATGGCGGAAAGCCTCATCTGGCTGGCGAAGCGATTGCCTTGCGCCGCGTTAGCACATCGGTAAGGAGCTGTGGTCCACCATTGCGTCATGGGAAGGCGCGGGCGCGGCCAGGAGGCGCTGAATGGGGTTATTTGCAGGGTTGGGAGCGTGAACAGGGCGGCTGCCGGAAGGCAGACGGCGGAATCGGGTAGCGCGGGCTGGAGGAGCTTCCGGCGAGCGGCGCTCGCGCCAAAAGGTAAACGCGCGGCGCTGCCCTCTGTCGCTGAAAAACGCGGGACTTGGAAGATCCACCCTATCGAACATGGCTAACAAATTGCTAAAAAACCTATGGGTACAAGGGGGGGCCTTTTTGCGGCAGCGAGAGGGAAGTAAGCAAGCGGATCCGGTATGAGGCGCAGCCGCACACGGTGCCGGCAAGAGCGGGACGCCAGATTAATGCGTCAAGACCGCGCCCCCGGCTTTCAGGGAAACGGGCGCATCGAATCCCATTCCCTCAAGCTCCTGCCTGGCTTCTGCGAGCAATTTGCCGGATGCCGTTTCGATAGCCGTCTCCAGCCTGTGCATAAACTCCTGGCGTGGCAGGCCGGGCGGGATGGGATCGAGGAACTCGGCGACGATCGTTCCGGGGTAGCGCAGGAAGGAATGACGCGGCCAGAAGGCGCCCGAGTTGAGCGCCAGCGGGCAAACCGGAATTTTGAGGTCCTGATAAAGGAAGGCAATCCCAGGCTTGTAATCCGGAGCGGAGCCGGGGCTCTTGCGCGTGCCTTCCGGGAAGATCAGGATTTCCCTTCCTTCCGCCGCGCGCGTCCGGGCCTCGCGCGCCATCTGGCGAAGCGCCGCCGGGCCAAGCTCGCGCTGGATTGGGATGAGCTCGAATTTCCGGCAGAAAGTGCCATAAAGCGGGATGGACAAAAGCTCGGCCTTCATCACCAGAGCAGGGTCGCGCATGAGAGAGATGAGTGCGAACGTATCCCAAGCCGCCTGATGTTTCGACGCCACGATGACTGGGCCGGGAAGCAGTTTCTCATGACCCCTGACCTCCATTTTGGTGCCGCAAATAACCCGCAGCAGCCAGACCGTTGCGCGTCCATGGGCTGCGAGCCCTGCCATGGCCCAGCGGCGCGGGCCCCAAAGGAGCCAGCATCCAAGGACCAAAAACAGCGCCCAATTTATATAGAGAACGGGGTAAAACAGCGCCGACCGCACGTAGAGCGCCAGCTTAGTCCATGCGCGCATTGATCGTCCGCTGGCTCGACTGCTGGTTGCTGGGAGCGCTGGCGAGCATGTTAGCCCCATAGCGTGCCGACGCCGTAACGAACTTCAAATATTCCTTGAAAAGAACCCAGGTTGTTTTGGGGTCGTTCCACCATTCTGTTTCCATTCGCGCCGATTTCACGGGGTAAGGAATGAGATCGGCTTCGGGCATGGATTGCCTGAGTTCGATGAGCGTCCTTGGCATGTGATAGGTGGATGTCACCACGATAAGCGAGTGGAAGCCCCGCTTTCTCGCCCAAATGGCTGCTTCGGTTGCGTTGTCCTCGGTATTGAGCGAGCGCTTATCGAGATCGATACAGCAGCCGAACAGCGAACTCTCCTCAGGCCCAGCGCCATTCATGCTAATGATCTGAGGCATCCTGGTACTCTTGTTGACGCCCGATATGAGCAGCCGCCCCGCCTTTCCTTGGGCGAGCAGCCGCACAGCCTCCGGGATCCTGTCCTCATCGCCGGTCAACGCAACGATGCCATCGGCGGCCGCCGGAGAGCTAGCGGGCATGACGCTCACCCAATGGGCGAACACGACAAATCCCGCCGTAAGCGCAACAACAAAAATGGCGAAGATGCCAAGCGTCCGCAAAACTACCGCTCGCGCTATCCGCCACGCCACGGGCCAGTGCTTTTCGCTCCCAGTTGTCATAACGAATCATGATACCGCTAACTGGGTGCCGTTGCATGCGATTTTTTGCCCCGCTCGCGTTGGTGCCTTACGCATTCTGCTGATTGAGAATACGCCGCACGCCATAGCGCGACGTCATCTTGCAGATGAGGGCGATGGCGGCAACCACCACAACGAGCACCCCATACCCGCCCCAGTCCAGCGTCCCCGCCCCCACCAACCTGCGGATCTCGGCTTCTGCGGCGGCATTGCTGCCCATGCTTCCCGTGATGCTGGGCAGCGCCAAAAAGGCGAGCCCCGCCATTCCAGCGCCGGCAACGCCTGCCTTGATGCCAACCCACAAGAAGTGCCTCTCGAATTGGCTGGCGATGAATTTCTCTTCGGCTCCGACGAGGTTGAGCACCGAAACGATCTCTTTGTTGGAGGCAAGCGCGCTGGTAGCGGCCGCTATGATGACGGCCGCGGTAGCGGCAGCCATGAGAGCCAGCATTGCGATGCCACTCAGCTCGAGGAACCTTGTGACGCGCCGGATCTCGCCGCGCCAGAGCCCGTGGTCGTCAAGCACGGCGCCGGGATATCTCGCCTCCATGACCTTTTTCAGCGTCGAAATCTCCGGCGGATTGTCCCGGTCGATCTCGATGGCGATGAGCCTTGGAATCGCGAAGCTCTTGAGGACCTCGGATTTTCCGATCCATGGCTCGACAAGCTTGAGCGATTGCTCCCGGGTATAGGGGATGACCTGCTTGATACCGTTCTGATCGTAAAGGAATTTCACAATATCGGCGATTTTGGCATCGCCCGCGTCGCTGCTGCCCAGGCTTTGCACTTGCACCGTGATCTCCGAGGAGATGTTGTTCGTCCAGGTGCTGGCGGCGTTAAAGACGAGATAAACCCCCCCCGCGGTAAGGGAGGCGAGAAAGGCCATAATCGTGATCACGAAGGTTAGCGAGCGCCCGGTGACCGAGCCCGGCGGAACGATCGGGGCCTTGGCGCGCGAAAACTTGGCCGCGGTTTGACCTGGGACATCGACCGGAACCGGAAGCGATTGTGGCGAGTCTATGGTGCTCATGTCCGGTCAATTACCTACTCGTAAAGTTCCAAACGCCCATTTTCGAGCTGCATGCGGGGCCCTGGGAATTGTGCCATAAGCTGATAATCGTGGGTGGCGATGATGACGGAGGTGCCCAGGCGGTTTAACTCGATGAAAAGACGCAAGAGCCGGCGCGCCATCTGAGGGTCGACGTTACCGGTCGGCTCGTCGGCCAGTAGAAGCTCGGGTTTTCCGATCACTGCCCGCGCGATAGCGGCGCGCTGCTTCTCCCCGCCAGACAGAACCGCCGGAAAGGCGTGCATCCGGTCGCCAAGGCCCACCCATTTCAGGAGCTCGGTGACGTCCTCCGCGTAATCGCTCTGCCTGCGGCCCGTAACCCGCAACGGAAGCGCCACATTCTCCCAGGTCGAAAGATGATCGAGCAGCCGGAAGTCTTGAAAAACGATGCCGATCCGGCGTCTGAGGTCCGCGCGCTGCGCCGTCGTATTCTGGGCAATATTCCGTCCGAAAAGATGGACGAGGCCGCGCGTCGGCCTGAGCGACATGAACAGGAGCCTTAGCAAAGTCGATTTGCCTGCGCCAGAAGGTCCTGTTAGAAAGTGAAACGATCCAGGCTGCAATTGGAAGTTGATATCGCGCAACACCTCTTGCCCGACTCCATATCGGAGACCGACACTCTCGAATCGTATTAAAGCATGACTCGAAACCAAAACCCCAACCCTGCCGTTAGATCCCGTATGGATTTATGATAAGGTCAGCGCATCTAGCAATCGAATTCGGCAAAGCCGAGACAGAGAAAGCCAGAAGCCAAGAAATAGAGCCCGATCGATGATCATCGAATGCCCGGCATGCAACACCAGGTACGATATAAAGGTGGATTTGCCACCCGACGGCCGCACCGTGCGGTGCGCAAAATGCGAGCATGTTTGGCGCGCCACGCCGCTCACGGAGGATATTTATTCCGCTGCCGAGGCTGACGATCTGAGCGCGGACGAGGCTGGCGGCATTGACGCCGGCGCGGGCGGCCGGAGCGCCCCCGGTTGGGGTATCGCCGGTGAAGGGGTTCCTTCGGGCCATGATTCCGGGTGGGCCGGAGCGGCTCGGCCGGACGAAGAATATAGCGCGGAAGGGTTCGGTTTTTCGGGCGCTGAAACTGCATCCCCAGAGGAAAACAGCGCGGAAGAGGCGGACGGCCAGGAAGAAAGCGGGTCCAAAGTACGCTGGTTCGGGAGCTTCCTTCGAAAGAACCAGAGGGCAACTCCTAACACCGAGGCCCAATTCGACGCACCTCAAGCCGCGGGTGCCGAACCGATTCCATTTCCCCGGCCAAGCCTTAGCCCGGAGCCCCAAGCACCGCAGGACGGCCACGCCCGCACGCTCGACGACGCCCGCGCGGCAGTGCGTAACGTCTTTGCGAGCCTCGGAGAGCAGCGGCCGCACCAAACCGCCAGCACCATTCAAGCTCCCGTAACTGCCTACGCCGACGCTGGGCAGGAGGGGTTTCCATTTAGGCAGCCGATGGAACACGAAGGATCGGAGGCGTCCGAATGGGATGCTGAGCCCAGCCGCGAACCTGCGTTCACCCACGATCAGGAGTTGGACGGTCCCGCGGACGCCGGAGGCTGGTCCAGAACCCCGGCGGCCGAAGACGGTACCGGCGCGGCCAATTCTCAAGGCTGGCTTGAAGGCTGGGAGTCCGGGCAGCCCGAAGCATCCGGCGAAAGCGATCTGGACGCACAATTGCGCGCAGCACTCCAGGCCCATTTTCCATCGCGCTCCGCCGCCGCCAGACCTGCCCCGGCGCCCGAACCCCAATTCAGGCAGGAAGACCCCGCGGAAGGCGGCGAAGTGCCCATCGCGGAGGCTCTGAGCGCCTTCTGGAAACGCCCCGCGGTTCCCCGCGGCCAACCGCCCAGCGGCTATCCCGCGCCGCAAGACGAGGAGGGCGAGGCCGCCTCCGGCGAGATCGTATTCGACGAGCGGCTGTTCCGCGAAATCGAGGAGACCCGTGAGCAGGCGAACCAGCCAAGGCTCAGCGAGCGCAGTGGCGCGCTGGCGCTGGCGGCTGCATGGGGCCTTTTCCTCTGCATCGCGGGCGGGCTCACAGCCGGATTGTTCGCTTTCCGGGATATCGCTGCCGATGCGCTGCCCGGGCTTGCGACGTTCTACCGCGCCCTCGGCATGCCGGTTACGGTGCAGCCGCTCATTTTCGAGGGCGTTCAATACGAATGGACCGTAGCCGATTTCAAGCCTGTGCTGCACATCAAGGGAGCCGTTTACAACCGGGCGGAGCGCGGCGTGAAGGTGCCCGGGTTCATCGTCTCGGTAAAAGACAACGATCCGGCGCTCGACAGGGAATTTCCGGCCACCCTCCCCGTCGATGGCGATAAGATCAAACCCGAGGACCGCACGGAATTCGAACTGGAGCTGGTCGCACCAAGCGCATCGATAACGGCGGTCGAACTTGAATTGCGCGGCGTCCGCTAGCAGCCGATGCCCGAATCCTTGGTCCAAAAATACCGCCGGCTGCTGGCGGACGGCAAAATCGCGCCGGATAGCGCGCAAGCGCTGGCGGTCGAAAAGCTGCAGATCCTTACAAACCGGCTGATCGATTATGAGCCGCCCGCGCGGACGGACTTCTTTTCCTTCTTCACCCGCCGCCGGGGCGAGGTGCCGAAAGGGCTCTATATTTTCGGACCCGTTGGGCGCGGCAAAACTATGCTGATGGACCTGTTCTTCTCGAGCACTGCCGCGGTGAAGCAGCGGCGGCGCGCGCACTTTCATGAGTTCATGGCGGATGTGCATGCGCGGCTCGCGGTCGCGCGGCGAGAGGCCAAGGAAGACCCGATCGTGGCCGTTGCCAGGGCAATCGCAGGCGAGGCGCGGCTCTTGTGCCTCGACGAGCTGTTCGTGATCGACATCGCTGATGCGACGATCCTGAGCCGGTTGTTTGCCACGCTTTTCGCTGCCGGCACAATCGTTGCGGTGACCTCGAACAGCCATCCGGCCGGCCTTTAC
>JBKQNN010000066.1:0-12901 GCA_052145975.1 Rhodomicrobium sp. | reverse complement strand
TCGGCGTTTCAGTCTATTTCTTCCGCAACAACCACGTCGCTGGTGCCGGTCTCAGGAACAACCGCGGTCTATGTCTGCGGTATTTCGATAGTCAACGGCGCCAGCCAGACGGTTTATCTGGAATACGGAACTGGCGCTTCTTGTACCGGCACAACGGCACTTACTCCCACATATGGGACATCTACCCAGGTAAACATAGGCTTTGGTGGGGGTACGATCATCAAAGCCCCGGCCTCGAATGGTCTGTGTATGGTAACCGGAGCTACAACTGCCGGTCAGGTACTTGTTTCTTATGTGCAGCAATAAGAGCCCATCCATGCGCTTTACCCGCTTCCTTGCTCTTATTCTCTTTGCGGGGATTGGGCTCGCGGGCCTGCGAGCGGCATTCCCGCCGCTCGCAATGCCCGCGCTCGCTCAAACCGCGGCGAGCTACGGTTCGGCGGCCTACAGCAACAACGCGCTCAGCAACACCCCGGCGACGATCAAGTCTACGCCGGGACTACTGACCTCGTTCAACTGCTACAACCCCAATGGCACGGTCGAGTACCTGCAATTCGCCGATATCGCTACCATGGCGATGGCGATTACCGGCACGACGAACGGCACGACCGCGACAACCAGCAATGTACTGCATTTCGCGAGCACGCCTGCAGGTGTCGTAGCCGGCCAGGGCATCGTGGATACTTCGACCGGCACCGCGATTGCGGCCGGGACTACGGTTGTCTCTTCGACCGCCACCACAGTTACCATGTCCGCCAATGCGGCTGGCAGCGGCGTCGGCGGTACGGATGGCATCACCTTTTTCACCGTGCCCAAGATGACCGTGGCGCTGACACCTTCGACGGTGAGCAACTCCGCTTGGCCCATTGGGGCCGGCTTTCCGCTGACCGGTATCAAAGTCGCCGCCACCTCCGGCGTGACAACCTACAGCGTGGCGCCCAGCTCGGCGCTCGCCTGCACATTCACGTTCAACTAGCCGCCCGGCATGCCCGCAAAGTTCTACGTCACCGAGAAGCTCAGCTTCCGGAAATGGCGCACGCCCGAGGGTTTCCTGATTTGCTATGACGCCCCGCTGGCGCGCACCGGCGAGATGCTCTATGGCCCCGGCGAAACCCCAGTCGACGTTGGCGCCGATGGCCTCGCCCATATCGAGCGCGAAGCCAGCGAAGTCTTCCGGCCAGAGACCTTGCAGAGCGCCGAAGGCAAGCCCGTCGTAAACGAGCACCCCGTGCACGATGTGACGCCGGAAACCTGGAAGAAGCTTGCGCTTGGCCACATCATGAATGTGCGCCGCGGTAGCGGGCCGGAAAGCGATCTGCTGCTCGCCGACCTATTAATCGCCGACAAAGACGCCATCGATCTGATCGAGTCTGGTAAGCGGGAACTCTCTTGCGGTTATTCCGCCGATTACGATCAATTCGCGCCGGGCTTCGGCCGGCAGCGGAATATCCTCATCAATCACGTCGCGCTGGTTGAGCAAGGTCGCTGCGGCCCGCGCTGTGCCATCGGCGACCGCAAGCCCAAGGATATCTCCATGAAACCCAAGAGTGCCTTCCAGCGGTGGCTGGACAAGGCTCGCGGCCATGCCCTGATCGGCGACGAACAGGCAGCAGTCCAAATGTTGAAAGAAGGTCCGGCGCGCCAGACCACCGACGATCCAGAGGAAGAAGACATGAAGAAAAGGCTCGGCCGAGACGACGATGAGTCCGGTGGACATCACACTCACATCCATCTGCCACAGAGCGGCAACCGGCACGATGACGACGATGATGAGGAAGGCACGCACTCGGTTGAAGCGCGCATCGAAAAGGTCGAACAGACCGTGAAGGGCCTCGCTGAGGCGCTTTCCAAGGTTATCGCCATGCTTGAGAAGGCGGGTAGCGGCGAGGAGGGCGAGGAAGAGCACGATGATGGAGGCCGCCGCAAGGGCCACGCCAAGCGCCGCGACGATGACGACGATGATGACGACGGCCGCCACCGGAAACATCACGATGACGATGATGACGCCGGCAAGCGCCACCGTAAAGGCAAAGACGCAGACGATCCGGAAAAGGAAGACAAGGAAATCGAGGGCCGCTTAGAGGAAGAAGCTCCTCCCGGCTCCGAAGAGAAGGCCACCAAGGCCCGCGATAGCGCTTATCTCGTCGACAGCTTCCGGCAAACTGTTGCGCTCGCCGAAATCCTTGCCCCAGGCATCCGCATCCCGACTTTCGACCGCAGCATGAAGCCCGTCACGGGCTACAAGCAGATTTGCTCGCTCCGCCGCCAGGCGCTCGATCTTGCCTACCATCAGCCGGATGGACGCAGCGTTATCGAAGCCGTCAACGGTAATCGCGCATTCAATGCCCGCGATGCCGGGTGCAGCAAGGTGCGTAACATGTTTCTCGCCGCTGCGGCGATGAAGCGCGATGCCAATAACGGTCAGATCGGCGCTCGCACCAGCCTCGACGGTCTCGACCTCGGTGCTTCCCCGGCCGGCATATCCTCGGTGAACGAGCTGCAGGCCATTCATGATGCCGCCTATTCCCGCAAATCCAGCTGAGCTTGAGGAAAGGAGACCACTTCCATGCTCAATCCCTTCCGCATGTTCCGCGGATTGATCCTGGCACCCGGCAAGGATGCTATCGTCACCCACATTCGGAACGGCCGTTATGCCGGCCTGACCGAGATTCTCGTCAAGAAAGGCGTCCCGCGCGGGCGCTGCTACACCTGCGACGCCTACGATCCAATGGCGCTGCAGTTCCGCGCATCGGCCGGTTTTGCCGGTTCGGTGACCCGGATGAATCCGGTGAATATCGAGCCATGCTTGATCGATTCCAGTGCGCCCCCACAGGGCTTCGGTTTTGCCGTGATGGCCGACATCTCCTCGACGCAAGGCGTCCGGCAGGTAGCCACAACCGACGATACGACCGATCATACAACGATCGTCGATATCTACGGTGTTGTGGTCCGCTCGTTTCCAGGCCAAGACCCAGGCGCGGCGGGCGTTTATGGTACATCGGCTATTGGCGCCGGCACTCCGCCCCTTACCGGCTCCATCGATATTCTGCGTCAGGGCTATATCATGGTGCCGATTTATGGCTCTCCGAACAAGGGCAGCCCTGTGCATGTGTGGTGTGCGGTATCCGGTGCCGGCCATACTCAGGGCGGGTTTGAGGCAGGCGCCACCGCATCCTCGACCATCGATCTTGCCTCCAGCAAAACCACCTATAACGGCCCTGCCGACACTGCCAGCGGCAACGTCGAATTGGCTCTCAACGTCTAAGGAATCCGCCCACAATGTACGCAATTTCCAATGAGGGCTATGCGGTCCCGCGTTTCGTGGGCCGGGCCCGCACCAACGACCATGCCCTGACCTACGATAACGCTGCGTTTCTCACGCACGATTCCAGCGGCATGCAATACATGCCCGGCATGCCGCTCGGTCAGGTCTACCGCCGCCGCATGCCGGTTCGCGATGCCGCTGGCAACACGCAAATGCGCTGGGTGGCCTATGATTCGACCGGTGCATTTCTCGTCGGCGAGCTCGAACGGCTCGACCCGACCTTCCACTTGCCACTGGTGGCCGTCTCTTGGCAGCGAGACATCAAACTGAGGCAGGATGTCACCATCCCCGATGAGATTAGCTCGTTTACGCTCTCGACCTTTGGAACACCGGGCAATCTCGGCACTGGCTCTGGTATTGGCACTGGCAAGCACTGGTCCGGCAAGAACTCCACGCAAATCGCGGGTGTCAGCCTCGATATCGCCAAGAAAGTCTTCCCGCTGACGCCTTGGGATATGGAACTGCAGTTCTCAATCTTCGAACTCGAAAGTTCGGCCAAGGTCGGCCGTCCCGTGGACCGGCAGAAGTTCGATTTCATCAAGCTCCAGCATCAGATGGAAATCGACGAGCAGGTCTATTACGGCGACAAGATCATGGGCATGGGCGGTCTCATCAAATGCGAGACTGCGACAGGCTATGCCAACGCATTTGTGACTAACGTCAGCAATGCGCCGCCAGGCGTCGAGGGTTCGACGACTTGGGCGCTTAAGGCAGCTGATGAGATCCTCGCCGATTTCAACACATTGGCGGTTTCGACCTGGGCGGCATCGGCCTGGGCGGTGCTGCCGCGCAGTTTCCGCATCCCCCCGGTGCAGTTTGGGTATATCTCGACCGCGAAAGTATCGCAGGCCGGCAATCTCTCGATCCTGAAATACATCAAGGAAAACAACGTTCTGACGGCCGCCGAGGGCGTCGAACTCGATATCAAGCCGCTGAAGTGGCTGGAGGGCGCGGGCATCGGCGGCACCATTGGTACTACAGGCACTGTGGACCGTATGGTTGCCTACACGAACGAACATGAGTATGTGCGCTTCCCGATGACGCTAATGGCAAATACTCCAATTCAGTATCAGGGTATTCATCATAAACGCACCTACTACTGTAAGCTTGGTGTTGTTGAGATGCCCTACCCGCAGACGGTCGGGTACTTGGACGGTATTTGATATACCCATAAAAATACACAAAATCTAACAGCGAAACGCGAAAACATAGCAGTGTTTTCGCGTTTCGCTTTTGCCAATTAAGCGGGGCTGGTCTTAAAAAGAGGATCGCGCGATGGTTGACGACGCCGAAGCCGAACTGAATAATGAGGAGCGCGCCGCTTGCGAGCGCGCGGCAGAAAGGAACCGGGAATTGCTGCGTATGATTGGTCAGCGTCCCGATAGCCCGGTTGGGCCTATGTCTGTGCGCCAGAACGGCGAAGCACTGGTGCTCGTCACTGTGCCACGGCAATTCTTCTACCGGCCCAACCATCACAAGATGGTGGTCTTCACGCCGGGCGTACAGGAAATCCCGCAGAGTCTCGCCGATGCGAAATGGGTTCGCGACAATGGTGTCCAACGTGTCGATCTCGCCGATGCGGCAATAAACGAAGCTATGGCCAGAGCACCAGCGCCACAGCCCGCCTATGCGCTGGGCGAGCCCTCAATCGGGACCGGGCCGGCGCCAATGAACAGGAAGCCGTCCACTGGCAAGAAGGGAGCGAACTGATGATTATCAAACCATACCAGCAAGGGCAAGCCAGGAAGCATGCCACTGGGGAGAGCAAGTGATGCCTCTCACAGCCAAGGGCGAAAAGATCAAGTCCGAGATGGAAGCCCCCGAAAGCGAGGGGGGGTATGGCCAGGAAAAGGGCGAGCAAGTTTTCTATGCCTCCAAGAACGCCGGCACTATCAAGGGCGTCGACGACGATTGCGATAAGCACCGGGCTGCCGATGCAACGCTCGATACCGCCGATGGCTCGAGCGGTTACGCCTTGCATGCGCCCCACTTCGTGAAGGTCCACAAATGAGGCCGGCTTCTGCGATCTGCGCGGTGCTGCTTCTGGCCGTCATGAGCGCGCTTGCCATTCCGGCCTTTGCTGAGTGCGGTATTGCATCGGTGTATTGGGAAGGGGCAAGAACCGCGAATGGTGAGCGCTTCGTTCCGGACGGTATCTCCGCGGCCCATAAAACCCTGCCCTTCGGTTCGCGCGTCATCGTGCGCAATCAAAGGACCGGCCGCACTATTCTCGTCCGTATCAACGATCGGGGCCCCTTTGTGCGCGGCCGTGTGATCGATCTCTCCCGCGGTGCCGCGCGCCATCTCGGTGTGAGCGGCCTTGCCCCCGTTTGCCTCGACGTTGTCAGCTATTCCACAGGTAACCCCGCACAACCGCGCGATTTCGCCAGTTTCGCCAGCGGTGCCTACCGGTTCTTTGGTGCCGGTGTGCGTACAGTCGGCGCCACGGCATATCGCGCCAAAACTCGCGTGCATAAAACCATGCGGCGGACGATTCGGCGGGCAGTACGCGTGCTAACGCCGCACCGCATCCGCCATCACGGCCGGCACCGGCGACATGCATTCTGACCATGGCAATCAGTCAGGCCACGTTTGTTGCGGACTTCCCCGAGTTCGCGAACACTGCCGCCTATCCGGTTAGCGCGGTTACCTATTATGCCAATCTCGGTGGCATGCTCCTCAGCACGGATCGCTTCGGACCCGGCGCCAAGACGCCTGTCTCACCGCCCGCCACGCTATTCGATGCTGCGCTCGAACTTTTCGTTGCGCATCATCTCGTGCTCGAAAAACAGGCGGCCGATGTCGCCGCCAATAATGCAGCACCCGGCGTGAGCCAGGGGCCGGTTTCGAGCAAGGGCGCAGGGCCGGTCTCGATTTCCTACGATACTGGGGCGGCCCTCGATCCGAATGCTGGCCACTGGAATTTGACCGTCTACGGCATCCGGCTTTGGGAACTGTTTCAGAAGTTCGGCGCCGGGCCCGTGCAAATTCTTGGTGCCGGGCCGCCGGTCAACCCAGGTTGGGGCGTGCCATGGTGGGGGCCCATTATCGATCAGGGCTGGAGCTGGTAATGGCCGAAGTCAAGCAGGTGCTCAACAAGCACGCCGAAGTTCTGAAAGCGATGGCGCTGCTCGCCAACACGCGCGTGATGGTTGGCGTGCCGGCTACCGAGGCGCTGCGCAATCCGGAGCCGGGCGAGAAGACGCAGCCCAATAATGCCATGCTGGCCTATATTCACGAGAATGGCTGCCCTGCCGCCCACATTCCGCCGCGGCCGTTCTTAAGGCCAGCCGTTGCGGCACTGCAGCCGGAGATCGAACGTAGACTGAAACAAACGGCGGCTTATGCAATGCAGGGGCGGCCCGAAGCTGTAGAGAAATCCCTGATGGCTCTCGGGCTTGCCGCGCAAGCTGCAGTCCGGAACAAGATCAACGAGGGCATCCCGCCGCCGCTTTCCGAGCGGACGCTTGAGGCGCGCGCGCGCCGGGGCCGCAAGGGCGCGAAAATCGAACTGAAGCGGCGAGGAGAGGGCTTAGCCGCCAGCACCGGATTCGCGAAGCCCTTGATCGACACTGGCCAGCTCCGCAATGCCATCACCTTCGTGCTGCGCAAGGTGCGCGGTCTCTGATCCTCTTTTGCGCCGTCCCAAACCCGGCCGTTCAGGGCCGGGAGGATGTCAGCCATGCCGCAGATCGATGTCTCCGATGTGCTCCTCGATCCTATGATCGCGGGCGAGCCTTTTACCGTTCAACGGCGCATCGAGACCGTCAATAATTTTGGGCAATCCACGATCTCCATGCAGACCTTCCCGGCTATCGGCGCGATTACGCCCGCGGGTGAGAATAGCCTTGTGCGCGACGAAGCCTACCAGACCAATGCGAAATCGATCCAGGTCATCACCACGTTCCGCCTGCGCGGCGCCGCCAAGGATGGGGCCGGCAACCGCTACCAACCTGACCTAGTGTTCTGGAAGGGTGACAGCTTCGTAGTCCGCTCAGTAAGCGACTATTCGCAATACGGCGCCGGTTTCGTTCAGGCCGACTGCATTTCTATCGATCTCCTCGACCAAGTGCCCTCCGGCAATACTGCGGCCCCCATCAGCGAGACCTTCGCGGTGCCGGGCTTCTCCGATCAAATTCCCATTCTCGACGGTGAGGGCTAATGCTCATCCAGGTCCGTGACGCCCAGGGTAACCTGCAGCTCGTCGCCATTCAGAGCGTGGCGGCGCCCACGGATCGTTCCGGGTCGATTACTGCAACCGGCTCTTCGCAACAAGTCATGGCCGCGAACGCGCTGCGCTCCGGCTGGTACTTTCAGAACACTTCCACCAACCCAATGACGCTCAACGATCTTGGCGCCGACGCGACGCAGCCCAACAGCTTTGTTATCGGCGCCGGCCAATTCTTTCCGCCGCCGCGTTATCCGGTTTCGCAAGGCGCGATCACGGTTGCAGGCCTCCAGGCCGGCGACACGTTTGTGGCGCGCGAATGGTAGGCCGTGACCGATAGTTCGACCGGCGGCTATCTTGCCCCTGCCGCAAGTCCGGCCCCGCTTCAGGGTGCCGGGCTCAACAATGTCATTCAGCAGGCCATCGCCGGCATCACAGGTCTTGCCGGCACCTATGTCAGGCCCGCTTTCCAGGCCGAGCCACCCGATTGGCCCGACGCCGGTACCGCCTGGTGCGCGTTCCGCTATCAGGCGCGGCCCGCCGATCTCTTCCCGGTCATCGTTCACGAGGGTGCCGCCGCTGGTGGCAATGGCCAGGACGAATTGCAGCGCTACGAATCTATCGATGTGCTGGCGAGCTTCTACGATCTCGGCACCACAGGGCAGGCAGACTATTACGCCGCGACGCTACGCGACGGTCTCGCGATTGCCCAGAACCGCGAGCCGCTAGGCGCCCTGGCCATTGTGCTCATCAAAACTGGCGATCTTACCGCGGTACCAGTGCTCGTAAAACAGCGCTGGATGTACCGGGTGGATTTTACCTTCACGCTCCGGCGGACAATCCAGCGCGACTATCCCGTGCTCAATCTCCTCGGCGCAGCCGGCACGCTCTCAGCCGATACGCTGCCGCCCCTGTCTCAGTCTTTTTCCTCTTAACAAAACCAAGGACCGCCGATGTCCACAGGATTACCGGTCTCGCAACTTATCAGCGCGAGTGTCAATCTCGCTCAACTCGCGAGCCAAGTCCCAAGCTTTAATTCGAATTTGATCTTGGGCACATCCACAGTGATCGATACTGTCACCCGTTTGCGCAGCTACACTTCGCTTTCCGGGGTGGCCGTAGATTTCGGGTCGGCATGCGAGGAATATTATTCCGCCGCGCTATGGTTTGCGCAAAGCCCGCAGCCCGGCTCCTTGCAGATTGGCCGCTGGTGCAAGACTGCGGCGTCTGGCCAGCTCGTCGGCGGGGCGGTGCCGGCGGCGAACCAGGCTTTGAGTGCCTGGACGTCCATTACCACAGGCTCGCTGAAGATCACCATCGACACTGGCTTAGCGACGAATGTCACGGGCCTCGACTTCCATTTGCAGACCACCATGACTGGGGTCGCTTCGATCATCAATACCGCGCTCGGTTTGCTCACGCCCGCGGCGGGTTGCGTCTGGGATGCGGTTTACCAGCGCTTTGTCATCACCTCTGCCTCGACCGGCGTCAACTCTGCGGTCTCGTTTTTATCTGCAGCGCCCGCGGGTACCGATATTTCCGCTCAAATGGCCGGCACTGCGGCACTGGGCGCCTATCAGGCCGGGGGGCTTGCGGCCGAAACCGCGCTTGCCGCGGTGACCTTGTTCGATACGACGTTCAGTTCGACGTGGTACGGGCTGGAAGTTCCCTCCGCAGCACAGGCCGACCATCTTGCCATCGCCGCTTTCATCGAGGCTTCCAGCAACGCGCATTTCTATGGCATTACCGATCAGGAAGCGGCCGTCCTGACGCCCGGCGACACCACGACCACAGCTTACAAGCTGAAGGCTCTCGCCCTCAATCACACCGCAACGCAGTATTCCAGTTCTTCGGCTTACGCGGCGTCAAGCTTGCTTGGCCGTATCCTAACGACGAATTGGACGGACAACAATTCAGCGATTACGCTGATGTACAAGAATGAGCCATCTGTTGTTGCGGAGACGCTAAACGACACTCAAATGGCGGCTCTCCTCGCGAAGAACGCGAACGTGTTTGTAAACTACAACAACTCGACCGCGATTATTCAGCCAGGCGTCTGCGCGTCCGGTCAGTATGCCGATACGATTATTGGCGTCGATTGGCTGCGCGCCACCATCATGACGAATCTTTATAACGTGCTCTATCTATCCTCGACAAAGATACCGCAGACCGATGCCGGGATGCACCAGCTCGTCACGGCGATGGAATCGGCTCTCGATCAGGGCGTTTCGAATGGACTTCTGGCGCCCGGTTATTGGAGCGGTGCCGGATTTGGCAATCTTCTGCCCGGCCAATTCCTGTCCAAAGGCTACTACATCTATCAGCCCCCGATTCAAAACCAGAGCACCGCACAACGCTCTTCGCGAGTTTCGGTGCCTTTCCAGATCGCGGCACACCTGGCTGGCGCCGTCCATACCGCTAGCGTCACCATTAACGTCGCTTAATAGGAGGCTGCCTTGGGTACCCCCATCGCCTATTCATTTCTCAGTATTCAAGGGTCGATCGTAGGCCCTGGAGGCGTCTTTAACCTCGGTTATGGAGCCGGCAATGCCGAGGATGCGATACGAATCGCAATGGGCCAGGAAAAAACGACAACGACGGCTGGCGCCGGCGGCGAAATCATGCAGGCCTTGCATGCGAGCAATATTGGCACGATGACCTTCAGATTGCTGAAGACCTCTCCGGTCAACTTCGACTTGAGCGTGCTCTATAACGCCCAGCGGCTATTCCCCGCGCTTTGGGGACAGAACATCATCCGGGTGATGGATATCAACCGCGGCGATGTCATCATTGGTACTCAAATGGCTTTCGTAAAACATTCAGATATTGGCTACGACGTTAACGGCAATATTAACGAGTGGGCGTTCCGCGGCAAGGTCATCATGGAACTTGGCGCTGGCACCTATGATGTGAATATCTGATGACAAACGATTTCCAGATCGGCGAGCACACCTATCGCGCCGGCCGCCTCGACGCAAGGACGCAGTTCCATGTCGTCCGGCGCCTCGCGCCTGTCGTCTCGGCATTGGGTATTGTACTGCCCCTCCTTAATGCTGCCAGTCCCATCGCCGTCATGGAGCCTTTGCTTAAGGCCATCGGTGACATGAAGGACGAGGATGCCGACTATGTGCTGTCGAAATGCCTCGCCGTAGTGCAGCGGGTGACGCCCGAGGGCATATTCGCCGTGCAGGGCGGCCATGGGCGGCTAAACTATGACGATATTTCGATGCCGGAAATGGTGACGATTGCCTGGCACGTCATCGAAGGTAACCTGAAGTCTTTTTCCACCGCGTTCCCCTTCGCCGCCGCGGAGGAGCGCAACGAGAGTCCGGTGGCGGCGGGTGGCTCAGGCTCCCCAATGGCGAAGACTGGCTCTTCCGGCCGGTCCTTGAGGGCGCCTGCCAGTTCGAAAGCCTGATCGACGGTACGCTTGACCTCGAAAACGTCGCCGTTTTGAACGATGCCCTTGATGCCTTTGCTGAAAACCGGCGGCGGGCGCAACTCATGAGTCCGGACGCCAATGGCTGATACGATCCAGGAATATTTGATTGGGCTTGGCTATAAGATCGACGAGCCCGGTCTCGCCAAATTCAACCTTTTCATCGGCACAACGGCCAAATCTTTTGCCGCGCTGAGCGCGACAGTTGCCACGACTACGATGCAAGTCGTGGAGTCCGTAACCCGGATTGCAAAGCAATTCGAGAGCCTCTATTACGCCTCGCAGCGCACGGGCGAGACGGTCGCCGGGCTGCAGGCTGTTGGGTTCGCAGCGCAACAGATCGGGGTTTCGAGCCAGGCCGCACAGGGCGCCATTGAAAGCTTCGCGCGTGCGATCCGCACCAATCCCGGCATCGAAGGTCTCTTAAAGCAGCTCGGTGTTGGCCCCGGCTCGCCGATGGAGCGGCTGAAGCAGTTCATTCAGAACACCCAAGCGATGCCCTATTACATCCGGGCGCAGTATGCGGGCATGCTCGGCATGGACGAGCAGACCTTCCGGATGATGACCTTGGAAGGCGGTTTCGAGCGGTTTGCGCGCGAGCAAGAAGATTTTATCCGGCGCCAAAGAGAAGCCGGTATCGACGCCAAAGCGCTCTCGGAAGAGTCGGTGGAGTTCTCGCGGTCCTGGAATAGATTATCTAGCGACGCCTCGATTTTTGGTGAGGTACTCAGCAAAAACGTCCTGCCAATCTTGCAAAAGCTCGTCGATTTTCTTGATCGCGTCGTCCAAAAAGTTAATAGTGTTTTTGGAGACAAGGCTAAGAGTGCAGCTTCCGCCAATAAGCTGTCATATTATATCGAAGCATCTAACGCTAGCTTTTTGCATGGCCTTGGCTTGATGAGCGACGACGAATATCAAAAAGAAATTCGTGAGATTTGGGGCCGTCAAAATGCTGGTGGCGGCCCGGCTGGTTCTGTGGCGGCTCCTCCGCCCGCCGCTGGACCGGCCGGTGGAGGGGCCGCGGCCGGCCGCACCAACGCCGCCGCGGTCATGCGCTATTTCGAGGGCAAGGGATATTCGCATGCTGCCGCTGCCGCCATGGCGGCGAATGTCCAAGGGGAGAGCGGGTACAATCCGGAAAGCTTCAATGGCGCTGGCGGCGGCCAGGGGGCATACGGTCTTTTCCAGTGGCGCGGCCCGAGGCTTGCCGAACTCCGCGCGCGATACGGCATGCATCCCACGGCAGAACAGCAGCTCGATTTCGCGGCCTGGGAACTGCAAAATAGCGAATCCGCGACGGGACGGCTCATGCGCGGCCCTATTGGCGATGCCGCAACGCTGGGCACTTGGTTCTCGCACAATTTTGAGCGCCACGGCGATGCTGCCGAAGACGCGAGGCGCGGGCAGCTCGCGGCACGGTTTAATATTGCGCCAGTTACAAATATAGCTATTTCTGGCGTGAGCGATCCGCGGCGGGCTGCGGAACTGACAGATCAGCAATTGATGAATCGCAATGGCGACCTCATCCGCAATCTGCAGGGCGCAGTGCGGTGAGCATTATTCCTGTCGGCGTTCCGCTTGCGCTTGCTGCGGCCCAACTGCTCATCGGTCCAGTTCTCGTGAGGCCGCGCAAACTCGGTCCGTTTGTTGCCGATGTTACGATTGAGGAAATCCACCGGGACCGGCTGGTTGCGACCCGGCACCCCGTCGAGCAGGGTGCCGCGATTACCGATCATTCCTATAAGGAGCCGGCCGAACTCGTTGTGCGGGCCGGCTGGTCGAGTTCGGGTCTCACCAATCTCTTCAACCCGAACTACGTGCAGACCGTCTATGCGGCGTTTCTCGCGCTGCAGGCCTCCCGTCAGACCTTTTCGATCCTTACCGGCAAGCGGTCCTACACCAACATGCTTTGCACCATGCTGCAGGTCACGACCGACGAGCGCACCGAAAACGCGCTGATGATGACCGC
>JBKQNN010000065.1:0-8152 GCA_052145975.1 Rhodomicrobium sp. | reverse complement strand
CCAAGGTATTCGAGAAAATCGACGATCAGGTTGTTACGTTTAGCGCAACTTCGGACGGAAAAACCGTCGCTGGCGGCTGCAAACCGAACCTTGGCAAGTATCAGGGCATGCCCGTCGAGGTGTCGCGCACCTGCGCGGTCACCGTGAACGGAGAAAAAGTGGGAAGCATGCTGTTCAAGTTCGATTGATCCCGGCCGCCCGCAGCCTCGGCCGCTCCGCCGCCTGTTGGCGTCACACCGCATCCGATTGAACCTAAATCCGGCAGTTGCGGCAGCGAAACGCCTGCCATTGTCATGGCCGGGCTTCGACCCGGCCATCCATGCAGCAAGGAACAAGGCGTGTTTTCAATGCGTTGCTGGATGGCCGGGTCAAGCCCGGCCATGACAATGGAAGGCGTTTCGCTGCCGCAACTGCCGGATTTAGGATGATTACTACCGTTCTACTCTATCAAAAAACGCAATGAACCTTAAAAGTTACTTGAACCGACGCACTTATCTTGTTCAGGAGATAGGCTCTGCAGGGAGTTGACAGTGGGTTGGATCGAATAAATATATCTATGAAGTCCTTGCCTGTTTGTATCATCAGTCCTATTTACAATGATCTTCTCATTCGCATTCATTTTCGTTACAAAAAAATTGCTTGGAGAAAACCCGACTTCATCGCCTTCCTCTTTGATATCACTCATACAAAATCCTCGCAGATAGGCTACAATTTCGCCATGTTTCTCAAACAAGACATACTGACACAGAGGTGTATACAATCGTTTGAGATCATCGCTGGCGTGAAAAATAGTGCATTTATCAAAACTGGCCCCCATTTTATCAACAAAATAAACATTTTCCGCACCGCTAAACAGATCTCGCAATGAAAGACGACACTCGTTGCTAGCAAAATCACATCTGTTTTTTAACTCTGCAAGGAATTTCCTGTTGAATGAGCTGTTATTCAATTTATCAAAGTTATCTGAACCAAAGATAACCAACACCAACAACAACGTGCACACAGTCAATAACGCAAACACAGCGACGCGCCTCATAACAGCAAAAGTTTTCTTGTTTTTATTTCTGATCATTTTTTATCCAATTCGCATTATCATCTTTTTGTTCTAGAGCCTTCTTGTAGGCTTCATACGCATGGCCGCTTGGCCTTCGTTCGCTGCGGGCGATTCACTGGATCGCCCCCCGCGCGCCTATGGCGCTCCTCGTTCCGAAGCATGCCTTCGGGCTTGCCCCGGAGGTGCGAAGCGGGCCGGCCGGCGGCATAGGGCTTGAAACTCTGGCAGATGCAGGACCATAGGGTGGCGGCCGAAGTAATTTAGAGCCTGCTTTTGATGGAATCAGAAGCAGGCTCTAAATTGTTGTATTGCCGTGCGTCTTTTCGGAAAACCGCTTCGCACCTCCGGGGCAAGCCCGAAGGCATGCTTTTCCGGACGCACTCTAGCGTTCACCTCCGGATCAAGAAAACCAGCGCAGGAAAGCGGCCGCGCTGAGTGCCACAGCACCTAATGCGAAGGAGGCGGCCCAGATGAAACGGCATTTTGGGGCGCTCCAGCCGGATCCCCATTTCGCATAAGCGACGGCCAGGACAAAGCCGAGGACGGCGCAGGTTATTTTTAGAAGGAGCGCTTCGATCGCCACGCCGTGGATGTCCGGAAGTTGACCGTCATAATAGTAGCTCACGATTCCGAACAGGGCACCGCTCGACGCCTGAAGCGCCCAAACGGCGGCCAGCAGCAAGCCAAGACGGCGCTCGGGGCTGCCGCGGACGAGCCAAGTTTCATATACGCCTATTCCTACAATGGCCGCGGCGCCGAAGTTGTGAGCGACCTGGATTAAGGCATAAATCAGGTTTTGCACGCGCGCTTATTCTACATTGACCGTCACTGTGCTTTGAACCCCTGTCAGGGCGTGGCTTGGCGTTGCCTCCTTTACAACAATCACATGCTTGCCCTTGGCTAGGGGCGGCAAGCTGATGCTGCAGGGACAATTGCTCACGTTCCGGCCGATTATGGGGTCCTGATCGTCGATGTAAATATGCAGGTGATTGCCGTCCGGACTCAGATGAAGATTATATTCGAGCTTGTTTCCGCCGCCCTGAAGGACTGCGCCTTCTTTCGGGGAAATGATGGTGATGGAACCCGCATCGGCAGCGGAGGCCGGATTTGCAAACGAAATCGATACGGCAGCGAAGCACAGCAATAACTGTTTCATGACACTCCCTTTTCCAGTAGTAAAGAGAAACCTCTTGCTCTAAGTTCTCTTATACCACAAAATTCAACTATATTGAAACGCCATTTCGGCCACTTACCTGTTGGAGAGATTATTGAAAACATCCGCGTCTGCCGCATGGTGCGTTGCTGCTGGGCATTCGTTGGGCAAGCGAGGGATGTTTGCGTAGTCCTGCTGCGCCAAAAGCTCAACCGGAACGTTATGCCGCGACGATGGCTTATGGCCCGGGACGGCGCCGATAGGTTGGCCGCTCACCAGGTGAGGTGTTAAGTGCGGCTGTGAAGGAAGCGTAAAGCGCGCGTAGGGCCCTACTGTGGTTAATCCGGGCGTGGTAAACGCCGGCCCGGTATATTTTCCGCCACCGTCTTTCTGCGAATTTTTCCCCGCTTTAGGCCGTTTTCTGCGACTCCAAAATCCTATTAAATATATTTGCAGTTTTGATCTTAACCATAAGACGGCGCGTCCGTCAAGGCCCGCGGCGCGCCGTCTCATGAAATTACGTAGTATAATCAGCGGCTTAGCGCTTTAATGCTTCCGAAAAGCGCATAGCTTATAATTGCACCGAATATGGAAAAGGGCAGCCGCCGGCAAGATCCGGCGGCTTCGGGCGCAAGGGCAAGGTTAAGCTGCGATTAATGCAGAGGATGCTTCCAGGCTTTCAAGCTCCTCTTTGGGCCGCGGAGCAAGGCATGGGGCGTTGAAGAGATAGCCAAACCACACCCCGTGCAGCGTTCTTGTTGCGGCCAGCACCCAGAAGCCCGCGAGGCAGACCGCCAGCACGCTACCCGCGATGGAGAGGAATTCGAGATGCGTAACGCGCGCAAGCGCCAGCGTCGCCAGCGTATAGACGCCGAGCGGGAAGGTGAAAGCCCACCAGCCGAGGTTGAAGGGCATGCCGAGGCGGGCGTACTGGGCCGTCTTGAGTACGGCCAGCAGCAGCCACCACACTCCATAGCCCCAGAGGACAGTGCCGCCTATGACGCCAAGCCCGAAAGCGACGCCGCCAACGCCTGGCATTCCCGCCGCGGCAAAGGTTGCAGGCGCGTCGCCGCCGAGCAGCAGCAGGCCCAGCGAGGCCGTGCCGATGGGCCCAAGCGAGAGCCAGCCGGAAGCGGCCATCTCGGGCTCGGGCAGCTTGTGCAGGATAAGGCGCAGCAGGAGAATGACGAGGACGCTCATCGCCAGCGGCACCGAGAAGGCCCAAAGCGCGTAGCTGATGATCAGCACGCTGTAGGCTTCGGTCGCGGGCAGGTAGGGGATAAGGATGCCGCCGCTAGCCGCGGCCACCTCCGCGGCAACGATGGGAATGAGCCAGACCGCGGTCATTTTCTCCATGCTGTGGTCCTGGCGGGTGAACATGAGGAAGGGGACCAGAAGGCCGCTGGCAAGAGACAGGGCCACGTCCACCCACCAAAGCGGGTGCGCGATGGCCACCACGGCAGCCTCGCCCCAAAGCGGAATGCCAAAGGCCAGCGAGCCGTTGACGATGGTGGCAAGGCCCATCGGGATGGCCCCGAAGAACATCGAAGCCACCGAATGCTGGAATACGCGCTGGGCGCCGCTGAAGAAAAACAACCAGCGCGCCGCGTACAGGAGGCTAAACAGCGAGAAAAGCCCGATGTTGGCGAACCAAAGGACCCTGCCGGCCTCATGGAGATTCTGATGGAGTTCAGGAAGCGGAACGGGGAGCTGGTTCAGGACCAGAGCGAGAACCCCCGTGCCCATGGTGACGGTGAACCAGTTCGGCGTGAATTGGCAGATGGTTCTGGGCAGGCCGCGTGCGGGACAGGACGCCGGCGTTGCTGCCGGTTTCAGCGGGCTCATGTCATTCATTTAATTGCTTTCCTCCGGCTTGGGTCCGGCGCAGCACGATGCCCCGCGTCAGAATTTCGCCCAAGTTGCGCGTCTGCAATCGATCTTTCCAATAGATGTTTTGCATCATATAATGACGAAAATCGATTGATTGGGCGGGGCACGCATGACGCTTGAACAACTCCGGATCTTCGTTGCGGTCGCCGAGCGCCAGCATGTCACCCAGGCCGCGCGCGCCCTGAACCTCGCGCAATCGGCGGCGAGCCACGCCATCGCGGCGCTGGAGGCGCGCCACCAGGCCAAGCTCTTCCGGCGCGTAGGACGGCGTATCGAGCTTACGGAGGCGGGCCAGGTGTTTCTGGACGAGGCCCGCGCCGTACTCGCGCGGGTAGAGGCGGCCGGGCTGGCGCTCAGCGAGTTCGGCGGCCTCAAGCGCGGGACGTTATCGGTGCAGGCGAGCCAAACCATCGCCAGCTACTGGCTGCCGCGCCACCTCGTCTCCTTCAAGCAGGCCTATCCGCAAATCCAAATCCGCCTGACCATCGGCAACACCGCGCAAGTGGCGGCGGCGGTCGAAAACGGCACCGCGGAGCTCGGCTTCGTCGAAGGCGCCGTCGAGGCCGGGCGCCTCGTCTGCGAGCCTGTGGCCCTCGATCAGCTCTTCATCGTGGTTGGGCCGGACCATCCCTGGGCTAAGGCCGGGCGCCTGACCCCGGCCGATCTCGCCCAGGGCGAGTGGGTGCTGCGCGAGCCCGGTTCGGGCACGAGATCGGCCTTCGAGGAAGCCCTGGCGAGCCATGGGATCGAGCCTTCGGCGTTGCAGGTCCGGCTGGAACTCCCCTCCAACGAAGCGGTGCGGGCCGCCGTCGAGGCAGGGCTCGGCGCCACCGCGATCTCGGCTTCGGTTGCCGCGCCGAGCCTCGAAGCCGGGCTGCTGCAACGGGCGCAATTCCCGCTGCCTGAGCGCCATTTCCACGCCCTGCGCTATAGCGGCCGTTACCGGGCGCGAACCGCCGAAGCGCTCATGGCGATCATTTCGAAACCGTCGCGGCCCCCGCCCCAAGCGATCCTCCAGACCGCAAGCTAACGCGATTTCAGCCACGCGATGACGGAAGAGCGCGGGGCTGGGCGCAAAATTAAAAGCCCCGCCAACTGGACTGGCGGGGCTATGGACATTCAAGAAGTTCTGCCTCTAAGGCCGCTTACCGGCGTTCCTCACCGAAGAGCTGAAGCAGCCAGATGAAGATGTTGAGGAATAGAACATAGAGCAGCATCGCGCCTAAGACAGCGCTCCGGCCAACCGCCGCTTCCCCGTCTCTTTCGAACTGGTAATAGTTATCCTTGAGAGACTGGGTAGCGTAGGCGGTCATCCCGGTAAAAACGCCAACCGCAATCACGGAAATGGCGAATTGCAGCGCCGAAGACTGCATAAATATGTTCACAACCATCGCGATGAAGAGGCCAATCACGCCCATCATGAAGAAGGAACGCATCGCAGTCAAATCGCGCTTCGTGGTGTAGCCCCAAAGGCTGAAAGCGCCAAACGTTGCGGCCGTAATGAAGAAGACCCGCGTGATCGAAGCACCGGTATACTGGACGAAAATGCTCGACAGAGAGAGCCCCATCAGCGCCGCAAACGCCCAAAACATCGCTTGGGCCGACGCGGGGCTCATCTGGTTCATGCGCCCGTAAAACATGAGAAGGACCCCTAGCGGCGCGAGCGCGACGATGATGGCCAGCCAGCTCGTGTAAATCGCTTTTCCGAGGGCCGTCAGCATCACGCCATTATGAAGGTGCTCCACCGCTTGGGCCGGATAGACCGTTGTGGCCATCGAATAGAAAACATAGGCGGTTAGGCCCGTGATAACGAGGCCGATGCCCATGTAATTGTAGACGCGCAACATGTAAGCGCGCAGGCCTTCGTCATAGGCGAAGCTATCCGCAGGGGAGCGCCCCTGCACGCCATACGCCCGCGATCTATCGAATTCTGCCATGTTTCTTGGTCCCTGACTCTTCGAATCTCATATAGTCTGCGCTAACGGTTTTCCAGCTTTAAGCCCTGAACGCCCTGGAACAAAGCCTTCTTTCGTCAGGCGGCCTGCCCATTTCCGCTATCAAGACGTTCACTCGGAACGCAGATACTGCGCCGGTTTGGCTGACAAAACCCTTAAGGTTCCGGCCGCGCCCAGCGCCACAACGAATATGGTCTCAACGATTGAAGGCCGCAATAGCGAGGCAATCGATAGGCTAAAGCCCAGGTTCATAACCTGTGTGACCACCACATAGGCGGCGAGAAGGCCGAGCGTGGCCGCGATCAGCGAGAGGCACAGCGCCAGGCCGAGATATTCCAATAGATGGGCCGTAACGATCCGGCGCTTGCTGGCGCCCAGCGTGCGCAAAACCGCCGCCTCGTAGATACGCCGCCGCTGCGCCGCCATCAGCGCTCCGGCCACAACTAGCGCGCCCATGATCAGCGTCACGCTGCCCGCGATCCGCACCGCACGCATCACCTTCTCGAAGATGCCGTTGATGGCGCCCAGCGCGTCCTTGACGTTGATCGCCGAAACGGTGGGGTAGTCGGCGGCGACGGCTTTCAGGATCGCAGTCTCTGCCTTCACGTCCGCCGGCTGCCCCTCGGGCCAGCTCAGCGTCGCGAGAAAGTTGAAGGGCGCTTTCTTCAGCGCATTTTGAGAGAAAATCATCACGAAATTGATGTCCATCGAGCCCCATTGGACCTTGCGAAGATTGGCGATCCGCGCGGTCAGGTTCCGGCCGATGACGTTCACCGTGACGGTGTCGCCGATGGTTAGGCCCAGCGCCTTTGCGATGTCCGCCTCGAACGAAACCAGCGGTTCGCCGTCATAATCGGGCGTCCACCATTGGCCTTCCGTGGTCTGCGAGCCCGCCGGCAGCACATCGGAGTAGGTGATGCCGCGGTCGCCGTTCAGCACCCATTCAGCCGAAGACGGCACCGTCAGCTGCTCGACGGCCACGCCCTTGAGCGCCACCAGCCTGCCGCGCAGCATCGGCGCGCTCGAAATCCGGACGCCCGGCGCGTTCCTGGACAACAGGTCCTCGAAGGGCTGCAAATCCCGCTTCGGCACGCCTATGAAGAAATAGGCGGGCGCGTGCTCTGGAAGCCGCGATTGAATTTCGTTGGTAAGCGACGCGTCTACCAGCGAAACCGCCGTCAAGAGCGTGAGCCCGGCGCCCAGCGAAAGCGCAACCGTGCGCGAGAGGCTTGCCGGGCCACCAATATTCGCGAGCGCCAGCGCCAATTCGGGCCGCTTCGGGCGCCCGATCGCGAGGGCGGCTCTGCGAATGGCGATGCCCGCACCCCAGAAGAGCGCGAAAACGCCCAAAATCGCGGCGCAGGTGACGGCAGCGATCCAATGCTCGTGCGAAAGGACGATGGCCGCCGCGGCGAGGAGGCCCGCGGCCAGGAACGAGGCCAGCCGGTAGCCAAGCGGCGGCAGGCCGGAACGCTCATCGCTAACATCCCGGAACAGCTCGGCTGCCCGCACCTCCTGCGCGCGCCCTATGGGCCACAGGATAAAGGGCAGTGCCGTCAACAGCCCGAATAAGCCTGCGAGCGCCAGCGCCCGGCCCTGCAAGCCGTTCTCGATGCCGATTGGCACAACGTCGCGCATGAGGCTTGCCGATGCCCAGGGGACGGCGGCCGTAATCGCAAAGCCGATTGCTAGCCCGAGCAAAGCCAGGAGGCCGATTTCGATCAGGAATATGCGGAAGATGAGGCGTTGGGACGCCCCCAGCGACTTGTAGGTGGCGATGGTCATGCGCCGCCGCTCGATGAAGCCTGTAACCGCGTTCGCAACGCCTATGCCGCCGGTCAGCATGGCCGTAAGCCCGGTAAGCGTAAGGAATTCCGTGAGCCGCTGCAGCATGGTCTTCACGCCGGGCGAAGGGTCGGAGCTGTCGCGCGTAAGAAAGCCTGCTTCGGGGAACTGGGCGGCGAGGTCTTCCTTGAAGGAGGCGGGCAGGGGGCCGCGCGCCTTGATGCGGTAGGCCCAGCGCACAAGGCTGCCGGGCTCTACAAGGCCCGTCTTTTGCAGCGCATCGAGCGAGAGTAGAATGCGCGCCCCAAACGCCGG
>JBKQNN010000064.1:0-13917 GCA_052145975.1 Rhodomicrobium sp. | reverse complement strand
ATCCATTCGAGTAATCGCAACCTCAGCCATCTCCCACCCCCGCGAATCAATGCAAACAGCATCGATTCACAAAACGGGGCGGAAGGGAATCCCCCCTCGCCGAGTCAAGACTTCGGGCCGTTGGTATTAGTTGGGCTTGCGTCAACTGGATCAGAAAGCAGGCCAACCTTTGCACGGCCCTGCTTCTTCTCTCGTGCCAGATCGTTGTCCGCGATCACCGTAATCAGTGTCCGCGTTGCTCCGTATTACGCAAGTCCGGTTCCGGAAGTTCAGCTGCCCGGATTTTCTCAACCTGAGCATGACCGTTCCCGACCCATCGCGACGGCTTTGGCCCCCCACACGGCTCGCCGTCTGGCTCAGCGCGTGTCCTCAAAGGTCGCAAAGGTGCCCCGGAGGGGGTGGGGCGGTTTCACCAGCTCTCCGAGATCCGGCTCGCCGCAACCGGCAAGCACAACCCTGCGCGCCTCGTCGCGCAACCGCAGCACCGATGGGAAGTCCTTTCCGGCAGGCATGATTGGGTTGCCGATAGTGACGCTGAGCTGAGCCCAGCGCGGAAACCATTGATCGCTGCGCAGCATGGACCGCGTTCCATGGATGATGCCGGGCACCACGGGCAGGCCGGCTTCGGCAGCCACCTTGAAGGCGCCAAGATAGAACTCGGAAAGCCCGGCCCGCCGCGTGAACGCGCCCTCGGGAAAGAACACGATGTTGCGCCCTTGCCGGGCGACAGCAATGGCGTTCTCCGTGTCGGCAAGGCTCGCGCTGGTATCGAAACGCTCGACGAATAACGTGCCCAGGCGGTGCATGAAATTCCCAACAAAAAACTTCGTGGCGAACTCGCGTTTGGCCACGAAAGCAGGTTCGCCGGGCAGGACCGCGCCAAGAACCACGACATCCATGTAGCTCGAATGATTGAACACCAGCACGGCGTTTGCGCGCGGCAAGCGCCCGAGCCCCTGCGCGGTGACCGGGGCGCCAAGGGCAGCAAGCGCCGTACGGGCGATGCCACGCATTGCACGCCAGCGCCAATCGAGGCGGGGCAGTAGCATCACAGCAAACCACGCGGTCACGTAGGCCAGAGGCATCACGGCCCACCACCAGGCTGCGTAGAGCGTATCGCGAGCGGCCGCCATGAACCGGAAAAGTTGAGCGCGGGGGCCAGCGAGCGAGAGGCGCAGGATCTGCAGCCATGCCGCGCGTTGCGGCCTGCCGATGCGGCCCGTTTCGTAAAGCTCCTTGGCGGCGCTGCGGCGGATTTTGCCGCTCGATGTCTTTGGCACCGTGCGCGGCGGAGCAAGAACTATCTCGTCGGGAGGCGTACCGGCGGTGCTTGCCGCAACCTCTTGCGCGCGCGCCTGCAGCGCCGCGCGGGCCGCAGGATCGTTCTCGCGCGTCTCAGCCACGATCACGACCCGTTCGGTTCCGGAGGCGCGATCGGCCGCTCCAAAGACCGCAACGCATCCCTTGCGAATGCCGGGGATTTCGGCAATCGCTTCTTCGATCTCTTGAGGATAGATGTGCTGGCCCGCGCGGATGATGATGTCCTTGATCCGGCCGGTTATGAAGACCTCGCCGCCAGCCATGTAGGCGCGGTCGCCGCTGTCGAGCCAGCCGCCGTGGAAAAGTTCGCGCGTCTTGGCCTCGTTGCGGAAATAGCCCGACGTTGCCGAAGGACCGCGGAACTCCAGCCGGCCCTCGCGCCGTTCGCCAAGCTCGTAGCCCAGCTCGTCCACAATGCGGATCTCGTTACCAGGCAGCGGGAAGCCGCAACTTGGGATCTCAAGCGGATGCGGATCACCCTCTTTTGCGGGGGCCGAGATGCCGTGACTGCTCAACGCCTCCCGGTCCACCCGGTCGATCACGGGCGTTCTGCCCGCAGGCGGAAACGCGAGCCCCACGGAGTTTTCAGCAAGACCGTAAACCGGCGCCATCGCTCCGGGCCGGAAGCCATAACGGCCGAACCGTTCGAGGAACCGTCGCAGCGCTGGGACACTGACCGGTTCTGCGCCGTTCGCGGCTATGCGCAGTGAGGAAAGGTCCAGCCCTTGCAGACTTGAGTCATCAATTTTGTTTAAGCAAAGCTCGAAGGCGAAGTTCGGCGCGGCGGAAAGCGTGGCGCGGAACCGGTGAATTGCCCAGAGCCAGCTTTCCGGGCGCACAAGAAAGCTCAGCGGCGACATGACGTAAAGCTGCGCGGCAAAATAGAGGCACCCGAGCCACGCCCCGATCAAGCCCATGTCATGATAAAGCGGCAGCCAGCTGACAAAGATGTCGGCCGAGCTTGCTTCCATGACGTGGCCAATGGCCCGGATGTTGGCGAGCAGGTTGGCGTGACTCAGCACCACGCCCTTGGGATCGCCGGTGCTGCCTGAAGTGTATTGAATGAGCGCCGGCGCTGCCTCATGCGTGACCGGTAACCCAGCGGTGTCCGCGCGAGGCAAAAGTCCAGCCACGCTCTCGATCGCAGTCAGGCTTCCCACCTGTGCCTGCAACAACGCCGCAGCCCCTCCTGCTTCCGGAACCGTTATCAGGATGCGTGCGCCGGCGTTGCGGAGGATGGCCGTTTGGCGCCGCAAATGCTCCTCCAATTGGGACAGTCGCATTGGCGGATAGATGGGCACGGGCACCGCGCCTGCGTAAAGGATGGCGAAAAACGCAACGAAGAAGTCGCGGCCGGTGGGCAGCATCAGTGCGATCCTATCGCCGGGCACGATATCCCGCTCGATCAAGCCTTGCGCGGCCTCTCGCGCCGCTTCGGCAAGTTCGCCGTAGGTCAGGGCTGCAAGCTGCGTGGAGTCACCGTCGAGTACAGTCAAGTGGAGGCGGTCCGGATGGCGGTTGGCGTGCCACTCCAGCACTTCCACCAGGGTCCGCGCTGCGGCCGCAGCCGGAACGGCAGGCAGTGGCTCCGCGGCCGCAATCCCCGCAAAGACTCCTTGCCCTGGATGCGCCTGATCGAGTGCACGAAGGAGATCGCCAACCGTCTCGGCTGCTCCGGCGGCTGCAACCGGAAGCCGCACACAAAAGGAGCGTTCGATTCTTAGAATGAGCTCCGTCCGTCCCAGGCTGTCGATGCTGAGATCCCGCTCCAGACGGCTCGATGCAGATATCTCGACGATCTTGACCCGCTGCGGATGAATCTCATGGACGAGCTCGCGAATAAGGGAAGCAAGCTCACGCTCGCGCATTCCATTCGCGGCGGGGATAGCGGATCCATCTCGTTTCGCATCTTGCTTCACAGACAAATGATAGTCCAATCATATGAAACACCTATGATAGATATCAAGACTACCCGGCAGGAACTCACTGCCGCCTTAAGCTTAAGCAGCTGGGTTCCCTTTTTCTTTTGACAGCCGTCAAGGCTGCTATGAGCACGCATGGAGTAGCTTTGCAAATAGCACCAAGCCAAAACATTCGAGTTCTGGGGGGAGGCGCGCAATGTCCTTAAAACCGTTGAAGCTTTTTGCTCTTAACGGGAGTGAAGTCCTTGGTGCGTCTATCGCCGCGAACCTCGGAAACCTGCTGGCGCCTCATGAGGAACGTGAATTTGAGGATGGCGAGCACAAGGTCAGGCCGCTTGAGGCGGTAGCGGGCGCAGATGTCTACGTGGTTCATAGCCTTTACGGCGACCCCACTCAAAGTGCGAACGACAAACTGTGCCGCCTCCTGTTTTTCATCGGAGCGCTCAAAGACGCGGGGGCCGGGCGCGTTACCGCCGTCGTGCCTTACCTCTGTTACGCGCGGAAAGACCGGCGAACCAAGAGTTTCGACCCGGTGACGACGCGCTATGTTGCAAGCATGTTCGAGGCCGTTGGCACTGACGCCATCGTGACGCTGGAGGTGCACAATCCGGTGGCATTTGAGAACGCATTCCGTTGCCGCACGGTGGCGCTAACGGCTGCGCCGATCTTCGCCGCCAACGTCCAGTCCCTCGCAACCGATGGCCTTTGCGTCGTCTCTCCCGATCCAGGAGGGGCGAAACGCGCTGAGCTGTTCCGCGAGACGCTTGAAGAGACGCTCGGGTGTTCCGCCGGTAAAGCATTTGTGGACAAGCGCCGGAGTGCGGGCACAGTCTCCGGCGATCTTTTTGTTGGAGACGTGAGCGGTGCCACGGCGCTGATCGTCGACGATCTGATTAGCTCGGGAACCACTTTGCTGAGGGCGGCGGAGGCAGCCCGGCGCGCGGGCGCGCGCGAGGTTATAGCGCTTGTCACGCATGGCCTGTTTATGGAAGGCTCGGAGGGAGCCGTTATTCATCCAGCGATCGGCCGGCTCATCACCACGGACAGTGTGCCGCCTTTCCGCGTGAAGCCCGGCCCGATGCGGTATAAGTTACAGGTCCTTTCCTGTGCCCCCCTTCTGGCGGAATCCATACGCCGCCTGCATGAGGATAAGCCCCTTTCCGATCTCCTCGTCTTCTAAGCGCCCTCTCAAGGAGCCGCGCATCGGCCTCTGCGATCCGCAGATATGCGAGTGCTTGCGGGCGCCACTTGTGCGGCATCCGCGGATTTGGCGCCATGAGATGCGCAATCGAAAGGCGCGCGCGCAGCATCGCCCGATAGCAGCGATAAAAATGAAATAGCGAGAGGGACGGGGCATCATGCAATGCTTGCATGATGCGGGGCCGTATATAGTTTCCAACCCCTTTCATGCCCAGATGCTCGCACTCGAGATCGAGGTATGCGATCTCCTCCAGCGGATCGATGGCCCGAAGGCGCGCGTTGAACTCGATGCAGTCGATGATCTTGACGCCGTCTCCGAGCCAGATGTGTTCCGGCCTCAAGTCCCCGTGGCCGTCAACGATGCGCCGCCGCCGCAAGCGGTCAAGCAGCATAGTGTACCGTTGCCGGAGAAATTGCCGCAGCACCCGGTCGCAATGGCGAGTGGCCGCCTGCGCCAGGCCGAAGCGGCGGTCAAGCAGTACGCCTGCATTTTGTTGGATATTGAGTTTCCATTGCTTGAGATAGCGCTGGGGGGCCAAAATGACGGAATTCGCGTGCCGGTAGAAGCCCGAAAGCTTGAGAACGATGGCATCGAGGCAAGGACGGTCAGCCTGACCTCTTGCAATGAGGTTATCGAGCATGCGCCCCTCGTTGAGGCGGCGCATCTTCACGAGCCAATCGACGGCGACGCCGCCCTGGCCAATTGTGAGGCCCTTGGCAGAAACTGCCAGGGGAACGGCGCCCAGATAAACGTCGCGGGCGAGCCGCCTATTGAGTTCCATCTCCGCGCGGCATGCCATCTGCCGCTTCGCGAGCGTGGAAAAATCGAGATAGGGGAAGCGGACCGGCTTCTTCAGTTTGAATACATGATCCCCAGCAAGGAACACCCACGACATGTGGGTCTCCCGGACTTCGACTTCTTGCACGGAGGCGCCATAGGAGCGGGGGTCGCTCAGAAACGCGACCTTTTCTTGAAGCTTCGGGGCGGAGAACTTCCCTCGCCCGGTGCAATCCCGGTCCATTTCTAGGTTATGCATCCGGCAAGCCTGAATTCAGGTGCGGGCCACGATTTGATAATCATCAACATCATCAGAAGGTTCTATGGGTAGCATTAAAAAAACATGCTGCTTCCCGTAATAGTTAGCGGGAGGTGAGCCAATATCTTCAGATGCCCCTGCCATGATAGAGAGCAACATAATTATCGAACCACTCGGCTTGCCTGGAACCTTGCAATGGCCGGAGCGGGCAAACTCCTTGGTCATCTTTGCTCATGGAAGCGGATCGAGCCGGTTAAGCCCTCGCAACATTCAAGTCGCGCAGGCGTTCAACGCCAGGGGGATGGCAACATTCCTGTTCGACCTGCTCCGGCCGGAGGAAGAGGCTGACCGGGCGAATGTTTTCAACATTCCTCTGCTTGCGATGCGGCTCGCAGGCGCTGTCCGGTGGCTCGATGAGGAGAGGGAGACCGGAGGCTTGCACGTTGGCCTTTTTGGCGCGAGTACGGGGGCAGCTGCCTCGCTCATTGCTGCAGCCGAGCTGGGAAGCCGGGTCGAGGCCGTCGTTTCGCGTGGTGGCCGCCCCGATCTCGCGATGGAAGTGCTGCCACAGTTGCACGTGCCCACGCTCCTCATTGTTGGCGGCGCCGACACCGAAGTTATCGCTTTGAATGAGATGGCTCTTGCGCGCCTGCAGGGGCCGAAATCCCTCGTGATCGTTCCTGGCGCAAGCCATCTGTTCGCTGAACCGGGCGCCTTGAAGCAGGTCATAGATCACGCGGCGAAATGGTTCGAACGCTATCTTGCTGCCGAAACGACGTAGCTGAAGCCATGCCGATGATTTACAAAAACCGATCCGATGCGGGAAAAAGACTTGCCCGCGAACTTAGCGAATTTAGGGACCAGCAACCGCTAATCCTTGCTCTTCCAAGGGGCGGGGTGCCCGTGGCTGCAGAGATAGCGAAGACCTTGAATGCGCGCCTCGATCTGATACTGGTTCGTAAGCTCGGGGTTCCCTTTCAGCCGAAGCTTGCCATGGGTGCTGTCATCGATGGCGCTGAACCGCATGTGGTGCGCAACGAGGATATCATCGCGGTTCTTGCCATGCCCGAGGAAGAATTCGAACAGATCTGCGCCCGGGAATTGGCTGAAATCGAACGCCGCCGGAAACTCTACCTGAAGGACCGGCCGCGGGCAGAGCTTGAGGATCGCGTTGTCATCGTGGTGGATGACGGCCTCGCTACGGGCGCCACGGCGCGCGCAGCTCTTGAGGCGATACGCAGGAGAGGCCCGAGGAAGCTGGTGCTGGCCGTGCCCGTCGTCCCCACAAGCACGCTCGAAGAGCTTGAGGGCGCGGCTGACGATATCGTTTGCTTACAGCGCCATGAGCCTTTCTATGCGATAGGGCTTTACTATACCAACTTCCATCAGGTCACCGATGAAGAGGTGATTGCCATATTGTCGAAAGTGCGGGCGCAGGAGCATGTTTTGACCGGCGTCAAGGCTCGGTTACGTTTTTCCGCGTAACCATTTATTGGCTTTATGAATAGAGACAACAGCCCCAGAACTCGGAAGATGTGAGCGCATGACGCCGGGTCCGCAAAGCATCCGTGACTTGGACCTTCGCGGGCAAGTCACTTCCGTTCGCGGCTCGGTCGTGGATGTGAGCTTTCCTGCTGGCACCTTGCCGGATGCCGGAGAAGCGATCGTGATCGAGGCCGATCCGGCTCGCGAGCTTATTGCCGAAGTCCAGCAGCATCTTGGCCCCACGGTCCTGCGAGCGGTCGCGCTTGAAAACACCGCCGGGCTTCGCCGCGGCGCCCTTGTCCGGCCAACCGGCGCTCCCATTCGTGTGCCCGTGGGAGAGGCCGTGCTCGGCCGGCTTCTCAACGCAATCGGGGAAGTCTCCGACCGCGGGCCGCCGCTACCCAGCGGTACGGAGCGGCGTCCAATCCACGCGGCCGCGCCTCCGCTTGACCGGCTCGGGGCCACATTTGAAGTCTTTCATACCGGCATCAAGGTCATCGACCTACTCGCGCCGCTCGTCAAAGGCGGCAAGGCGGCCATGTTCGGGGGGGCCGGCGTTGGCAAGACCGTGCTGATCATGGAACTCATCCGCACCACGGTTGAGGGGCATTCGGGAATTTCAGTTTTCGCAGGCGTTGGCGAGCGCTCGCGCGAGGGTCATGAGCTGTTGCTTGAGCTTAGGCAGTCGGGCGTTTTGGAACGCACCGCGCTTGTATTCGGGCAGATGAACGAGCCGCCAGGCGCGCGCTGGCGGGCGGGGCTGACAGCGCTTGCTATTGCAGAGTATTTCCGGGACGAAGCGCATGAAGACGTGCTGCTTCTGATCGACAACGTCTACCGGCTCGTCCAGGCCGGCGGCGAAGTATCCGGCCTGCTCGGCAGGCTGCCTTCCCGGGTGGGCTACCAGCCGACGCTCGCAAGCGAAATCGCGGAGTTCGAAGAACGGATCGCCTCGGTGGCCGGAAGCTCCATCACCTCGATACAGGCGGTCTATGTGCCAGCGGACGACTTCACCGACCCAGCCGTGGCCGAGATTTTCAGCCATCTCGACTCGTCCATCGTCCTATCCCGCGATATGGCAAGCGAGGGCATGTATCCAGCCGTTGACCCTCTCGCCTCGGCTTCAAGCCTGCTCGACCCGCGCCTAGTTGGCGAGGCCCATTACCGCATCGCCCAGGACGTGCGCAAAACCATCTCCCATTATCGCGACCTGCAGGAGATCATCGCGCTGCTCGGCATCGAGGAGCTTTCCGCCGCCGACCGCCGGGTGGTGGGCCGCGCGCGGCGGCTCACGCGGTTCCTGACCCAGCCGTTCATGGTCACGACCGCATTCACAGGCAAAGCGGGGCGTTCTGTCGAGCTTGGGGCGACGCTCGCGGGCTGCCGCGCGATCCTTGAGGGGGAAGCCGATAATTGGGCTGAGAGTTCTTTGTACATGGTTGGCGATCTTGAGGAAGCCCGACACCGCGAAGCCGCTGCGGCAAGGAGCGGGTAATGAGGCTCGTTGTGACCACGCCGCTCTCCGTGGTGGTTGAAGCCGGCGATGTTGTGCATTTGCGCTCCGAGGACCAGACGGGAGCCTTCGGCATCTTGCCGGGGCATGCCGATTTTCTGACCGCGCTTGCGATTTCGGTCGCCACTTGGCGCGATGCAACCGGCGTCGAGCATCACCTAGCCGTTCGGGGAGGGATGCTCCAAGTCGAGGGCGGCCAAACGATCACCATTGCCACGCGCGAAGCCATCGCCGGCGACGATTTGCACCGGCTGGAGACCGAGGTGCTCACCGCATTTCACCGGCAAACCGAGGAGGAGCAGGCCGCGCGCACTGACGCGCAAAGGCTTTATCTGGCGGCGATCCGGCAAATTTGCCGGTTTCTGAAGTCCGAACGGCAGCCCTCCGTGCCGGGCAGCGCCGGCGCCTCCTTCCAGGATGCTAGTGAGCGATGAGGCAGGAACCGGAAAACCACGAACGGCTAAGCGAGGCTGTCAAGGCACGGGCCGGGCAGAAAGAGAAATGGCAGCGCGAGGGCGAACGCTCAATCGGCCAGAATCTGGCGATGATCGGCGCGCTGGGCTGGACCATTGTTGTCCCTACCTTGATGGGAATTTTCGCGGGCCGGTGGCTCGACCGGACCCTCAGCATGGGAATTTTCTGGACGCTGGGCCTGCTGGTTGCCGGGCTCGCGCTTGGCTGCATGCTTGCCTGGAAAAGGATGCACCGCGAATGAAGCCAAATCCGGCAGTTGCGCCAAACTGGCAGTTCGGAATACGCGAGCCCTCCCGCTGCGGCGTCGTCCCCGCGGAGGCGGGGACCCATGGTAAGCATATACAAAAGCCGCTTTTTTTGCCGGCATGGATTCCCGCATTCGCGGGAATGACGCCCCGGAGTGCGCGCTTGTGGGCCTTCGCCTTGCGGCTAAAGCTGGATGACTCCGCTGCGCAAGGCGTAGGCTGCCGGGGGAAGGCAGTATGAGTGGCTTGGCGCTACCAATACCGGTTTTTCTCGCGGCCATCGGGCTCGCAGGCTTTGTCGTTGGCCTTCTCTATTTCGCCGCCGTCCAGCGCACCGCTAACCTCATTGCGGCGGGCCGGGGCTGGCTCGCACCTATAGCGCTCACGCTTGGCCGGATCGGGGCTGCGGTTCTGCTCTCGGCGCTTGCCGCGAGGCTTGGCGCGGCCCCCCTCCTGGCCGCTTTTGCTGGCTTTTTATTTGCGCGCGTCGCGGCGTTGCGTGCGGCAAGGAGGCCAGGCTGATGCACCAAACCTCGCCGCTCACGAGCACGGTTCTGTTTCATATCGGGCCCGCAGCGATCACCCGCCCGGTGGTTACGACATGGGTCGTCATGCTTGCGTTGACCGTGGTTTGCTGGCTCGTAACCCGCCGGCTGCAAAAGCAGCCCGGACCGCGTCAAGCCGTGCTTGAGCTTGTGGTGACGGGCATCGAGCAGCAAATCGGGAAGATCATACGGAAGGATGCGCGGCCATATCTGCCGCTGCTCGGGACGCTCTTTATCTTTCTCGTTACGGCCAATCTTTCCGGCCTGCTGCCCGGCGTTGAAGCGCCAACCGGCAAGCTTGAGACTCCCGCCGCCCTTGCGCTCATCGTCTTTCTGTCAGTTCACTACTATGGGGTGCGGTCTCGCGGGGTCCGCGGCTATCTCGCAAGCTTCGCCGAGCCAAAACTCATTATGCTGCCGCTCAACATTCTGTCCGAGATAACGCGGACGTTCTCGCTCATGCTACGGCTCTTCGGCAACATCATGAGCGGGGAGTTCGTCATCGCGCTGGTGGTGGCGCTCGCGGGGCTGTTCGTGCCCATACCGCTCATGGCGCTCGAAATACTGGTCGGGCTTGTACAGGCCTATATTTTCACGGTCCTCGCCGCCGTCTTTATCGGCGCTGCGGCCGGCGACGCGAAAGAGGGATAAGGAGGCTTCATGGACGCCAAACTCATCGCCATTATCGGAGCTGCGCTCGCCGTTTCGATTGGCTCGATCGGGCCGGCGCTGGCCGAGGGGCGGGCCGTCGCCGCGGCCATGGATGCAATCGCGCGCCAACCAGAGGCGGCGGGCACCATCTCACGTACGCTTTTCGTGGGGCTGGCGATGATCGAGACGATGGCGATTTATTGCCTTGTGGTCGCACTGCTTTTGCTCTTCGCTAATCCTTACACCAGTTGAGCATGCACCTGGATTTGTGGACCATAGCGCTGCAGACGGTCAACTTCGTCATTTTGGCCGCCCTGCTGTATCGCTTTCTTTACCAGCCGGTGCTGGGCATGATTCAAGCGCGGCAGGCCGAGGTCCGGCGGCAATACGATGATGCCAAGGAGATGGAAGAGAAGGCGAGGGCCAATCTTGAGGCAATAGCATCCGCCAGAGAAGGCATAGCGGCCGAACGCGAGGCTGCGCTCAAAGCTGCGGCGGCCCAGGCGCGAGAGACGGCGGAGGCACGGCTGGCGGATGCCCGGCGCGAGGCGCAAGCGCTCCTCGACGGCGTCCGCAATACATTGTCCAGCGAGCGCGAACGCGCGCTCGATGAAGCGCGCCGGGCAGCGCTCGACTTGGGCGCGGAATTCGCGCGGCGGCTGCTGGCGGAGACGCCTGTGCAGCTTCGCGGAGAGGCGTGGATCGAACGGATCGAACAGCATTTGAGCGCGCTGCCGAAGCCGGAACTCGATGCGCTCGTAAAACAGCTCGCGAATGACCACGCGCTTACGGTGCAGATCGCGGTGCCGCTTCCCGCCTCTGCCGCCGAAACTTGGAAAACCCGCTTGCGCCGCTCTCTCGGCGATGGCATCGCGATCTCCTTCGAGGTGAATCCGGAACTCCTTGCCGGGGCGGAGCTGCATTTCCCGGACGCGATTCTCCGCCTTTCCTGGCAGAGCGAGCTCACATCCTTGCGCTCGGAGATTGAGGCTCATGGCAACGCTCACTGAGGAGCTGCATGAATGGCTCCACAGCAGCCGGGAGCGCGTCGCTTCCCTGCCGATTGAGCCACGGCTGGAGCAAATCGGCCGGGTAATGCAGGTGGGCGACGGCGTGGCGACGGTGCAGGGTCTGCCGGAAACCCGGCTGGACGAGCTGCTCGTTTTTGAAGGCGGCGTGCAGGGCCTTGCGGTCGATCTTGGCGAGGATGCGATCGGATGCGTGCTCTTGGGCGATACCGGTGGGATCCGGTCGGGCAGCATCGTGCACGGCACCGGCGAAGTTGCGCGCGTTCCTGTTGGCGAAACACTGCTCGGCCGGGCCGTGGACGCGCTAGGAGCGCCGCTGGACGGCGGTGTGCCGCTGGAGATCACCTTGTTCGCGCCCATTGAGCAGCCAGCGCCTGCGATCATCGACCGCTCTCTCGTAACGCGCCCTCTCGCAACCGGGCTAGTGGCCGTCGATGCCATGATCCCCTTGGGCCGGGGCCAGCGCGAACTGATCATCGGCGACCGCGCGACCGGCAAGACCGCAATCGCGGTGGATACGATCATCAACCAGCGATCGAGCGGCGTTATTTGCGTCTATGCCGCAATCGGGCAGAAGGCTTCGTCGGTCGCACAGGTGATTGACGCCGTGCGGCGCTACGGTGCGCCAGAACGCTGCCTTTTCGTGATCGGCGAAGCGAACGCCGCGCCGGGCCTTCAATGGCTCACGCCTTACGCCGCCTGCACGATGGCGGAATACTTCATGGAGCGCGGGCGCGACGCTCTCCTGGTCATCGACGACCTCACAAAGCACGCCGCCGCCTACCGGCAGCTCTCCCTTCTGTTGCGCCGGCCTCCGGGCCGCGAGGCTTACCCTGGCGACATTTTTTACATCCATTCGCGCCTGCTGGAACGCGCGGCAAAGCTCTCACCGGAGCGCGGCGGCGGATCGCTGACGGCACTGCCCATCGCGGAGACGCAGGCGGGTAATATCAGCGCCTACATCCCCACGAACCTCATCTCGATCACAGACGGCCAAATCTACCTCGATCCGCGCCTGTTTTATGAGGATCAGAAACCGGCCGTGGATGTTGGCAGAAGCGTCTCGCGTGTTGGCGGCAAGACGCAAGCGCCTGTCCTCAAAGCGCTAGCGGAAAGCCTGCGGCTGGAATACGCACAGTTTCTGGAGCTGGAGGTATTCACGCGCTTCGGAACGATGGTGGACGAGCGCACCCGCAAGGTTATCGAACACGGCCGGCGAATCCGTGCGGTTCTGGCGCAACGGCAGTTCGAGCCGCTTTCGCTTGGCGAGCAGGTGGCGCTGCTGTGTGCACTCAGCGACGGTGCGCTCGATAGCCTGGCGCTTAGTCAGGTTGGTGCTTTCCGCACGGCGCTTAGCCCCTGGCTCAGGGAGAAAATGCCCGAAATCCCAGCACTCGACGATGAGGCGCCCCCGCTCCCGGATGAGGTTCGCGCCCGTTTGAAAACGTCGCTTGCCGCGCTCGCCCAATCCCTTGCGGTGTCCAAAAGCGCGGATGCGGGCCTGTAGCGATGCCGCGTCTCGCGCAACTCCAAGCCCGCGTCGCCAGCATGGGCGAGCTCTTGAACATCATGAGCGCCATGCGGTCGCTGGCGGGCATGCGCGTGCAGGAAGCGCAGCGCGCGCTTCCTGGCATCCGCCGCTATGCCGAGTCGATGGAAGCGGGCATAGCGGGAACGCTTATGCTCATGCAGCAGCAGGTGCCGGAGCCACCGGGGCAAGCCGGACGCCGCGCGCTGATTGTCTGCGCAGCCGAGCATGGCTTTGTGGCTGGCTTCAATGAGCGCCTTGCCGAAGCGACTGAAGCGGAGCTCCGTCAAGGGGATCTTCTGTTCGTGGTGGGCAGCCGAGGGGCAAATCTTCTCTTCGAGCGCGGGCGGCATGCTACCTGGACAGCGCCGATGGCGACCCGGCTGGCGGCTGCCCCGAATACAGCGGACAGGCTTGCCAAAGAACTATATGCCAGGATTGCGAGAGGCCAACTGGCGCGTGTTGAAGTCATGTTCAGCCGCTACCGTCAGGCCGCGCAGCCAGCCATAGAACGGCGGCTGCTCCTGCCGCTGGACATCGCCGCTGTGCGCAAGGACCCCACACGGCAGGCGCCTCTTCACAACCTGGAACCGGAGGCGCTATTAGAAAAGCTCGCCGCCGAATATGTGTTTGCGCTGCTCACCGAGGCCGCGGTGGAATCCATCGCAAGCGAAAATGCCGCGCGCTTTGCGGCCATGCAGGCCGCCTGCGACAATGTCTCGAAAAAGCTCGATCAACTGCAAAGCCAAGCGCGCCACGCGCGGCAGGAGGAGATCACCACCGAGCTCATCGATCTCATCACGGGAGCCGAGGCTATGGGGGTCAAAGGGTCGCAGCCAGGATAAACCTAAATCCGGCAGTTGACGGGGCCATTTTCGCCTGAGAATCGCGCATTCTCAGGGACATGAGCGACGATACACCCCATGTTCCGGTTCACCCAGCGGGTGAACAACCGCCGATTGTACAAGA
>JBKQNN010000063.1:0-2894 GCA_052145975.1 Rhodomicrobium sp. | reverse complement strand
GGGCTTCGCTCATATATTTTTGGACGATGGTTTCGAAGGAGGTCCAATTGGCATCCATAGCGGTCTTAGCTTTCGCCCAGGCGGCCTCACCCTCATGTTGCTGCTTGCGGACGGCCTCCTGAAACACCTCGCGCTGAGCGCGAATCTCCGAAACGGCTTTTTCGGCCGCCTTTTTTGCGTCGGCGTGAAGAGCACCAAGGCTGGTTTCGATCGATGTCAAAGTCGCGTCCATTTCATCGAGGCGTTCTTTCGCCCAGCTTGAAAAGTGATGCGCGTGAGTTTCGCTTGTCATATCATTCCTTTTCGAAAAATAGTTAGACGATGTGGAAATAATGATGATTTCAAATAATTGCAATGGTATCACACGAAATATTGATTTTGACAAATATCAAGCATTATTGCCGATTTATGCTTCAAAGCGTCTATATTCATCTTCGTCAAATCAACGCGATTTTATTCTCTTGATAATACAAGCGTCTGTTGTAATTGGCATTTTCTTTTATTAATCTATTTCAGAACGGCTGCATGACCTTAGAGATCTTCTACGCACAGTCTAGGCGACACCCCGGATGACTGCTTGCCGCCCACTGCACCCGATCGTCGCCGATGAGGTTTCTCCGCAGCCGGCGAAAGCAGCCATGCCAGATTAATTTTAACTGCCCCTTACGTTTGTCGGGTTCGGTCAGGCTCGGTAGTCGAGGTCGCGAAATATGGCAGACCGCTCACCCTCCAGTAGCCGAAAGAATTTTCGCACCTGCGAAATAACCCGCCTTTTAGTTCCACTGTGGGAAGTTCTCGATGTCAATGCCAATCGAAGCTGTCTTTATGCGGCGTTAAGCTCCAACAAATCTCTTCATTTTGGCGCTGGCAAAGGCACTTTACCTCAATCACTTACAAACAGTCACAATTCTGCGGTTGATATTATGCTCACCTGCGGCAATGATTGTTAGGTACATGCTTTAACTTCGGGGGATCGCTGTTCATGAGTCAAGCTTTCGAATCGCATACCGCGCCAATCGCTGAATTAATACCCGGGCTTGATCGACTGGCTGCCGATGCGATGGCTGACTGGAAAGTGCCGGGCGCCGCTCTTGCGATAGTCCAGGACGGCAAGGTGGCGCTCGTGAAGGCATACGGCCTGCGCGATGTCGAGGCGAACCTCCCCATGACGCCTTCAACGCAGTTCGATACCGGCTCGATCACGAAGAGTTTCACGGCAACCGCCATCGCACTCTTGCACGATGAGGGTCGGCTCGACTGGACGAAGCCAGTGCGCGACTATCTCCCGGAGTTCCGCCTCAAGGAGCCGGGAGCGGCGGACCGGGTGACCGTGCGCGATCTCTTGTGTCACCAGACGGGATTGCCGCGCCACGACTGGATGTGGATGCCTGGCGACCTCACGGCAGCGGAATTGCTTGGCCCCATGCGCTATCTCGAGCCGAGCAGCGATATACGCGCGGCCTTTCAGTACAACAATCTGGGCTACAATGTCTTGGGCCTCCTTATCGAGCGGGTGAGCAGCGAGTACTACGCCTCGTTCGTCCGCAGCCGGCTGACGAACAGGCTTGGTATGAGTGTGAGTTTCACCCTGGAGGAGCTGGAAGCCGCCCCGGAAGCCGCCAAGCCGTACCTGATATACGAGGATGAACGGCGTCCGGCCTTTCGCTGGCCGACACAAGACATTGCCGACGGGGGGCTGAATACGTCCGCCGCGGACTTCGCGCATTGGATGAAGCTACATCTCGGCAAGGGCGAGTTCGAAGGCAAGCGCTTGCTGCCGGCCGCGCTCATCGCCGAGCTGCACGCGCCGCGGATTTACACCGGCTCCCCGGGCGAAGTGGAACTCGGGGAGTCGCATTACGGCTTCGGCTTCGGAACCGGGTCTTATCGGGGCGACCGCGTGGTCTCGCATGGCGGCGCCATGAGCGGCTGGAACACGCTTATGACGCTCCTGCCGGACTTTGGCCTGGGCGTCGCCGTGTTCACCAATTGCAATCACAGCATGGTGCCGCAGATTCTAACGTGGTATATCGCCGACCGGCTGCGCGGCCGCGATCTGGTTGACTGGCGCGAGCGCTACCGCAAGCGGCGGAACGAATCTCTCACCCAGATGCAAATTGATAAGAATGCCAAGGCGGAGGCGCGCCACAAGGGCACACGTCCGGCGCACGAGCTCGCAGATTACGCCGGCGGATACGAGCATCCTGCCTATGGTGTGATGTCGATCGAAGTAGAAGAGGACGCTTTGCACTGGTCGTGGCGCGGCATGTCTGCGAACCTTGCGCACCGGCATTATGAGACCTTTGAACTGCCTGAGGCGAAGGACCGCCTGCTGCCAGACTCACTTGCAATCACGTTCCTGACCGGCCGGGAGGGCAATATTGTTAGCCTTTCCGCGCCACTCGAACCGATGGTCAAGGATATCGTGTTCACCCGCCAGCCGGCCGGCGAATGCACGGATGCCGATTTCCGGGCGCGCTGCGCCGGGCAATACAAACACGGCGCGATGATGTTGATTGTGACGCTCAATCCGGACGGACAGCTTGTCCTGAAGCCTGACTATCAGCCAGCCTATCGTCTCGTCGCTCTGCAAGGCCGGCGCTTTCAAATCGCCGGGCTGGAAGGTTATTCCGTTGAATTTCGCGGCGATGCAATCATCGAGGACATGATCCTTCATCAGCCAAACGGCACGTTCTTTGCCGCGCGCGTAAAGGAATAGGTGGTTTTATCTAGACAGGCGCGTGTTCGAATTTGGTGATCCACGCGGTTGTCAAACACAAATTCGCTCGCGTTGGCAGCTCGTTGGGAACCCTATTATACCAACGGCCCAAAGTCTTGACTCGGCGAGGGGGGATTCCCTTCCGCCCCGTTTTGTGAATCGATGCTGTTTGCAT
>JBKQNN010000062.1:0-15018 GCA_052145975.1 Rhodomicrobium sp. | reverse complement strand
CATCGATTGCGATTTCTACGCCATTACCGGCCACAAGATATACGGGCCGAGCGGCATCGGCGCGCTCTACGGCAAGGCTGAGCATCTTGAGGCCATGCCGCCTTTCCAGGGCGGCGGCGAAATGATCGAAAGCGTGACGATGGACGCCGTCAGCTACAACGATCCGCCCTACCGATTCGAGGCGGGCACGCCGCCGATTGCCGAAGCGGCTGCGCTGACCGCGGCGCTCGATTATGTCGAAAGCATCGGCAAGGATCGCATCCGCGCCCATGAGGACGGCCTGCGCCGTTATGCGGAGGAACGGTTGAAGCGGATCGACTCGGTCAAAATCATCGGCCAAGCCCCGGGCAAGGGCCCGATCGTCTCCTTCACGATGGAGGGCGCGCACGCGCACGATGCCGCCACCATCCTGGACCGTTCGGGCATCGCGGTCAGGGCCGGCTCGCACTGCGCCGAGCCGCTGCTCGCACGTTTTGGCCTTACGGCTACTTGCCGGGCGTCTTTCGGGCTATACAATACGCGCGCCGAGGTCGACGCGCTGGCGGAGGCCCTGCTGAAAGCAGAGCGGTTCTTCAAATGACGGAAACGATGGACGACAGAAAAATGCCGATTGACCTGGCGCCATGGGACGCGCCGCAAGACCCGCCTGCGCATCACGATGCGCATCATCAAGACCCGCATCATTTGCCGGAGCCGTGCGCGCATACGGTCGAGGTAGCCAAGGATTTCAAGGCCGAGACCGGGATTCCGGAGGAGGAGCTGGAGCGGCTCACCCAGGACATCATCGCGGCCATGAAGACGGTCTACGACCCCGAGATCCCCGTTGACGTTTATGAGCTGGGCCTCATCTACAGGGTGGACATCAACGACAACCGCGAGGTCGACATCGAGATGACGCTCACGGCGCCCGGTTGCCCGGTGGCAGGCGATATGCCGGCGTGGGTCGAGAGCGCCGTCGCCTCGGTCCGGGGTGTTAGCGCCGCGCGCGTGCAAATGGTGTTCATGCCGCCTTGGGAGCCGTCGCGCATGTCGGACGAGGCGCGCATCGCTTTGAATATGTTCTAGTTTTAGCTGGATGGGCGGGTCAAGCCCGGCCATGACTTGGGGGGAGGAAGCAGGCTTATGGTGAGGGCCAGACCGAAGGTCATAACGCTGACGGACGCAGCGGCCGAGCGCGTGAAGGCGATCATGGCGCGTTCGCAGGCGCCGGTTGCCGGCTTGCGCGTCGGCGTGAAGAAGGGCGGCTGCGCTGGGCTAGAATACACCATGGAATACGCCGCCGAAGCCAAGCCGCACGACGAGGTGATCGACGAAAAGGGCGTGCGCATTCTGATCGACCCTTCCGCGATCCTGTTCCTGCTCGGCACCGAAATGGACTACAAGACCGATAAGCTCACCTCCGGCTTCGTGTTCAACAACCCGAACCAGACCGGCGCCTGCGGCTGCGGCGAAAGCGTCGAGCTCCGCCCCGCGCAGAAGTAACCGCGCTGGCGCCCACCCGCTCTAAGCTTGCTCTGCAAAACCCGGTTGGGGCGATTTCCGCTATATGGCATAGCCCCGAAGGCCGTAGTAGGCCGAAACCGGATTTTCCGCCCCCTGGCGGCACCGTCTCTTACCGGGGGCATGGCGGCCATCGCGAACTGGCTTTTCATGTCCCGGAACGGCGCGCGCGTATGCCCCGCTGTGCATGGGGCTGCCATATGACCAACTTTTCAAACAGCTCCGCAGGTATCCCGCCGCTATATCCGGCTGCGTTGAAGCGTTCCGCGGATGGCCCAAGGATTGCGCCGGACCGGCCGGAACACAACTAGAACGTGAAAGGTTTTGCACAACTTTGACGGAACCAGTGGAAAAGATCCGCGCCCGGCTGGCAAAATACGGCACGCCAAGGTCCACGCAAGCTCCGCTGGAATAATGCAAGAATAGAGACAAGCATGCGTCCCAGGCGATGGGGCGTCCAGTTTTTTGGCCGATGTGGAAGCAGGTATAGAGTTATGAAATTCAGTCATGCGCGATTACGGTTCCCGATACGCGGCTCAGCGAAACACCGGCGCGCCGGCGCCGATGCGGCCGTCCGTCAGGCTCGGCTTTGCCTCTCACCGGCGTGAAAGGCCGGGAGCGGCCCAACCGCTTTCAGAAACTTTGTTAGATTGGCGCGTCTGCTTTCGGATCCTTTTGCAGGCTACCATAGATTCAGCTTCAGACGGAGAAGGTGGGCCAACTGCTGACAATCATATTGTTGCCCCTCATTTTCCGGACGACTCGTATATAATAACCCGTCCCGAGTGATCTGGAGAACCTAGAGATGACAACTTTTCAAGTGCGCTTTCCTGATGGAGATTATAAGAAGATCGAAGCTAAGACGGCGAAGGAAGCGGCGGAAAAGCTGTAGGGACGGGAGCTGTCGGAGGTTGGAAGTAACCATCAACTGCGCGTAATGGTGCACGCGATGACTTGGCCGCGTGACCAAAACCCGATGCTGTTCTATGATCGCGGCTGAGACTACACTATGTTCGGAAAATTCAAAATCCAACAATAATTGGTATAAACCAGTCGATGGCCGACCAGGGAAAGTTACCCTCGCAACAATGACGCAAACAGGCGGATCAATTACCCAAGACGTGCTCGATTGCCTCGACGACTATCTGAAGAATAACGACCGTGGCGCACGAATTGATACAGCTACCTTATCGATACTGCCGACCGTCGTGGCCCAGTTCGAACGAGGCGCCAGGGCAGAAGTCGGCCGACTACTGCGGATCGTTCCTGAGCCAAAGCGGCGACCGGCCTACGTTTTCTTTTGTGAGCAAGCGGGATACGGCGCGTTCTCGTTTCGAAATATATATGACTACATCGTCTTGCACGTCGATGACGTGTCAACGGTGATGGACTTCTGCTTGCGTATGATGGAGCGTCCTGAACTGTGGCCTAGCATCGGCGGCAAAATCAGTGAAGGTGAAGACCATTCTCGGCTCGCCTTCGCAGTGATGTTCTCCAAAGAGTGTTTCGACTTTATCGTGCGCCACGAACTTGCCCACCTCGTTCTAGGGCATTGCGACTTTTCATGTCCGGATTCAATCAGCGCACAAGCCCTTGAAGTCGTGGCGGATGGTCACGCAGCAATTTGGGGCTTCCAACGGCTGTCGCGTATCAGAAACAGGTTTGGCCTTGTGAACGGTCCTATTGATGGCGCCTACCGCTCATATCTTCAAACAGACGTTGAGGCCATGTACCATTACCTGTTGGTGCTCTATTTTGTTTTTAGACTTTGCCGTGAAACCAAGTGGACGAGCGACACACTAACAACACACCCACATCCGCCCGCGCCAATTCGATTTCATGTTGTGTGCCTACATTTGCAAGAATACTTCCAACAAAGGAACGATATAGAGGGCCAGCGCCTCTTAACAGCGGCAATGCAAGAAATATGGGAGAAAGGCGAGTTTATCTTTGCGCGTACATTCGATTCCGTGCCCGATACGAACGCCAAGCGTCAGGTCTTGGAAGCCGAAAGCGAGCAACACTTTGCGCTTGTACATGAGCGAGCTAAAACGCTCCCCCAGCACCTATTTGGGCTTTAATGAGTCGAACAAGGGTAGAAATGCTCTGCAGAGTTTCGGTTTTGCAAGAAACGTTTCACTTGGGAAAAACCGTTCAGGCCGCATGCGAAACGCTCTTCGAACGCATGGCCAGCGTCTCCACGAAAGTGCCGCTGCGACCGCGATGACTTCGCGGCCGCCGATGGGAACAAAGGCGAAAATGCACTGGCGGCTCGGTGAGCCTTGACACGAAAAAATCCAGGCTCCATAGCGGGGCTGGAACAAATAACATGCAATGACTGACACCACAATGATACGGAAAATAATCGTTATCGGAGCGTTGGCGGCAGTTTCGCTGCTGGCATTGCACGCACAGGCGCAAGTTCAAGTCATAGAATTCGCAATAATACCATCACCCCATCCGGCGCCAGAGCCCTCTGAGGAAGAGGCTGGCGAGAAGTATTGTCATGCGGCTTTCGATTCGATCCTGCCTTGGCGCTCGTCGAAACTCCAGGAATGCTTGCGCGCCGTGCATGAGGAGGCGGCAAAAAAAGCGGCTGAAGACGCCCGTCAACATCCTGTTCAATTATACATGCCAGATCCCGCAAAACAATTCTTGCCGGATCATGGAACCTGCCAGCATCTACTGGATAAGGACGATTACGTAAATTATGAAGCGTGCATGCGGTTTTATACCGGATTGCCTCATTAATAAAGCTTTAGCCTGCGCGTTCACCTTTTCGCGCGCTGCCTCGTCTAAGTCCGGTGTTTCCTGCAATTACTGGCCGCCAGCTTTGTGCCTGTTCCATTATGATCGCAAGAAGGATGGTGGGCGCTCCATCTCGACGTGATTGCGCATTATGAGTCCTATTTGGGTCAGGGGCGGCGTTGTTTGGGCGTTGCCGGAGAAGGCAGCATTAGGATCTTCAAGCCGACATGGCGCTCACTGGGTCCCGGGAAAACCGGCACAGCCGCTTTCGACCCACAGCCCCCTTTCCGGCCAGCTATGGGAGGGTCGTCCGCAAAGTGTGCCACACGATATAGACCCTTATCCCTTAGACCGGCGGGATAGGCGTCCGTAAGGGCCTGCCATGGTTAAATTTTTTGTGGTAAATGAGCACCCCGGATCTTTTCCGCCACCGTCTTTCTGCGAATCTTTTGCCACTTTAGGTCGAATTCCACGATTCCAAAATACCCGTTAATATTAGATTGTTGCGCGTGTTAACCACAAATCCAAACCTTCGGTTGCAGAATTGGTTAACGGCAAGCTCCGGTTATGTGTGTTATTTCAATAACTTATTCGTCCGTATTGCCATTATATTCTACCGGAGCAGCCTTTTCTTCGAAGCGCGCCGGCGGAGAAAGAAAGTCAAGCCCGCAGGCGTGTATTAGCAGAAGTCATAGGTTTGCGGGTATTTAAAAAATGAAGCGACCGCTGTATGCGAGAAAGACTATTTGCAGGGAAATGCCTGCGCCGCGGATTCTGGATACCAAGGCGAGCCTGGCAGAGCGAATAGAAGGCCCGCCTTTTACAAGGCTATGCCGTGCACCGGCGCGCCGCTTCTTGCTCCAACCGCCGGCCGCGTTTCCGCAGCCTCATTCCCCGGTCCGCAGCGTCATTCCCAGCGAATTCAGGGCTCGGCCGTCATCCCCGCGCGTGCGGGGATCCATGCAACAGCTTGTTCCAAAAGGAGAAACGGATTCCAGCCTTCGCGGAAATGACATTGCGGAGCCTTAGCGAGGCCGGCGCTGCGGCCGTCCGATGCGATTCACCCGCGCGGCGTTAGCGCATCGGTAAGGCGCTATGGTCCACTATTGCGTCATTGGAAGGCGCGCGAGCCGCCGGGAGGCACTGGCATGGCTTTATTTGCAGGAATTTGCAGGATTGCGGGCGAAGCGGGGGCGGCTAAAGGGAGGCAAGCGGCGGGACCGGGCAGCGTGATCCGGTGCTGTTTGCAGCGAGCGGCTCTTGCGCCAAAAAGTAAACGCGCGGGCCTGCGCTCAGACGCCGGAAAATCCAGGGCTGGGGGATCCACCCTATCGAACGTGGCTAACAAAACGCTAAACCGGGCCGCTCGCCGGCAGATCGAGCAAAGCTCTTCCGGATCCATCCGCGTCTCGGCTATAAGGGGGGCAGGCGTTAGCGTTTGGGGGCTTCATGACGTACAACCTGCTTGTGCTCGGGCCGATGCAGCATCGCGTCGGCGACGCTGTGATCCGCCAGTCGAACACCGCGCGCATCGGCGAAATCCTCGACCAGATGAGCCAAGCGCTCACGGTGGGCGGGCTCAAGCCCTTCCGGGTGGTCACGCCGGAGAGCCCGAACGAAACGACGATTATCGAACTCGTGATGAGCGAGATCGAGCAAGCCGACCTGGTGGTGCTCGACCTTACGGACAGCCGGCCGAGCGTCGCCTACGAGGCCGGCATCATCCACGCGCTTGGGATTCCGCATATTTTTGTGACGGAGGACGAGGAGACCTCGTTCTACTTCTCATCGGTGCGCGTGATCCGCGGCCTGCAAATCCAGGCGGATTTCAATCCGGCCGATCCAAGCCCAAGCCAGAGCGAACTGTTCGGCAGGCTGAAGACGTTCTTGAGCGGCGCCGATGCCAGGACCGCGATGGCGGGCAATATCCTCACCGCGCATTTCGACGGCCTGCCCATCGTCGACCTCGCCGGCCCCGCAGGCATGGCCGCGAGCTATTATACAAACGCCGTGAAGCGTTTCATCCGGCCTGACGGTTTCGCGGGCAGGCCGTGCAAGCTTTTGTTCAAGGAGGAGCGGCCGGCGCGCTTCGGCAATAAGACGATCACGTCCACGCGCACCGTCCCTGCGACCGTGAAGGCGCTCATCGCCGTCGAGCCGCCCGCTCAACTCAGCCAAAGCTTCTTCGAGGACGACAGAGCGCTCAAGGCGGCGCTGGCCGGGCTGGGCGTCGAACTGGAGCGTGCTACCATCGCGGGCGATCGTCCGCTCGACAAACGCGACTATGGCGGCTGGTTCGATGCCAAAGGCATTGCACGCGGGGCCACGGTGTGTATCGAGATCCCAACCATCGTTTATCCTTTGACGGAATCGCCAAGGATTTTGCGCTTAAGGAAGCGGCGGAGCAGGTTCGAGGGCGAGCAGCGGCAGATCATGCAGGAAGTAGAGGAACGCGCGCTCGAAAAGATGCTTGCTTCCTTCAAGCGTAATCTTTTTTATCACATCGATATGGAAAAAGAGGCCAACAAGAGCGGGTTCTATTACGTGCCTCTGCGCGATCTCCCGAGCGTATTGCGGCAGGCGGGCGTGCTGTAAAGGCGTCACATCGCAGGCGCGAATTGTATACAATATGCCCTTTAAATTTGCATCGCCGCATTTCGTGCAATAATGTTGCGCGGATCGGCATTGGACTTTCCCGCTTAGGGCCAGAAATGCCGCCGGAGTAGAATAAAGTTAGTAATTCGCATTGAGGCCCCGGTGAAGGAACAGCAACGCCGCCGTTCGGCTCTCGCACGGCCTGGCAGAGACGCATTGGACTTAAACCTCAGGTCTCTCGACGTCTTCGTACAAATTGTGGAATACGGTGGCATGAGCCCGGCCGCCCGGCGGATGAACCTGACCCAGTCGGCCGTCAGTCAGATGATCGCCGCCCTCGAAGAGTCGCTCAAGGTAAAACTCTTCGACCGCCAAGTCCGCCCGATTGTGCTGACGCCTTCGGGCGCGGTTCTGCTTGAAAAAGCGCGCGGACTACTGGTCGCGGCGCGCGACGCCATCAAGAGCGTCCGGGAACCGGAGGCGGCTGCTTATCCCAAGCTCAATCTTTGCCTTGTCGAAACTATCGCCGGCACGATTGGGCCGGGCTTCGTCAAGAGTATCCAGGGTTTTGCCGATCTCTGGTCGGTGCATGCGGGCCTGCATAGCCAGCACAACCGCGCGCTGCTCGCGCGCGAGGCAGACATCGTGGTTACGCCCGATCCGTTGGAAGAGTATCCAAAGGTCGAGCGGCACGAAATCTTGAAGGAGCCGTTCTTTATCGCTCTGCCAAAGGATTTTCCAGGCGAGGTGGAAGATTTGTCGGTCCTCGCCGCGGAACGTCATCTTGTCCGGTTCAGCGCACGCACCATGATCGGGCGCCAGGTGGAACGGCATCTGGGGCGGCTCAAAGTGGATGCCAAGGGCCGGGTGGAATTCGACAACGCCGACGCCATCTTGGCCATGGTTGCGGGCGGGCTCGGCTGGGCCATCGTCACTCCTTTATGCGCGCTCCTGGGGCGGCCTTTCTGGCCCGAGATCCGATACGTGCCGATGCCCGGACCGGCGCTGCACCGGCGGCTTTACGTCGTAGCCCGGCAAGGCGAGCTCGGCGACATCCCGAAGCGCATCGCCTGCGCCGCCGCGCAGTGCATCCGCGGGGCGTTGCAGCAGCACTTCCAAGACTATCCCTGGATTATCGCGGGCTGCGACATTCCACGCGGAAACCACCCCGCCTGTAAAAACGGAAACAATAAGTAATACCGAATCCGGTTGAGTAATTCAGCAGAAGACCCCCTCACCCCAGCCCTCTCCCCAAGGGGAGAGGGAGCCCGCTGCGGGTAGTTCAAGCGAAGGACAGGATGAGGGGGGACTCTGTGAAGTATTCAAGCCGATCCGGTATAATTCCTCGTCCCTCATCCCGGACAATGCCTGCGGCATTACCGGGATAGCGCCCGGGTGAACGAACCAAACGCAATATTAGCGAGTACAGTGCAAGTCTATGCCGGATCGCGACGGCGCAAGCGGCGCCTCGCGATGACAATGCGACAGTCTAAATCTGGCGCTCTACCAGCATCTTCTTGAGTTCGGCAATTGCCTTGGCGGGGTTCAGACCCTTCGGGCAGACTTGCGCGCAGTTAAGGATAGTATGGCAGCGGTAAAGCCGGAAGGGATCTTCGAGATCGTCGAGCCGCTCGCCGGTGGCCTCGTCGCGACTATCGGTAACCCAGCGCGTGGCTTGCAGCAGCGCCGCCGGCCCAAGATAGCGGTCGCAGTTCCACCAATAGGACGGGCATGCGCTCGAACAGCAGGCGCACAATATGCACTCGTAAAGGCCGTCGAGCTGCGCGCGGTCCTCGCGGCTTTGACGCCACTCCTTGCCGGGTGCGGGCGTCTCGGTCTGCAGCCAAGGCTCAACGGAGCGGTGTTGCGCGTAGAAATTCGTGAGGTCCGTTATCAGGTCTTTCACCACCTCCATGTGCGGCAGCGGATAGATGCGGATCGTGCCGCTCATGTCCTTGATCGCCTGCGTGCAGGCCAGCGTGTTGGTGCCGTTGATGTTCATGGCGCAGGAGCCGCAGATGCCCTCGCGGCAAGAACGGCGGAACGCGAGGCTGGGATCGATCTCGTTCTTGATCTTGAGCATCGCGTCCAAGACCATCGGGCCGCAATCGTTCAGATCGATATAGAAGGTGTCGATCGAAGGGTTCGCCCCGGCCTCCGGGTTCCAGCGATAAATCTCGAACCTCCGCCAGTTCGCCCCGGCCTTGCGCTCCGGTTTGTTCCAGACTTTGCCCTTGCGGACTTTTGAGTTTTTCGGCAGCGAAAGCTCGACCATGGGGAAACTCCGGCGATATGCAAGTTACGAGGACAGATGGAAAGGGGAGTCCGGCGCAATTTGGCAAACATCGGCGGCCGGTGCAAGCCAAAGGCGTTAACTTACCTGAAAGGCGTATTAAGTTTCCGTGAATGACGCCGCTCCGCCGCCATTTAGCGCCGTCCTGGAAATGCGGGGGCGCTATCGGGATCGTAACGTGCGCCGGTTGCCTTCAAGTTCCCGGATAGCCGGAGCGGCTCCCGGGACGGCGATAAAACCCCTGTTAACGCATTTTCGCTGCCTTTGGGCGCAATTTGCGGCGCTTTTCGATGTTGTGCTAATTTAGCATAGGTGCTTTAAGATCGCGTTAAGAGGCGGAGCATTTGTAAGCGCGTGATTTTGCAAGGAAAAAGTTGCAAGCACCATCGCCCTCATGCGGGATTCACGGTCAATTTCAAATCTGCAAATATATTTAATAGGATTTTGGAGTCGCAGAAATCGACCCAAAGTGGCAAAAGATTCGCAGAAAGACGGCGGCGGAAAATATGAGGACCCGCCGTTAACCGTCCGCGCATTAAGCATAGTAGGCCCTTACGCAAATCGAACGGTTTGTTTACCGGCAATGTGCGCGACGCCAATGCACCGGACGCTCGATCGGGCGCGCCGTCATCGCGAAGCGGCAACCGCCGCTTAGCCGCACCCGATATGGCTGCGGATCAGACGGCGAAGGGGTTCTCGATGCGCAAGTCTCCAATCGCCTGCCCGTGTTGCAAATCCTCGCTGTACAGCCGCTCGCAACCCGCTTCGAGTGCCGCCGCTACGACAAGGGAGTCGTAGAAATGAAAGCCGTAGCGGTCCTTGATTTCCAACGCGCTTTGTAGCAAATCGAAGGAGGGGAAAACCTGGCAAAGCGGCTTCAGCGTTTTGTCCAGATAAAATGCGGCTTCTGCGGCTGTCATGGGCGTTTGGAATTTGCGTTGACAAAGATGCAAGAATTCCTGCGCGACCTGAAAACTAATGCAGCCATCGCGCAGGGTCAATGCGCGGTTTATCAATGCTTCCGCCCGCTGCCGTTTCAGCGGCGCCGTGGGATCGAAACTGTAATAAATAACATTGGTATCGAGAAAATACTTAACGTTCATTCATCTCTTCTCTGGTAAATTTCCGGCCTCCGGTGCTGATATGGCTGAGCTTCTCCATGACCTCGCGGTAGGCCGCAGCACGGCGTTCGCCTTCTTCCGCCGTCATGGCAGCATCGCGCGTGTAGTCCTCAAGCCAGCCGCGGAACAAGTCCTCCAGCTCCTTGTTGCCGGCGCGCGCCTTGGCCCTGGCCTTCTCGACCAGCGCTTCCTCCACGCTGAATGTGATATCCTTCTGCATGACGCAACCTCCGTCTGCGCCTGGACAGTCTACAGCATGTGACGGCTGGCGGCTAGCCGCGCCTCAAAGCACCGCGCCGATGCCTTTGCGGCGGATGACATCCAGCAGGGCAAGCGCGGGTCCGGCCGGCCTTATCGCACCGCGCTCAAGCTTGGAAAGATACCCGGCCGTGACATTGATCACCGCTGCGAAAACGGCTTGGCTCATCTGGGCCTCCTCGCGTATCGCGCGGATTTCTCCCGGTTCGAGCGGGGCAGGTTTGGCGGGGGCCTTGCCGCCCAGAATGCGCATGGTGATTTTATCGGCCGTTTGCTCGCTGAGCAGCGTGCCGCGAAAATCCTGCGCTAGCTCCAGCAGCGCTTCGTCTATCCGGGGGTTACCCTTCGCGTTCTTCCCGGTCATGGTCTACCTCCTGTAACCGCCCCGCCTCGATTTGCAAATCGAGTGCATGATCGCTCTGGCTTAAAATGTCGGTCGCCGCAGCTTTCAGATCGGCGAGCTGCTTGGGATCGATGTTTTCCCGTTCGTTCTTGGCAAAGCCCAGCAAGAACACAGCGCGCCGGCCTCTGCTATAGGCGATGAGTGTACGATAGCCAGCGCTCTTGCCCCTGCCCGGCCGGGCAACGCGAAGCTTGATAAGGCCGCCGCCAAGCTCAGCGGCAACCAGCCCGCTTTCGGCATCGCGGATCGCTCTGGCGAGGGTTTCGTCGCGGATGGTCTCCTGGCGCGCAAAACGTGCGAAATGTCGCGTCTTGAATATCCGCATCGTCCCTCGCGCGATAAACTATAGTCCATTGGACCATAGAAAGCAAGAATTGATTAGGGGGCGGTAACATTGGGCATTTCCCAAACTGGCATGCCGAAAATCCACTCGCCTCCGGCGAAACTGCTTTCGCTCGCGGCGCGCGGCGATCCTTGGAGTGTAAGCGGTAAGGTTGCAAAGATTAACGATTTAAGTCCTGTCAACCCGCCGCCACACGGAAACCAACATTGCCGCTACGGTAGCTAGGGCCGCGAAGTAAGGAGTCGTCGCGGCGCGCCGCGCGGAGAAACTGCGGATCATAGTTCCACGAGCCGCCGCGAAAGATGCGATATCCACACTCTCCGGTTTTCCATGCTGAACCGTCATCCGGTGCATTATCGTAATCTCCGTGCCAGCAATCCTCCACCCACTCCCAAACGTTGCCATGCACCTGATAGAGCCCCCAAGGGTTAGGCTGGAACGATTTCACAGGTAAGGTCTTTTGCCGGTATTCGCCCATGGGGCCACCTCGATAGCCGTAAGTGCCATCGTAGTTGGCTTTATCGGTTGAAATCGAGTTGCCCCACCAGAACGGCGTATCGGTTCCAGCGCGCGTCACATATTCCCGCTCCGCCTCCGAGAGCAGCCGATACTCCTTGCGGGTTTTGCCCGACAGCCATTTCACGTAAGCCTTGGCGTCGTCCCAGCTAACATTGATGACCGGCCGGTCTTCGCGCCCCCAGCCTTGATCGCTAGGCTTGTAGCCGCCGCAACCGCCGCCGGCGGCGCAGGCGTCCCACTCGGCGAATGTCACGGCGGACCGGCCAACAGCGAAGGGCTTCGAAATACGTACCTCGTGCTGCGGGCTTTCGTCGGCTCGGTGGTACTCCTCGCTTGAGGGGGAACCCATGGTGAAGCTGCCCGCTGGGACAACCACCATCTCGGGGCAATCGGAGCAATCCTTGAAGCTGGGCTTCGACTTTGGCGCGGAAACCTCTGCCGAAGCCGACGCCACGGGCCGCTTCAGCGCGGCCTCCGCCCGGTCCGCGCGCTCCTTCGCCGACGACGCCGCCGCTTGCGCCTGGTCGCGCTCGCGCTGCGCCGCCGCATATTTTGCCTCGGCCTCTTTCCGGGCCGCCTCCTCGGCCGCAGCCCTCTTCTGCGACTGTTCAAGCTCCGCACGAAGGCCCGGGTCGGTTATGGGATCGATAATGCGGAGTCCGGTCAGTACCGAAGGCCCGGCCGCAAGCCCCGCCAGTAGCGCTGTGGCTGCGATGGCGCCGGCCGCCCAATAGGGCAGTTTCCGGCTGGGCGGCGCGATCAGCTCCTTGAGCCGGCCGGCGATCTTGTCCGCGTCGTCGTCGAAGGTCTCGCCGCGCAGGTGCATGGCCTGCTGAAAGGCGAGCTGCACGAGGTTCAGCGGCAAATCCGCGACCCCCGGCATATCCGCGCCATTGAGCCGCAGCGGCAGCACCGGGATTTTGCGCGAAAACGCGCGGGCGATCTCGAAGCGCACGAAATCGTCGGGGTTGTCGAGCCGGCGCTGGCCGCGTTCGTCGGTGAGGCCGGTCCAGCCCTTGGCGATCAGCGACACCATCGCAGCACTCGCGTCGACTTGGCCCTCCAGCGTGTGCAGCCAATGCTGGCCGCCTTCGAGGCCGCTCACGTCGAGGAACACGCCCGCCTTGCCGAAATGGCGCTGCAGTACCTTCTGCAGGAGCTGCGCCTCCACGAGGTTCAGCGACCGCCGGTAGTTGATGAAGATCTTGCCCGCCATAGGCACCCCCAATATGGCGCGACCCTAGCGCAAGCGCGGGCGGAACGCCAACAGAAGTAGTTTCCGGGCGGCAAGGGGCTGGTGGCGTAGGTCAATACAGCGCGCGTCACCCTATGGCTATGACTCACCCCTCAGCCATTGGCTCAGGTCCGCCAGCGCGCGCGCCGACATCGCCTTTTTACGCGCGATGCCGCGGGCGGCGCCCTTGAGGCGCTTGCCATCCGGGCTGGTTTCGGCGGTAATCGGCGGGAAGAGGCCGAAATTGACGTTCATCGGCTGGAAGCTGCGCGCAGCAGCACCCGTGCCTTCGTCCGATAGATGGCCGCCGGTGATGTGCGCCAGCAGCGCGCCGAGCGCGGTGGTTGGCGGCGGTGGCGCTTGCTCGCGGCCGGCGAATCCGGCTGCGGCGAATTTCCCGGCAAGCAGCCCGATTGCCGCCGACTCCACATAGCCTTCGACGCCGGTGATCTGCCCAGCGAAGCGCAAGCGCGGATCGGCCTTGAGCCGCAGACGCGCGTCGAGCAGCTTCGGGCTGTTCAGGAAGGTGTTGCGGTGCAAGCCGCCGAGCCTTGCGAACACAGCGTGTTCGAGGCCCGGAATCGTCCGGAAAATGCGGACCTGCTCGCCGTGCTTCAGCTTGGTCTGGAAGCCCACCATGTTCCAGAGCGTGCCGAGCGCGTTGTCCTGCCGGAGCTGCACCACGGCGTAGGGCCAGCGGCCGGTGCGCGGATCGTCGAGGCCAACGGGTTTCATCGGCCCGAAGCGCAAGGTTTCGCGCCCGCGCTCCGCCATCACCTCGATGGGCAGGCAGCCCTCGAAATAAGGCGTGGACTTCTCCCACTCTTTGAATTCGGTTTTCTCCGCCGCGAGCAGCGCCTCGATGAAAGCCTCGTACTGCTCCTGCGACAGCGGGCAGTTGACGTAATCCGCGCCGGTGCCGGCGGGCCCTTCCTTATCGTAGCGCGATTGCATCCAGGCCACATCCATATCGATGCTTTCATGCAGGACGATGGGGGCGATGGCGTCGAAGAACGAAAGCGCGTCTTCGCCGGTCAGCGCATTGATCGCCGCACCGAGCGAAGGCGAGGTCAGCGGGCCGGTGGCAACAATGACGGAGGTCCAGTCCGCCGGCGGCAGGCCCGCGAGTTCGCCCCGCTCCATGCGGATGTTCGGATGGGCAGCGAGCCGTTCCGACACTTCCGCCGAAAAGCCGTCGCGGTCCACGGCTAGCGCGCCGCCGGCGGGAAGCTTATGGCGTTCCGCCGCTTGCATGATGAGCGAACCCGCCCGGCGCATCTCCTCGTGGAGCAGGCCAACGGCGTTCGTCTCCGGGTCGTCCGAGCGGAAGGAATTCGAGCACACGAGCTCGGCGCAGCCGCCGGTTTTGTGCGCCTCGGTCATGCGGCCGGGGCGCATCTCGTGCAGCACCACCTGGACGCCGGCTTCGGCCGCCTGCCAGGCCGCTTCGGAGCCCGCCAGACCCGCACCCACGACATGAAGGAGTTGTTCTGTTGGCATGGAGCGCAGGTTAGGGGAAAATGCGCTGGCTCTCAATCCGAACCTGCCGGCTAACCCGCGCCCCAGCTCGATCGCTTCCGCAGCGTTGCGGAGGCGGGGACCCATACTAATATCTTGTTCCTGCGGCGGAAATGGATTCCCGCCTTCGCGGGAATGACGCTGCGGCGGATTTGAACCCCGCAATCCGTAGCGGGGAAAATGCCGCGAGCCCCTATCTCCGCCTGTTCATGCGGGCGGAGCGCTGCTAAAACCGGCTCATGACGCTTCATATTTTAAAATTGTGCGTGGGCGTGGACAGCGTGGAGGATCTGGCGTCCTGGCAGCGCCGCCGCCTTGCTACGATGCGTAAGACGGACGCAGACGCAGAGTTGATGCACGTGACGCGCCAGACGCCGCGCCGCGAGGGCTTCGCGCCCGGCTCGTCTTCGATCTATTGGGTGATCGGCGGCTATATCCGCGTGCGGCAGAAGATAACGGCGCTGCGCGAGGTGCAAGGCGCGGACG
>JBKQNN010000061.1:0-5609 GCA_052145975.1 Rhodomicrobium sp. | reverse complement strand
GGCCGGAGGCCTTCGCCTTCTTTTCGAGACGCTCCCACACGTGCTCAGGCAGATTTTCGATGGTCAGGTTCATAGGAGCTTCCAAGCCAAATTCACCGATTGCTGTCATATAATGACGGTTGATTTTTTCGCCCGAAAATCAACCGAACCAATGATGCCTTGAGCGGCCGCCAGCAATTCGCTACATATTCACTCAACCAAATAGCCACATCGCCGGCGGCCACTTTTAGCTGGATGGCCGGGTCAAGCCCGGCCATGACAATAACGAGTCACAGGTCTCGGCATCATGAGCATTTCCGGCCGCGCGCCGCGGCTTCTCTTCGTCGATTCAGGGCTTGGCGGGCTGACTGTGCTCAGCGCGGCGCGAAGCTCCGTGCCGGAGGCGGACGTTCTGTTCATCGCCGACGATGCCGGCTTTCCTTATGGATCGAAGAGCGAGACCGCGCTCATCGCGCGGCTGCTGACGCTGATCGGGCCTGCCGCTGGCGAGTTCGAACCCGATTGCATCGTGCTAGCCTGCAACACCGCCTCGACAATCGCGCTCAAGACGCTGCGCGAGAACTTCTCCGTCCCCATCGTCGGGACGGTGCCCGCCGTGAAGCCCGCCGCGGCGCTCACGCGGAGCGGCTTAGTTTCGGTGCTTGCAACGCCCGCAACCGTCGCCCGCGAATACACACGCGCTCTGATCAAGCAATTCGGCGCGGAGGCACGCTTTACGCTCGTTGGCGCGCCAACGCTCGCAGCACTGGCCGAGGCCCATGCAAGCGGCGCTGCCGTGGACGAGGAAGCGATAGCCCGCGAAATCGCGCCCGCTTTTGCCGATGAAGGCGGCAGGAGAACCGATGTTGTGGTGCTCGGCTGCACCCATTATCCTCTGCTCCTCGACAAGCTCGCTGCGCTGGCGCCATGGCCGGTCGCCTGGATCGATCCAGCGCCTGCCATCGGGCGCCGCATCGCCTACGTGCTCGCCGAAGCGCGCCATATCGTAGGCGCCGGTGCAAATCGGGCTTGCGGAGAAATCCGGTTCACCTCCGGCCGGCCGCCCTCGCCTGCCCTCGTTCGCCTTTTACACTCCCATCGTCTCGCTCTGCCGGCCTTCGAGGCGGCCTTCCAACTTTAGAGAGTTCTCGCATGATCCCGCGCTATTCCCGGCCGCAAATGGCCGCCATCTGGTCCGATCAAACGAAGTACGAAATCTGGCTCGAAATCGAGACGCTGGCTGCCGAGGCGATGGAGCAGCTGGGCCAGGTGCCCGCCGGCACCGCGAAGGTCTTACGCGACCGCGGCGGCTTCAACATCGCGCGCATCGACGAAATCGAGCGCGAGGTCAAGCACGATGTCATCGCGTTTCTAACGAGCGTGGCCGAGCATACGGGCCCCGAGGCGCGGTTCATGCACCAGGGCATGACCTCGTCGGATGTGCTCGATACCTGTCTCGCGGTGCAGCTCACGCGCGCAGGCGACATCCTGCTCGCCGATCTCGATGCGCTTCTGGCCGCGCTCAAACGCCGCGCGCTGGAGCATAAAGCTACGGTCACGGTGGGCCGCAGCCACGGCATCCACGCCGAGCCCACCACCTTCGGCCTCAAGCTCGCCTTCGCCTATGCCGAGTTCGCGCGCGCCAAAGAGCGGCTGGAGTGCACCAAGGAGGACATCGCCACCTGCGCGATCTCGGGCGCGGTGGGCACGTTCGCGCATCTCGATCCGCGGGTCGAGGCCTACGTGGCCGAAAAGCTGGGGCTCAGGCCCGAGCCGGTTTCCACGCAGATCATCCCGCGCGACCGGCACGCCATGTTCTTTGCGACGCTGGGCGTGATCGCCTCTTCGGTGGAGCGGCTGGCAACCGAAATCCGCCATTTGCAGCGCAGCGAGGTCGGCGAGGCCGAGGAGTTCTTCTCCGAGAAGCAGAAGGGCTCCTCCGCCATGCCGCACAAGCGCAATCCTGTCCTGACCGAGAACCTCACCGGCTTGGCCCGGATCGTGCGCGGCTACGCGGTGCCGGCCATGGAGAACGTGGCGCTTTGGCACGAGCGCGATATTTCGCATTCCTCGGTGGAGCGCATGATCGGGCCGGACGCCACGGTTACACTCGACTTCGCGCTAGCGCGGCTGGCCGGGGTGATCGATAGGCTCGTGGTGTACCCTGAGCGAATGCTGCAGAATTTGGAACGCGGCGGCGGCCTGGTTCACTCCCAGCAGGTGCTGCTGGCGCTCACGCAAAAAGGCCTCGCCCGCGAGGACGCCTATCGCCTCGTGCAGAAGAGTGCCATGCGCGCCTTCCGCGGCGAGGGCTCGTTCCTGGAGTTCCTGAAGGCGGACCCCGAGGTAAGCGCGGCACTTTCCCCGGCCGAACTTGAGGCGCTGTTCAACGTGCATACGCACCTGCGCCACGTAGACGCGATCTTCGAGCGGGTTTTCGGCGCCTACTAAGCCGGCAGCCTCTTTCGCTGGCCGTCACAATCTAACGCTTGGTGCCCGGTTCCATAGGTCGCTGGAGGGCCAGCAGCAGACCTCTGCGACATTTACCAGCGAAGGGCGGGGAACCCCTCCAGTTATGGTGCCCGAGGGTGAGCTTAGGGTGCGATCTTCGAAGAACAATCGCTGGATCCGGCAACACTCATCGTTAACGCGGGCGGTGCTTATTATTACATGCGAAGGCGCTTCGGACCACTGACAAAGGGAGAACCGCGCTCATAGAAGCGTCGCAGCCGACCGCGCTCCCGAGAAATTCCGATGCGGACGCTTTGGCCGATAGAACCTGTTGGGCGAGTCGCCGTTCCAAGCCAGAGGGCTTGCGCTTGACACAGATCCTCACCATTGCAATCCATATCGATTGCCATCGCCTCGGTGAGACGTCCAGGCCCCCTCATGAGATCGGCAACCGCTGTTGTTCGCCGGTTATGTTCCATCTGCGAGATCCCCTCGAGGGGCTCAAGCGCCCGAAGCAAAATCCCGGCGCCGATGCCCGGCTCCTCGCTGGAAACGTTCAACAGATAGGACACTCCATAGTTGAGGTAGACATAGGCGTATCCATGTCCCAGAAAGAGCGAGCGATTTCTTGCAGTCGGCCCTCGATAGGCATGGCCGCTGGCATCACCTGGCGGATAGGCCTCCGTTTCAACGATCCGTCCGCTCAAACGGACATGCCTAAGATCGCGGACGAGAGTTTTGCCAATCAGAAATCTCGCGAGTTCGATGGTGCCCGTAGGCAGCTCTGCCCGGCGCAATGGGAGGGGAGGGGCGGGTTCAACTCGATGATTAGGGAAGCCAGTGTCTTGTCTCACGTGGCCAGCTCCATCGTATTCAACCTAAAAACGGCAGTTGAGCTTATTCCGGGCCGGAAAATTTGAGCTGGAAAAAACTGCCTTGCGTTCTTATGGTACCACCTTCCGGGTGAAGCATACGTTGTCATGGCCGGGCTTGACCCGGCCATCCAGCAACGCATTGAAAACACAGCTTGTTCCTTGCTGCATGGATGGCCGGTTCGAAGCCCGGCCATGACAACGGCAGGCGTTTCGCTGCCGCAACTGCCGTTTCTAGGTTCAATGTATTGCCGATACGCGGCAAAAGAATTGCGCCATCTCCGGACCGATAGCCCCGCCGCCGATCATGGCGAGATGCGCCGGGAGCGTCGCGATAGCCAGCCGGTTTCCTCTTTTGTCTCGTTGGTTCTGGCGGATCGGTCAGACGGAATGTTTGGCCAAAAACGCTAGAATAAGACTCGCGATCTCGTCGTTCTTCTCGTCCAAGGCGAAATGGCCGGCGTCGAGCAGGTGGATTTCGGCGTCCGGCAGATCGCGCTTGAACGCCTCCGCACCGGGAGCGATGAACGAGGGATCGTTCCGCCCCCAGACCACCAAAATCGGGGGTTTGTGCTCGCGCAACCACGCCTGCCACGCCGGATAGGACGTGACATTCGTACGGTAGTCGTACAGCAGATCGGCCTGGATCTCGCGTTGGCCAGGTCTCGACAGGTGAGCGTACTCGTCAGCCCAAGTGTCCGGGTTGTAACGTTCGGGATGCGATGTGCCGAGGGTGTGACGCTGTTCGGTCGCTGTGAGCGACACGAACGCATCGAACACTTCCGGATGCGCTTTCGGATCGGCCCAATATTGCGCAATGCCGGCCCACTTGGCGCCCAGGCCTTCCTTGTAGACATTAGCATTCTGGATGATAAGCGCCTGCAGCCGCTCCGGGTGCGCCGGGATGATGCGAAAGCCGACGGGCCCGCCATAGTCATGAAGGTAGAAGGTGTATTTGCCGATCCCGAGTTGATCGAGAAGATCGTTGATCGTCTTGGCCAAATTATCAAAGGTGTACGCATACGACGATGGTCGCGGGGCGTCACTCTGACCGAATCCAGGAAAATCCGGTGCTATCAGATGATAGCGTGTTGCGAGCAAGGGGATGAGCGTATCGAATTCGCGCGAGGAAGAGGGGAAACCGTGCAGGAGCACGATCGCCGGCGCGTCCTTCGGGCCAGCTTCGCGATAGAAAACTCCGGCGCCATCTACCGTCACGCGGTGATAGGCCGTTGTCGCGGACGTCGACTCCAGCAACGTGGCCTGCGTAGGACGACCACCGGCCGGCGCCGCCGCAGCTTTTAGAGAAGTTCCAGTTATCATAATTTCGCTCCGCGTTCGCCGGGCGCTCAGTCATTCCGCCTGGTAATCCTTCTTGGATCATCGGCGGCGTCTTTATATTCCAGACCTAACGGACCGATGGCGGTCACCTGCGTGACGTATTCGCCGGACTTCGCCCAGTGGAAATGCCAAGTGTTGCCGGGCAGAACGATAACGCTGCCCGGAGGATATGCCCGTACCTTGCCGCCGTCGAACCTCTCACCGAGCCCGATGTAAAAGACGCCAGACATGACCGTGTAGATACGATCTTCAGGATGTTTGTGCGGCATAAGTTTCACGCCGGAGGGCACCTTGACTCTAATCAGGTAAAGTCCGGCTTGAGTAGGCTCTCCCGCAAGCACCGCCAGTCGTGCAGAGGGCGGAAACGCGGGGAACGGTTTCCAATCGACATCTTCCGGGAGAATCGATTTGAACACGGCTTCGCCTGGCTGGTGGTTTCTAATCATTCCGGCGCTCCAAATATCTCGCATCGCGGGGCGGCATTTAGCGGATTTCTCACGGTGCGTAATGGGTGAATAGGTAATCCCGCGCCGCGGCGGGCACCTGGCAGGCAAAGCAGTCTTGCACTACCACCTGAACGGGTTTGCCGCCCTCAAATTGAGCGAAGCCCCAGCCGCCGGTCGCGGCGTACTTTTTCGAAAAATACCCCGGCGGCGACGCGGCTGAGAATCATGGCAATGGCGGCCCACCCGATACCGTCGAATAGCACATCAATCATCTTGGCTACCAGGTGATAAAAGTCCGGCGCACTCAATGTGCCCCACTCTGATTTGAGGCCTTGGATACAGCCGCGGAATTGGCGAACACGTCGGAATTAGGCGTAAGTGAAGTCCGGCTTGCGTTGCCCAACTTCTATAATATAACCATCAGGATCGCGAATGTAGCAGCGCGTCTCGCCGTACTTCTCCTTTGGCTCTGTGATAAACTCGGCTCCCCGGCTTCGCCATAGTTCGTAGCACGCTTGAA
>JBKQNN010000060.1:0-6145 GCA_052145975.1 Rhodomicrobium sp. | reverse complement strand
TGAAAGTAGTTATTTTTCACATCGAACATTTCGTTTACCACCATTATTACCACCACAATATGTATCTCTCCGACAACCAAGACGTGAAAAAGATATGGCAAGGACGCGAACTATGTGCCCGGCTGGGACTGCCATGGCCTGCCCATTGAATGGAAGGTCGAGGAGCAATACCGCGCCAAGGGCAGGAACAAGGACGAGGTGCCGGTCAACGAGTTCCGGCGCGAGTGCCGCGACTTTGCCCAGAAGTGGATCGGCGTGCAGATGGCGGAGTTCCGCAGGCTCGGCGTCGAGGGCGATTGGCAGAAATACTACTCGACCATGGCCCACGAGGCCGAGGCCGTCATCGCAAACGAGCTGATGAAGTTCGCCATGAGCGGCTTGCTTTATCGCGGCTCCAAGCCCGTCATGTGGTCGGTAGTCGAGCGCACCGCCCTCGCCGAGGCCGAGGTGGAATACCAGGAGCACGCCAGCCCCGCGATCTGGGTGAAGTTTCCCGTGATTAGCGGAACCGTCATTGCGAGCGAAGCGAAGCAATCCAGGGCAAAAGGTGGATTGCTTCGGAGCGATGCTCCTCGCAATGACATTGGTGCGGCGAGCATTGTCATCTGGACGACGACGCCGTGGACGATCCCAGGCAACCGCGCCATCGCGTTCTCGAACAAGATCGAGTACGGCCTTTATGAAGTAACCGGGGCGCCTGAAGATAATTGGACCAAGAGGGGCGAGCGCTTCATCCTGGCCAAAACGCTGGCGGACTCGTTCTTCAAGGCCGCCCGCGTGGAGACATGGCAGCTTCTCAAAGACGTGAACCCGGATGGCCTGGCCGCGGCCCATCCGTTGCACGAGGGCGGCTATACATTCAAAGTGCCGCTGCTTGAAGGCGAGCATGTGACAGAGGATACCGGCACGGGCTTTGTGCATACCGCACCCGGTCATGGCGCGGACGACTTCGACATCTGGACAGCGAACGCGCGCCATCTGCAATCGCTCGGCATCGATCACATCGTGCCGGACACCGTTGGCCCGGATGGTTACTACCGCAAGGACGTGCCGCTGTTCGGCGGCGCGGAGCCCAAGCGGGTCATCGACGACAAGGGCCATTTCGGCAAGCTCGACGATGTGCGCTACGGCAATGCGGCGGTGATCGCGGCGCTGAAAGAGGCAGGCGCGCTCGCCGCCATGAACCCGCGACACAAGCACGATTACGCCCATTCCTGGCGGTCCAAGGCGCCGGTCATATACCGCAACACGCCGCAATGGTTCGTCGCGATGGACAAACCCGCCGGCGTCAAGGGCGACAAGAAAGCGAGCCTGCGCGAGCTGGCGGTCAAAGCCATCGGTGACACGCGCTTCGTGCCGGCCCAAGGGCGCAACCGCATCGGCGGCATGATCGAGCAGCGCCCGGACTGGGTGCTGTCGCGGCAGCGCGCCTGGGGTGTGCCGATCACGGTCTTCGTCCACAAGGAAACGGGGCAGGTGATCCCCGGCGCCAAGTTCAAGGGCTCAAAGGAGCTGCAGAAGCGCATCTTCGAGGCTTTCAAGGCCGAGGGCGCGGATGCGTGGTTCGCCGATGGCGCCGCAACGCGCTTCCTCGAAGGCCTCGTCGAGAAGCCAGGCGATTGGGAGCAGGTGCGCGACATTCTCGACGTGTGGTTCGACTCGGGCTCCACGCACGCCTTCTGCCTCGAAAAGCGCAAAGACTTGAAATGGCCCGCCGATCTCTATCTTGAAGGTTCCGACCAGCACCGCGGCTGGTTCCAGTCCTCGCTGCTCGAAAGCTGCGGCACGCGCGGGCGCGCGCCCTACGACGCCGTGTTGACCCACGGCTTCGTCCTGGACGAGCTGGGCCGCAAAATGGCGAAGTCGATGGGCAACACCGTCGCGCCGCAGGATGTCTTCAAGCAGTCGGGTGCGGATATTTTGCGATTGTGGGCGCTTTCGTCGGACTACACCGAGGACCTGCGCATCGGGCCGCACATCATCCAGTCCACCGTGGACGCCTACCGCAAGCTGCGCAACACGCTGCGCTATCTCTTGGGCAGCCTGGCTCACTATGAGCCGGAGTTCGAGGTTGCGCACGCGGAAATGCCGGAGCTGGAGCGCTGGGTGCTGCACCGGGTTGGCGAAATCGACGAGCAAATCCGGCGCGATTACAACGACTTCGACTTCAAACGCGCCTACCGCACCATCGCGGATTTCTGCTCGAACGACCTTTCGGCGATCTACTTCGATATCCGCAAGGACGCGCTTTATTGCGAGGCTTATTCGAGCCTCAAACGCCGGGCGGCGCTGACCGTGCTGAATACGCTGTTCGAGTGCCTCACGGTGTGGCTCGCGCCGCTGCTCTGCTTTACGGCGGAGGAAGCCTGGCTCGCGCGCTACGGCGAGGTCAAGAAGGGCTCGGTTCACCTGCAAACCTTCCCGGAAATCCCGGCGGATTGGCGCGACGAGGCGCTCGGCGCCAAATGGGAGAAGATTTGGACCGTTCGCCGCGTCGTGACCGGCGCGCTTGAGGTCGAACGCCGCGAGAAGCGCATCGGCGCCAGCCTCGAAGCCGCGCCTGAAATCTACATCGGGAACAAGGAGCTGGCGGCGGCGGCAAAAGGCGCCGATTGGGCGGAAATCGCAATCACAAGCGGCGCCGCCGTAAAGACCGGGAAGGTGCCCGCGAATGCGTTCACGCTCGACGAGGTCGAGGGCGTCGCGGTCGTGCCGAAGCTTGCCGCTGGTACGAAGTGCGCCCGGTCCTGGCGCATCACCAGCGATGTCGGGGCCGATCCGGCCTATCCGGGGCTTAGCGCCCGCGACGCCGCCGCCATGCGCGAGTTCGATGCGCGGGCGGGGCCGGCGGACTGCCCTTTTTAAATTGAAATTGTATCGCAGGCTGACTACCATGCGATACAAGTAGCTGTTTCGGTTAAAGTAACGCCCGGAGATGGCCCTATGAGAATGGCATGGAAAGCCGCAGCCGCAGGGCTGATGATTGCCGCATTCGCTGCGCATGCTCACGAATACAAGGCAGGGGAACTCACGATTGAGCATCCCTGGGCGAGGCCAACCGCGGGGCCGATGATGATGGGCGCCGCTTACCTGACGCTAAAGAACGCCGGCAAGGAAGCCGATACGCTCAAATCCGCCTCGTCCCCGGATGCGGACATGGTTGAGGTCCATGAGAATATTCACGATGAGGGCGGCGTGATGCGGATGCGGCCCGTCGAAGGCGGCGTTACGATCCCGGCCGGCGGCACGGTGGCGTTCGAGCCCGGCGGCTATCACCTCATGCTGATCGGCCTCAAGCATAACCTCGAAGAGGGCCAGACCATGCCCTTAAAGCTCAGCTTCGCCCACGCCGGCGATGTCGATGTCCAGGTCAAGGTCGAGAAAAAGCCCTCCGCCGATAGCGGCATGCACGAGCACCAGCACTGATCCGTTGCCCAGCGCTAGGTGCCAGGCGCTAGGCCACTCCCGCCGTTGTCATCCCGGAAAACGCTTTAGCGTTTATCCGGGATCTTTAGGGATGCCTGCGCCTGTTAAGATCCCGTGTCTGCGCAGCGTCACTGCGTGCCGCGGCGCGCACGGGATGACGGCTCCGGGGAAGCATGAGTCCTTTATGCCGCCAGCTGCGGTCTTTGGCCGAGCTGGTCTTGGCGGCTTGGCGTCTCAGGGAGCAAAGGAGCGCAGCAGTCCAACTGAGGCAGGGTCTTCGACGGGGATTTCGCCAGCAATCTCGCCGCGAGCGGAAACCAAGGCACGGAATGCGCCGCTGCCATCGCCAAATACATGAACCACATGCTGGTCAGGGAGCCGTAGGGGCCCGGAATCGTGCATATCGGTGAGGGCTGCACATAGCTTACGATAGCGAGAGCCAGAAAGGCTGGCATGGCGGCAAGTTGTAGTGTCCGGCCCGCATGGTACATTCTCTGGCTGCCCCTGTTCGAGTGCCCGATTTCCTATCCTGCCCTGCGTAGCATGAAAATGCGCCGCGACATATGGCGCGGGACGCCGCAGGGGGGACTGCACCTATGGAGAATGGATGAGGGTTGACATTATCCGTTGCTCCGATAGAAAAAATAGAAAAGCGCATCAGCGCGCTTAGGTAGCGGTGATCGCCGAGGGAAGAATGCCAGTTCGCGGCCACGCCATGTGGCGGTTCAAAATGGTAGTGCTGTTCGGGGCATTTGCCACGGGACCCACTATCGTGACTGGCACGTTGGGCAGGAGCGTTGGCATGCAAGGCTTGCCTTCGTTCTGTCTATTCAAGGCCCTCACGGGACTCGATTGCCCCGCGTGCGGGATCACGAGGTCTGTATCGGCCTTGTGCGATTTCGATCTTACAGGATCTTTTGCACTCCATCCGGGAGGTCCATTCGTCGCGGCCCTAGTGCTGAGCCTGTTCATTTATTTTCTTGTGACGCTGCTATCCTTGGGTAAGTATGGCCTGAGTCTGGGAACTGAACTCGCGGCTCTTAATTTAAGTTCAAGAATGCTTCTGCCGCTTCTGTTCATCCCTTGGCTTGTTAAGATGATCTATTTAGAAGGGGGCTGATAATGGCACAAATATCTTGTCCGAAATGTCACACACTAACAGGGCAGGGCGGCTTTGCGGCGTGGCAGATTATAGTTTCTATCTGCTTTTTCCCGATTGGCTTACTTGCGCTTTTAGCGGGGCGCAAGCCGGCAATTTGCTCATCTTGCGGATACACCTTTACGACCTAACAAGGCTTTAGCTTGCGGCGGTATTCGAGCCCGGCTGAGCGGGCTCGAATAGGCGCTGAGCCTCAGCCTACGATCTCGCTTTCCTGGAACACCAGGCCGATTTCCAGCGCGGCGTTTTCTGCGCTGTCGGAGCCGTGCACGGAATTGCGCTCGATATTCTCGGCAAACTCTTTGCGAATTGTACCGGGCGCGGCGTTAGCGGGATTGGTAGCGCCCATGATCTCGCGGTTCTTGGCAACCGCGTTCTCGCCTTCGAGAACCTGCAGCACGATGGGGCCCGAGGTCATGAAAGCGACGAGGTCCTTGAAGAACGACCGTTCCTTGTGCACGGCGTAGAAAGAAGCGGCGTCGGTCTCGTCCCAGCGCACGCGCTTCTGCGCGACGATGCGAAGCCCGCCTTCCTCGAACTTGGCGATGATCTTCCCGGTGATGTTCCGGGCGGTTGCGTCCGGTTTGATGATGGATAGCGTGCGTTCGAGGGCCATGGGTTCGCCTTCTTAGGTTGAACAGGTTCAGGTTGGCTGGAAATAGCGTTTCAAGCTTTTTGGCCGATGCAGCGGCTTATAGCGGAGCCTGCCAGCCCGGGCAAGCCGGGGGGAGGCCGGGCTTGCGTTCATCCACGCCAAAGGGATCGGCGTCCTATATATCGATGGATTTTCGTTTGTGTGCGATGCAGCGCAGTGGCATTTAGTTGTGCTTCCCGAATCCATCCTTCGAATGCGGCACGCGCGGGCAGGGTTCAGACCGGAGGGGCGGAATGACATACAGAGCACGCTATTGCATCATTGTCCTGTTCTGCCTTCCTCTCGCCGGCTGCTTCAAGTCGGACGTAGCGCTCATAGATGCATCCAATGCGGCTTGGCCGTTCCAGCAGGCTACCATATTGTTGAAAGGCGGACACGAAACCCGCACCTATCATATCGAGCAAGGCACATCCTCCTACGGACTTACCAACCTCCCCGAAGAAGAAAAACAGATGAAGGATGGCGCGATATTGTTCCACCAGGTCCAAAGCGATTTACTTATCATGCAGTGGCAGTATGGAGCGGACGCAAAATACGATTTCTTTATCGTAAAATTGGATGGAGACAAGTTCGCGATGGATACTTGCAGCGCCTATAAGGACGATACGCTCGCTCTGCTCGGGCTGCAGCGGGAGCTTGGGGATTGCTCGATTGCAAATTTAGGGCAATTGGTGCGGCTCGCGCAAATTCCGCCGGATAACGAGGAGCGGAACATTATGGACGGCGAAATTTTGCCCGCCGGAAAGTAATACGAAATCCGGTTGAGGAGTTCCGCGCCCGTCATCCCGGAAATGCCGGAGGCATTATCTACCGTCTTGGCTGTCAAGCGGTTTGGGCGTGGCGCCAGGGCTCGCCGGAGCGGAGGATGGCGTTGAGCGTGACGATGAGTTTCCGCATAACGGCTG
>JBKQNN010000059.1:0-4294 GCA_052145975.1 Rhodomicrobium sp. | reverse complement strand
TTAGGTCGAATTCTACGATTCCAAAACACCCGTTAATATTAGATTCTTGCGCACGTTAACCGCAAATCCAAACCTGTGGTTGCGGTATTAGTTAACCGCAAGCTATGGTTACCGCAGTTATTTCAATGACTTATTCGTCCGTATTAAGCTTATGCGCTGCCGGAACCGCTTTTTCTTGGCGGCGCGGTGCAGGAGGAAGAAAGTCAAGCCACCGCCGATGTATTGGCAGAATATATCGGTTTACGGGTATTTAAAAAATGCTGCTGCCACAGCATGCAACGGAGGTTATTTGCAGGGCAATGCCTGCGCCGCCGGCTTTAACGGCCAGCGCGAGCCGAACGTAGCAAATATAAGCCGGCCATTTGCAACGGCTTGCTTGAGCGCAGCCGCTTCGTTTCTTCCTCCAGGCACCGGCCGCGTTTCCGCGGCGTCAATCCCGCGCAGGAGCGTGTGAAAAAACGAGCGCACCCGCTGCCATCATGGCCCGGATTGACCGGGCCATCCAGTAATGCACTGAGCGCATTGGGTTTTCCTGGATGGCCCGGTCAAGCCGGGCCATGACAATTGAGTTTGCTGCGATTGCGCCGCGTGGCGTTAGCACATCGGTAAGGAGCTGTAGTCCACCATTGTGTCATGGAAAGGCGTAGGCGTGGTCAGGAGGCTTGCCATGGCGCTATTTGCAGGACTGAGAGCGGGCAGCAGGGGCGGCTGCCGGGAGGCTTGCGGCGGGATCGGGCGGCGCGGGCTGAAGGAGCTTCCGGCGGGCGCCGCTCGCGCCAAAAGGTAAACGCGCGGCGCCGCGCTCAGCTGCCGGAAAACTCAAGATTTGGAGGCCCACCCTACCGGACATGGCTAACAAATTGCTAAAAATTTACAGCGGCTGGGTCGCGATGCACCACATTACCCAGACTTGCCGGGGCACTGAGACATCGAGTTCGATCCATTTCAACTCCCGGCTTCAATATACAGCCTATCGCCCATTTCCCGGAACTTCTCGCTCATCTCCGCCATGCCGGCCCGTGCTGCCATCTCGGGCGTCTCGTTCAGCTTCGCGGCGTAGTCCCGCACCTGCTGCGTGATCTCCATCGAGCGAAAATGCCCAACTACTTTATCAGGTTGTCGTACTCCGCGTGACCGCCGATCCAAAACCACAATAATCCGCCGTCATATTCGACTGCCACGGTGCGGTAATCGTCGCCAACACGCGCTGACCAGAAGCGCCCAACTTTCTTTAATTGAATGGATGGGTGCCTCGGGTCTGCCTTCATCAACTGAAAGTTCTTATCGGCAAGCCTTTGTATTCTTATAGGAAGCGCCTGATAAGCCGCCCAAAACTTGGCGTTTGTGAAGTGCCTCACAGCTCCTTCACACGCCCGGCCTTGTAGTCGGCAATCGCTTCCTCGGCGAATTTATCCAGCTTCCCCGCCGCCGCATCGCGCGCGATCTGCCGGTCCCATTCGTGCATGTCATAGTCTTGGAACCAAGCACGGAATTCCGCCAGTTCCTCCGGAGAAAGTTTGGCGACAGCTTTTTCGAGTTCTTTCACGGTCATGGCAATCTCCGTTCAGGGCTTCGCGTCAATATACAACTTTTTCCCCATCTCGCGGAAGCGTTCGCTCATCTCCGCCATGCCGGCCCGTGCTGCCATCTCGGGCGTCTCGTTCAGCTTTGCGGCGTAGTCCCGCACCTGCTGCGTAATCTCCATCGAGCAGAATTTCGGCCCGCACATCGAGCAGAAATGCGAGACCTTGTGCGCCTCCTTGGGTAGCGTTTCGTCGTGCATGGCGCGGCTGCCTTCGGGGTCGAGGCCGAGGTTGAACTGGTCGTCCCAGCGGAAGTCGAAGCGGGCGCGGGAGATCGCGTTGTCGCGAAGCTGCGCCGCGGGGTGGCCCTTGGCGAGGTCGGCCGCGTGCGCGGCGATCTTATAGGCGATCACGCCGGCCTTCACGTCGTCGCGGTCCGGCAGGCCGAGATGCTCCTTTGGCGTCACGTAGCAAAGCATCGCCGTGCCGAACCAGCCGATCATGGCCGCGCCGATGGCGCTGGTGATGTGGTCGTGGCCGGGCGCGATGTCGGTCACCAGCGGCCCCAGCGTATAGAACGGCGCCTCGCCGCAGAGTGCTAGCTGCTTCTCGACATTCACCTTGATCTTGTGCAGCGGCACATGGCCGGGGCCTTCGATCATCACCTGGCAGCCCTTGTCCCAGGCAACCTTCGTCAGCTCACCCAGCGTCTCAAGCTCGGCGAATTGTGCAGCGTCGTTCGCGTCCGCGATGGAGCCGGGGCGCAGGCCGTCGCCCAGGCTGAACGACACGTCGTAGCAGCGCATGATGTCGCAAATGTCGCCGAAGCGCTCGTAGAGGAAGCTCTCGCGGTGATGGGCGAGGCACCATTTGGCCATGATCGCCCCGCCGCGCGACACGATGCCGGTGACGCGCCGCGCGGTCAGCGGCACGTAGCGGAGCCGCACGCCCGCATGGATGGTGAAATAGTCCACGCCCTGCTCGCATTGCTCGATCAGCGTGTCCTTATAGACCTCCCAATCGAGCTTGACCGGATCGCCGCCCACCTTCTCCAGCGCCTGATAGATCGGCACGGTGCCAATCGGCACGGGCGCATTGCGGATAATCCATTCGCGCGTGGTGTGGATGTTGCGGCCCGTGGAGAGGTCCATCACCGTGTCGGCGCCCCAGCGGATGGCCCACACCATCTTTTCCACTTCCTCCTCTACCGAGGAGGTCACGGCGGAGTTGCCGATATTGGCGTTCACCTTGGTGAGGAAGTTGCGGCCGATGATCACCGGCTCAAGCTCGGCGTGGTTGATGTTGGCGGGGATGATGGCGCGGCCGCGGGCGACCTCGCTGCGCACGAATTCGGGGGTGATGAATTCCGGGATGGCAGCGCCGAAGCTTTCGCCATCGGCAAGGGCCTCTTTCGCCCGCTCCAGCGCGGCGGTGCGGCCCAAATTCTCGCGGTGCGCGATGTAGGCCATTTCCTCGGTGACGACCCCTGCCCGCGCAAGTTCAAGTTGGGTTATCCCAATGCTGTCATGGGCGGGCTTGTCCCGGCCATCCACGGTTAGGGCCTGCAGGCTGTCAGCTTGGCTCTGGATGGCCGGGGCGCGCCCGGCCACGACGGCATGGCGTAGCGGGAATTCGCGCGCCGCGTGCGTATCGCCCACATTGCCGTTGTCCTCGGGCTTCACTTCGCGGCCCTCGCAAGCGTCAACGCCGCGCGCCAGCACCCAAGGCTCGCGAATGCGCTGGAGCCCGGCATTCACATCGATCTGCGCCGCTTCGCCGCTGTAGGGGCCAGACGTATCGTAGACGCGGAAGGGCGGCTCGCCGCTCGATTCGTGCAGCGCAATCTCGCGGAACGGCGCCCTCACACCCGGAAAGCCCGGCACCTCCGCATAAACCTTCTTCGAGCCCGGCAAACTCCCCGTGGTCACTTGAACCGGCTTTACGGTTTTCGGATCGATAGGCGCATTCATCCCGGAACTCCTTTTGTGCTGTTATGCGGATTGGCACGCGGAAGATGACCGAAGCGCGCACGAATCCGCAACGCGGCAAAGGCGCTTCTCGAAAAGCCCGATCATCGATTGCATGCGAGACACCATCCCTCCGCCGGTCCTAACCGGATCAGGTTCAACGGGTTGCCGCGCGGCTTCGTTCCTTCGCCCAATGCGGGCGCACGGAAACCTCAGCGCGATCTCAGCCGCATGCCTGCGGCCCCCCAAGGTTCCTCTAATACTGGGGCCGGAATGCAACGTTGACAAGAATCGAAGTTGGGAAGGGGCAAGAAAGCCACAGAAGCGCCTTGAATCGTTGTGCACGCTTTGTTCGTTAATTGCCGCGCCTGCGCCGGGCGGGCACAGTCAGCATTGGGGGTAGACAAACGAAATGACGAAGTATTTAGCCTTAACCTGTGCAGCGGCCCTCGCTCTTGCGGGCTGCGCCGGGACAAACTTGGACCAACCGTCCGCTCAGGCCAATGCGGTGGACGTATCGAGAATGCCGCAAACCGGCATTTTTGCGGTCAAGGACGTTGTCGTGACCGAGCAGGGCGGCGATACGCTCAAGCTCGCCGCCGCGGCTACGAACAAGTTCACGTTCGACCAGCTTTCCTCGGTTGTCTGGTGCCGGGCGCACGAAGAAGCTGTGGCGCGGAAATACGACGGCTGGTATCAAGACGGCATCCAGCAAATCTCCAACGGCGCGGATCAGCCGCAAACTGCGGTCGCGACTGCGCACTTCTTCAAGGGCAAGGCGCCCGAGGGCAAGAAGACGCTGAA
>JBKQNN010000058.1:0-7789 GCA_052145975.1 Rhodomicrobium sp. | reverse complement strand
CATTGCGAGCGAAGCGAAGCAATCCAGTCAAGTCACTGACGGTGCTCCTGGATCGCCACGGCGGCAAGGGCCGCCTCGCGATGACGGGGTGTGTTCCAAAGCGGTCAGGACTTTTGACCGTTGGTATCAGACATTTTCAACGGCCACGGGGTGGCACAATTCACGTTCGTAGTCTTGGCCCTGGCCGCAGTATCTTGAAGGGCGATCCGGAGCGGCGTCTCCAGAGGCTCGGCGAGCGCATGGCCCGGGCGCCCCAGTCCGCGAAACTCTACTTCACGTGCGGCAGGTATCTGGCTGGTATCGAGCGAACCGGCGAGGCACTTGCAGACTTCGATATGGCGCTGAAACTCAAGCCTAATATGAGAGCCGCGCAGCAGGCGAAGGACAATATCGACGGCAACAGTGCCGTTCAGAAAAGCGCTCTTGCCGATTAAGCATTCGCCGCCCGCAACAAATCCTGCGCCAAAGAAAAATCACCTTCTTTCCAGGATTATCATCAAAATTTCAGGGTTTGGCCCAGATCTTCGGGCAGCATGCGTGCGCGGGCGTGGCTGGAAGCTGCGTTCCCCGCTTGTAAGGATGCGTATATGTCCGGCTCGCGGCGCGATATTTTGGATGGTGCAACAGCGAATCCCGCAAACGGCCGGGGTCCGTTGCGCCCCGGTGAGGCTCAGCGGCGCCCGGCTGCGCAACTTTATTCGGCCGCGGAGGCACGCGGCCTCCTTGAACGCGAGCTTGCAGCATTCTCTGGCCGATTGGGAGAGGACAGGCAGGCTTCTGCCCCTGCCAGAGCGATGGACCATAGGCCAGCTCCGGCCCCTGCCAGTCCGGCGGAATACAGGCCGGCCGCTGCCCCTGTCAGGCCGCAGGAATACAGGCCAGCGCCTGCTCGCGCCAGGCCGGAGGAACATAGGCCCGCCGCTTCCTACGCTAGGCCGGGTGAAGACAGACCAGCCCCGGCATCTGCTTGGCCGATAGACCCCAGGCCTGCCGGGCCGGTGGAGTACAGGGCAGCCTTTGCCGGACCAGCGGTGTACATGCCGGCGCCTGCTCCCGCCAGGACGCTGGACTACGGTCCACCCGCTGCCCCTACCGCGCCAGCGGAGTACAGGCTGGCCCCTGTCCCTGCCGGGCCGTTGGAAGAGATGCTAGCTGCCGGGGACGAAAAGGTTCCGTACCATTCGCTCATGGCGGCGCTCAGCACGGCTACGCCAGACATGCTGACGGAAGCGGAGAAATCCGTGACGCTTGCCATCGCGGAGCCAATGCGAACGCCGCCGGTGAGATCGCCGGAAAGGCTCTCCTGGCGTAGCCTTCTTGCAATTTCGGCTCTGGCCGTCACCGCAGGCTTATCGGCCTACGCGTTTTTGAGCCGCGGCGGAAATGACGCCGGCACGAGCCAAACCGGACAAGCCCCGTCCGCAGCCCATCCGAACGCCGTTTGGGTGAACGTGCCTTTGCCGTCACGCCGGCCGCCAGCCCCTGCGGCCAAGGCGCCACAGCCCTGATGCCTCTGGAGCGCCGGCCCGGTAATTCAACATGCCGGCGCCGGTTTTCAGCCGGGGGGTCGCAGCGGATAGGGGGTCTTCGGCGGCAGCCAGTGCACAAGCACCGCGACTGCAACGAGCGTTACGGAACTCGATAACACCGGGTTAAGCAGGAAATCCCAGGAGGGGTGCGTGAGCATCACGCCCAAGGCCATGGCTGCGGCCGGGGGATGTGTGAGGTGCACCAAGCCGAGCAGCACGATAACGCCAGCTACAGTGCCGGCCAGCGTCCATGGGCCCGGCGGCAAGAAGTGGTCGGCCGCAATCGCAATTGCCGCCGCCAGGCAATGGCCGCCGATAACATGCGCAGGCTGGGAGAACGGGCTCTGCGGCACGCCGTAGATCAATACGGCCGAGGCAGCCATCGGCGCGACAATGATACTGGCGCCGGTGACGTCGCCGAGCAGGAGTGCAACGGCGAAGGCAGCGAACGCGCCTACGCCGGCCTTCAGCCAGCGAAACCAGGAAATGCCCGCCTTATGGCGTTGTAGAAAGCGCTGCACCGCCGTTCCCCTCAAGTGCCCCGGATGGCTCGCTTTTGCATGTTCGGGTGTATGAATATTGTGTATCTGCGAAGCCGGCTAGGCACAAGCCTCCTATATAACTGTATCGCCATGGCGGCATTGCGGCCTCACGATGACGCTATCGCGCCCACCGCTCCAGTACGCCCCGCGGGAAATCCTGCCCCATATGCGGCTGGCCCTGACAGGATTTCCCGCGGATCAGGCGTACTAGCAGATCTTTGTTGCTAGTGCAGCTTACCGGCCGGAAGTTCGCTTGCGAGCTCGCGGCAAACGGGGTGCGAACTTCCGGCCGGCTGCACTAGCCACATCGCGCCGGCCTGCCGGTCCGTGCCGCACAGGCCACAGTGCAGGACAGTTTTTTAATTTTCCTGGAGGTTGCTTGCTTGCGGTAGCAGCGCGGCCCTAGAGATTGCCCCTGCCAACCAGAGCGAATGTAAGAGCGGGCGGCGGGCGCATTGTACCGCCTATAAAGTATCCGCGATCTGGCATTCAGGGGGAGTCATGCCCGGTCCGCAGTCCAGACCTGTTTCCATGTCATTCCGCGAAGTTGCTGCCACCGCGCGGCAGATCGCCAGTTCCCTTGCCGCCGTACTATTGCTGGTTTCCCTAGCGGCTTGTGCGACACCGGGCCCGCCGGTTGAAACAACCTTGGCGACGGCAAATCAGCCGCACGGAATCGTGTATTTCTCGCTAGCGGACTATTGCCCGGCCGGGTCGGCGGCCATGGCTATCGCGTACCGGACCGGTACCGGCTTGGTCCCGATGCCAAACTCAGCCACAGTACTCACGTATAAAGCTCCAAGCACCGGGCTTACCAGTATTCTCTCCAGTTACTCGACGGTTTGGACGAGGGTTCTCCGCTTCGACCTCCCGCCCGGTAGCTACGTTATTACCGCCTTGAGTTGCACCGAGGGCAGGACAACCACCACTCTCTATGCGCAGAGCAGGAATCCGGCATTGACGAAGAATATGCCCTTAGGCCTTGCCTATTTTAGCGTGGTGTCCAATGAAGTGGTAAGCAGCGGTGCGCTAAGTTCCACGGGGCTGGAGAATAAAGACCGGGGCTGGTTCAACACTGGGCCGCAATACACGCTCATGTGGGTCGCGGTGCGCCCGTTCAACAGTATCGAAATGCAAAATGTGGCGACGGTTTATCCAGCGGAAGCGTCGAAAATCGTGTATCGCCCGGCTGTACCGCTTGTCCTGCCTACCCGATAGAGACGCCGGTTGAGGCCGAAAAGGGCCATTGCCGGCGCGGATGCCGGCTGCTATCGAGGGTGGAACGGATTTAACGCTGGGATCGAAATCTCGCTCAGCCAGGGCGGCATCCTGTTCCGGCGGTCATTCTTGCTCGCCTTGCGGCCGATAGCGGAATGAGTTATTCCCCGTGATCGTCCGGATGGCCTTCAGAAGCCGGTAAGGCGGGAGAGAATTGCCCAGAAACTCTGCAAAGCCCGGACGTTAATGCTAAATTCCGCATATATAGCGATACTGAACTTTTGTCCCCGTAGAGGAGGTGGCCTCTGTCTTGGCGAAGACATTCCGGCCGGCGAGCGAAAGATTTATTGAACCTGTTTCATCGAGCGGAAACAGAAGCCGCCAAGCGCCTAAGCAATCAGGCAAGGAAAGTCTTCCTTCGCCAAGGAACTGTCGAGCTGTACGACCGTTTCATTGGCCCTTATTTCTCACAGACAAGAGCAAAATTGTCTATGGCGGCGATCGGCATAGGGCATCTTTTGGTGGTGGTGCTTAATGTTGGGGCCATTTTCTCCGCGGCTGGTTTTATCAACGATATGATGGAGAATGGTTTTAGCATAGTATCTTGGTACCTTTTTCCTGCTGCGATTTGCATGGTTGGAGCTAAAGTTGTCGATTCCGTAATTGTACCATCTACGCAATTATTTGTGCAGGATTGGTACAAATGGACCCAGAATTCCACTAGAGGATTGCCTTTGCTTCTGCGGGCCCTAAGAAACCGTAACTTGCAGACATTGATTTTATCAACCAGGTTAGATGAAAATATCGTCTCAATGTCCGGCGACGAAAACTCCGTAACGACTCCGAGACAAATGCAGCCTGCTGAGCAACAGGCCGAGCAAATTATGGCTGACGATTTTATGGTGTTCGCCAATCTATCCGTTAACCTACTGATCAGTGTTGTCGTCAACACCATCAGCTTGGTCAGCTATTCGGCCGCGCTGTACAAATTGTCGCCGCTTGTACTGGGGGAAATAGCGTCTCTCGCCGCTGTCCGCACGACGTTGACGTACTACGCCGGCAAAATGACGACTAGGCGAAATAACGAAACCATAGCGGCTTATGCGCGCCGGAGGGCCGGCATGATGGCTCTTGCAGAGCGGGCTGAGGAGTTTATTGCTAACGAGGCGAGAGATGAGGCCAAAGACAAATACGATAGCGATCTACAGCGATGGAGCACAGCCAACACGCATCTGATTCTGGCGAAGGGCCTGTTAAATCTCATTAACGGCCTTTTCGACGGTATAACGCGCTGGATACCGTTGTTATATGCGCAAAGGAATTTTTTCGGGCCCGGCTATTATTTGGGCGCCGCTGGAGCCCTCGATCAGATAAGAGGCTTGACCGACCTAACGGGCGCCTCCTTGAACTGGTATGGCCTTAACGCGGATCCGATCGCGCAATGGCGCGGCGCTGCCGAGCGCATAACCAGTTACATTCTGGCGGGCAAATTTTCCGAAAATGCGCGCTGGCCACGTTACGATCCCGAAGCACCCCTTGAGCTTGCGATCACGGATTTGGTGTCGGAGAACGCTGACGGAGGCAGCAAAATATCGCTCGATTTAAAAGGCGGAGACGGTTTGTTAATAACGGAGGGCCCCATCGGTGGCGGAAAAAGAATTTTTCTACATCAATTGACCGGGGTTCTTCCGCATGAAGAGGGCAGCATAACATTCGGCGGCATTGCGGGGAAGCCGGGAGACCGGATGGTTCTTTTTGAATCCCCCAACATCAAGCAAAATAGTTTCAGGGAGGCGCTGTGTACGATTAAAAGCGGCTCAGCGGAAGAAAGCGTACAAAATTTCCCGGACGAAGAAATTAGACGGGCTCTTATAGAAGCCGGATTCGCCGAGAGTTTGGGGGAGAGCGCCGAAGATCTGTTGCAAAATCCTAGCGACGGCAGTTTGGGTAAAATTCAAGTCGCAAAAGATGGGCTTAGCCTTCCCCAACTACAAATGCTGCAAATCGCAAGGGCGCTATTGCACAAACCGCCGGTGCTTATACTCGATAACGCCACATCTGCCTTATCCGCGGAGGCGGTGGACAGAACGTACGATCTTTTGAAGATCAAACGGCCGAACGGCATCACAATCAGCTTCTCGGATGTCCATCACAAGCAGAAAATGCCTTTTCACAACAAAGTGGGATATTTCGATCCTGACCGCAATTTTTCTTGGACCGTCATTGAGCGCGCGCCTGCCCTTCCGCCGCCGCCTTCCCAGGATGGAACCGCCAATAAGGTCATCGACTGGCTGCGTGCGCACTGGTAGCCGGGCTGCTAAGCAGAGTTTCCCAAAAGTGGTCACCGGTTTTGGGAAAAAACTCTGCGAAAACAAAGGACATTAAGCAATCATTCGTTGGGCAGCCAACGAATGATTGCTTAGGGCCGCGATGCTTCAGGTCCCAAAACAACGCGCCTTGTGCCCATGCGCCGCCCGGCCAAAGCCAGCCAATGCCGGCAGCTCGCAAGCTTGAGGTTGCAGCGGACGTCAACTTTCAGGCTTACGTTCCCGGACGCGGGAGCGGCGCTGAAAAGTTGCACGGCGCCTTCGGCCTCACGGTTGCACGCCTCGATGAGTGCCGCGGCCGTCATGCGGCCAAAGGCCGGGTTTGCGGCGATGGCGCCCGGGCTGAGGATATTCGCAAGCGGCTCCGGGGGGTTAGCGGCCAAAACCCTCAGCGCGCCCGATGGCCCGGCGGCGAACGCCAGGCGCAGGTTGGCTGCTGTGACTGGCGAGCCGTGCGCAGCAAGAAAGCGGGCGTTTTCGCGCGTGTAGATCAAAGCGGCACTGCGCGAGACCTCAAGGCTGGCGCGGAGTTCCAGGATTTCGGCGTCCGCTTTTCCCGCCGCGAGTTCGGGAAAATTGCGTCTTACGACGTCCAGGAACGTATGCCGGAGAAACTGAAAAGGACCGTAGGCCGAAGTAGCGGGATTTTTGGCATTGAGGCGGCCGCCCGACTCGGTGGCCATCAGCCGGTCGAGAAACAGCTTTTCGCCTTCGCTGGGCGCTGGGGTAGCGCCCGTTTCAGCGAGGCACGCGCCAAACGGCCCCACCATAAGCGCCGCGAGCAGCCAGGCCAGCGTTCCGGATTTTCGCATTCAGCCCCACCGCCGGCAAATTTCTGTGGCGCGCCACGGCCGGCTTTATGCACGCGGACCTATAACAAGCCTGTGGCTTTCCGGTTTCCTGGCAGTTGCGCCGCGCTTGGGCCGCGTGTTCATTTCGGTGCGGGATGAGTAGTGTCAAGCGATACGAACCGCCATAAGTTTTTAACGGTTTGTTAGCCATGCCGGGCAGGTTGGGCCTCCAAATCCCGCGGTTTCCGGCGGCTGAGGGCCGTGCCGCGCGTTTACCTTTTGGCGCAGTGCGCGCTCGCCTCGAACCGCACCGGCCCGCGCTGCCCTATCCCGCCGCTTGCCTCCCTGCACCCGCCCTGGCTCCGCTCTCAATCCTGCAAATAACGCCATCGCAACGCCTCCCAGCCATGCCCCGCCTTCCCACAACGCAATGGTGCCCCATAGCTCCTTACCGATGCGCTAATGCCGCGCACGGCAATCGCTTTTCCAGCCGGATGAGGTTTTCCGCCATTCCCGGCAGGCGCCTGGAGGAAGAAACGAAGCGGCTGCGCCCAAGCAAGCCCCCGCAAATGACCGGCTTATATTTGCCGCGTCCGGCTCGCGCTGGCCGTTAAAGCCAGCGGCGCAGGCATTGCCCCGCAAATAGTCTTCGTTGCATGCTGTTGCGGTAGCATTTTTTAACCGCACACAAACCTATATCTTCTGCCACTACATCGTCGGCGGCTTGCCTTTCTTCCTCCTTCGGCGTGCCGTCGAGAAGAAGCGGTTCCGGCAGCACATACTCTGTAAGCGGACGTATAAGTCTTTGAAATCGCTGAAATAACCATTGCTTACCGTTAACTAAATCTACAACCGTTGGTTTGGATTTGTGGTTAATATGCGCAAGAATCTAATATTAACGGGTATTTTGGAATCGCAGAATTCGACCTAAAGTGGCTAAAGATTTGCAGAAAGACGGCGGCAGAAAAGATGACGGGTGCACGTTAACCAAGCGAAAATTAACTATGGTAGGCTGCTGCGGAATTGGCTATCCTGCCGCCTGGCGGCAATAAGACGGGCGATAAGCGCTTTTATGGCGAGACGCTGCCCAAGGAGGCGCATAGGGCCGCGTATTTCTGCTCGATGTGCGGGCCGGCATTCTGCTCGATGGGAGATCACGCGAGCCAGGTGCGGGATTACGCGGCGAAGCTGAACGAAACGCCGGAGATGGGCGCTGAGGCCGGCATGGCGGAGATGAGCGAGAAGTTTCGCGAGATGGGGGATAGCCTTTACGTTCAGACAAAGCAGTAAACTATGGTGGCAACGGGATCCTGCTAAAGCGTCACGACTTTTTGGATTGCAAGCCGTATGCTGTTTGAAAAGTCGGCAAGCAGCGCCTCTTC
>JBKQNN010000057.1:0-7620 GCA_052145975.1 Rhodomicrobium sp. | reverse complement strand
TTTCAGCTCGTCGACGACGCGCTCGACTATTCCGGCGAAGCGGCGATGCTCGGAAAGCGCGTCGGCGACGATTTCCGCGAGGGCAAGATCACCCTCCCCGTCGTGCTGTCCCACCGCCGCGGCAGTGCCGAGGAGCGCGCCTTCTGGCGGCGCACGCTCCAGGACGGCGACATCCAGGAAGGCGATTTGCACCAGGCCATCGCGCTGATGCGCCGGCATAAGGCCATCGAGGAGACCGTCGAGCGCGCCCGCCTCTATGGCCGCGAGGCGCAAGATGCGCTCGATATCTTCCCCGCAAGCGAAGCGAAGGCGGCCATGCTCGACGCCGTCGATTTCAGCATCAGCCGCGCCTACTGAGGTAGGGTCATCTCATACCGGCAGCCATTAGCTTTTAGCGGTTCGTTTGCCATGTCCGATCGGTTGAACCTCGCAAATCCTGCGGTTTCCGGCGGTTGAGTGCAGGCCAGCGCGTTTACCTTTTGGCCTGGAGTGCGTCCGGAAAAGCATGCCTTCGGGCTTGACCCGTAGGTGCGAAGCGGTTTTCCGGTAAGACGCACGGCAAAACAAAGACCTAGAGCCTCCCCCCTTTTTATTCTATCAAAAGCGGGGAGGCTCTAGGCGAGGCGGGAAAGGCCGCCCGTTTGTCTCATGGCTTCACCTAGCACCATTGCCAGAGCCACGGCAACATTCAGCGACCTCAAATCCTCGCGCATGGGAACGCGGACGCGCAAGTCCGCCGCGGTGTGCACCTCCTCGGGCACACCGGCACTTTCGCGCCCCGCAAGCAGGATATCGGAAGGCTTGAATTCCGCATCTGTGTACGCCTGCGCCGCGCGCGTCGTCAGCAAAACGATACGCGAGCCGCGCTGCCGGGCGCCGTTCCTGAACTCCGCGAAGCTGCTCCAGCGGGTGATGCTCACCGCTTCGAAATAGTCGAGCGCGGCCCTTTTCAGCGCCCGTGACGAGAGGTCGAACCCCGCCGGCAGGATAATATCGGCTGCGACGTTAAGGCAGGCTGCGAGCCTCAGGATAGTTCCTGTATTCTGCGGAATATCGGGCTGGAAGAGAGCCACGCGCATTGTTGTAAGCCCTACGAATGGCCTAGCGCCAATTTGCAGCATAGACATGACATTCAAGAACTGCAATAAGTCCCCCGATTTCCCACCCCCAAACTGCCCTTAAAGGTTGAAATCCTCATGGCGACTACAATCGACGATCAGCACGGCGGGATGAACCGCAGGGACTTCATCTACATTGGCACTGCGGCCTTTGCGGCAATCGGCGCTGCAGCGGCCATCTGGCCTTTAATCGATCAGTTGAACCCCGATGCCTCTACTTTGTCGCTTGCCTCGATCGAAGTCGATCTGGCGCCCATCCAGCCTGGCCAGGCTATAACCGTTCTGTGGCGCGGCAAGCCGATCTTCATCAGAAACCGGACGCCCGACGAAATCGAGAAGGCGAAGGCGGTCGACCTCAAGGAACTGAGGGACCAGGACGCCGAGGTTATCGGCACGCCCAACCTGCCAGCCACGGATGCGAACCGGACGAAGGCCGGCAAGGAAAACTGGCTGGTCATGATCGGCATTTGCACGCATCTCGGCTGCATCCCGAAGGGACAGTCGGCGGGCGACGAGAAGGGCCCATTTGGCGGCTGGTTCTGCCCGTGCCATGGCTCGGCCTACGATACCTCGGGGCGCATCCGCCAGGGACCGGCGCCGCGGAATTTGGATATCCCGCCCTACCGGTTCATCGAGGACACCAAGATCAAGATCGGTTAAGCCCAAGCCATTCGAGAGAGCCTTTCTATGTCACACGAATCCACCTACCAGCCGAAGACGGCGTTTACGCGCTGGCTCGATGTAAGACTGCCCATTGTCCGCTTCACGGCGGATTTCATGAAGATGCCGACGCCGCGCAACGTCAACTACCTCTGGGCCTTCGGCGCGATCCTGGCCTACTTCCTCGTGGTGCAGCTCTATTCGGGCATCATCCTGGCGATGCATTACGCGCCAAACTCGGCGATAGCGTTCGAATCCATCGAAAAACTGATGCGCGACTCGAGCTACGGCTGGCTCATGAGGTATACGCACATGGTTGGCGCGTCGCTGTTCTTCCTAGCCGCTTACATCCATCTGTTCCGCGGCCTCTATTACGGCTCCTACAAGTCGCCGCGCGAGGTGCTATGGATGATCGGCGTGGCGATCCTGCTCTGCATGATCGCGACGGCCTTCATGGGCTACTCGCTAGTTTGGGGCCAGATGAGCTACTGGGCCGTGACCGTCATCACCAACCTGTTCTCTTCGCTCGACTCGATCTACCCGGGTCTCGGCACGTCCATCGTGCAGTGGGTCTGGGGCGGGTTCTCGGTCGACAATCCGACCCTGAACCGGCTGTTCAGCCTGCACTATATGGTGCCGTTCGTGCTCGTGGCGATTGTCGCGCTGCACGTCTGGGCCTTGCACGTGACGGGCAGCAACAACCCCACCGGCGTAGAGGTGCGCGACGAGAAAAAGGAAACGCTGCCCTTCCATCCGTACATCACCACGAAGGACATGTACGCGATCGCGATCATGGCGATTTTGTTCGCGTACGTCGTCTTCTGGGTGCCGAACTACCTGGGCGACCCGGTGAACTACGTGCCGGCGAACCCGCTGCAAACGCCGCCGCATATCGTGCCGGAATGGTACTTCCTGCCGTTCTACGCCATCCTGCGCGCCATCCCGTCTAAGCTTGGCGGCGTGATCGCCATGTTCGCCGCGATCCTCGTGCTGTTCTTCATCCCATGGCTCGATACCTCGCGCACCCGCTCCACCCGCTACCGGCCGATCTATCGATGGTTCTTCTGGGCGTTCGTTTTCGATTGCCTGGCACTCGGCTATGTCGGCTCGCAGCCTGTGACGGAGGGCGCTTCTCTCTTCTGGGGATTGCTGGAAATCGGCTCCCCGCCCGGGCCTGCGTGCGGCACTCTCCTCTGGGGATTGGTGGTAGCCGGCACACTCTTCTGGGGACGGGTCTTCACCTTCATTTATTTCGCATTTTTCTGTCTGGTCATGCCAATCGTTGGCCTGATCGAGACGCCCAGCCCCATGCCTGAATCGATCTCCGAGGACTTCAAGCACAAGGCCGGGCCCGTTCAAGTTCAACCTGTGCCCGCCGAGTAGGAGAGGGGATCATGACCAAGATCGAGACAGCCCTGATGGGACTGGCGGCAGGGCTCCTGTTGTCCATCGCCCCCGTGGCGGCGGCCGGGCAGGCCGCCAACCATGAGGAGCGCTACGAAGTCCCGCGTCAGACGTGGACTTTCGGCGGCCTTTTTGGATATTACGACCAGCAGCAGCTTCGCCGCGGCTATAAGGTCTACAAGGAGGTCTGCTCCAACTGCCACAATCTGGGGCTTTTGTCCTATCGCAACCTTGGCGAGCCTGGCGGACCGGGCTTCTCGCCTGAGGAAGTGAAGGCGATTGCGGCCGAGACGCAGGTTTTCGAGGGCTTCGACGAGCAGGGCAACGTGAGCATGCGCACCGGCCGGCCGGCAGATAACTTCGTGTGGAAATTCAAGAACGCGAAAGAAGCCGCCGCGGCATTCGGCGGCGCGGTTCCTCCGGACCTTTCGCTCATTACCAGGGCGCGCGGCCTCGAACGCGACTTCGACTGGTACACCTTCCCGCTTGTGATGGCGAAGGACTTGGCGACGCAATACCAGGAGCAGGGAGCGGACTACGTCTACGCCCTTCTGAACGGTTACGTCGACGCGCCGGCCAGCAAGAAGATCGCGGAGGGGCTCAACTACAACCGCGTCTTCCCCGGCGGTCAGCTCGCCATGCCGCAGCCTCTGTCGGACGGCCAGGTGGAATACGGCGACGGGACGCCGAACAACCTCGATCAGGAGGCGCGCGACGTTGTGAGCTTCCTGGCCTGGGCCGCGGAGCCGCACCTCGCCGAGCGCAAGAAGATGGGCCTATGGGTGATTATTTATCTGGCCGTGCTTGCGGGCCTGCTGCTCCTCTCGAAAAAGACCTTGTGGCGGAACATCGAGCACTAAGCCCGGTTCGCTGCACCAACCCCTTCGCCAAGGCCGCCTCCGGGCGGCCTTTTTGCTGCAAGTCTTTAGCGGTTTGTTAGCCATGCCCGCCAGGTTGGGCCTCCAAATCCCGCGGTTTCCGGCGGCTGAGGGCCGCGCCGCGCATTTACCTTTTGGCGCAGTGCGCGCTCGCCGTGAACCGCACCGGCCCGCGCTGCCCAGACCCGCCGCCAGCCGCGCCAGCCCCGCCCTCGGTCCCACAAATAACGCCATTCGCAACGCCTCCCAGCCATGCCCCGCTTTCCCACACCGCAATGGTGGACCATAGCTCCTTACCGATGCGCTAACGTCGCGCAGGACATCGCAGCAAACTCAACTGTCATGGCCCGGCTTGACCGGGCCATCCAGGAAAACCCAACGCGCTCAATGCATTAGTGGATGGCCGGGTCGAGCCCGGCCATGACAGCAGCGGGTGCGCTCCATTTTTGCGCCGCGGAAACACGGCAAGCGCCTTGAGGAAGAATAGACGCGGCTGAGTCCAGGCATACCCTCGCAAGAGGCCGCCTTCTATTTGCCCTGCCCGGCTCGCGTTGGCCCTCAAAGCCCGTGGCGCAGGCATTTCCCTGCAAACAATCTTCCTTGTATACTGTGACGGTCGAATTTTTAAATACCCGCAAACCAATATCTTCTGCCAATACGCCGCCGCGAGCTTGACTTTCTTCCCCCTCCAGCGCGCTGCGAAGAAGAAAACTTTCCGGCAGAACATCGCACGTATACGGACTAATAAGGCATTGAAATAAAACAAATAACCGTTGCTTGCTGTTAACTAATTCTACAGCTACAGATTAGGATTCGTGGTAAACACGCGCAACAATCTAACATTAACGGGTATTTTGGAATCGTAGAATTCGACCTAAAGTGGCAAAAGATTCGCAGAAAGACGGCGGCGGAAAAGATGGCGGGTGCCCATTAACCAAGCCAAAATTTACCATGGTACGCCGCTACGGCCTCACACTAAGCAGAGTTTCCTGGCTTCCCCAACGCATGGCCTTCCCAGGCGTTAGCCGCCATCGTGACGGTAACGGCCAGTAAGGGTGAATTTGCGGCACAAGGCCGAGTCCCGACCTGGGGTGGGGCTGCAAGGACGTCCGATGGTGGCGTAAAACTGTACCAAAATTAGCCGCTTTCGGCAGCATTCCAGGGGGCTCCTGAATATCTGCCTAAACAGGCGGTACAATTTTTGACTTGAGCCATTTCGGGCTGATAGCCCTTGCGATTTAGCTTGCGAATACGGCCGACTCCCGTTACCTCTTGCGTAATACTCATCAACCTATTACCTTAGAGGTAACGCAGACGCGTTCGGTGCGATGGAAATGTCGTTCTGTCAGAAGAGGCTAGAGAGGCTAGTCTCCGATGAAACAAAGCTCAATAAGAAATTTGGGCATTTTGCAAAGTATGTCCGGCTGCGTTTGGACCTTCTACGCACTGCCAAAACGCTTGCGGATGTGCCGGCTGCACCACCGCCGCGCTGTCACCAGCCTAGCGGCGGTCTAGACGAGGTCTTCGCGGTAGATGTGAAGACGAAGGCAGACAAGTGGAGGATCGAATTCAGGGTGGCAAATGTGCCAGTGCCTAGGAAGCCAGATGGCGGCATCGACCTCCGCTTGATGACAGCTATCGAGATCATCGAGATATCCGAGCATTACACGTAATTCTGTGGGGGAAGAACAATGGCTACCATCGGACAGCACAAGGAGACATGGACATCCAACTGGGCAACCCATCCTGGAGAACACCTTGAAGAGTATCTGGATGCGCGCGGACTAACGCAGGCTCAGCTCGCTCGAATTGCCGGGCTTACGCCGAAGCTGATCAGTGAGATCATAAACAAGAAAAACCCAGTCAGCCCTGAGACAGCGATTGCACTTGAGCGGGTGCTGGGACTGAAGGCCTATATCTGGACTGGTCTCCAAGCCAATTGGGATCTCTTTCAAGCTCGCCAGCGAGCAGGTCAGACAGCCACTACGCATGAGGCTTGGTTGTCGCGCTTTCCTATCAAGGAATTAAAGACACGTGGTGTCCTGCCAAATACGCAAGACATTGGCGTCCAGTTGGATCGCCTTTTGCATTTTTTGGGCGTTGGCCGTCCAGAAGCTTATGAAGCTAAACTTGCAGGACTTGCTGTCCAACATCGTCAATCGAAATCATATACGAGTTCCCCAGATCACGTTGTCACTTGGCTTATGCTTGGTGAGCAGAAGGCGCAAGCAATTGACTTGCCACCTTTCGATGGTGGCAAGTTCGATGCTGCAGTCCGGAGGATTCGTTGCCTCACGCGAGAGGAACCGCATGTCTTTGAGCCAAAGATGAAGGCCTTGTGCCAGGACGCTGGTGTGGCGCTTGTTTTTGAGAAGCCGATCTCGAAAACCCGCCTTTTTGGCTCGGCGCGTTGGCTAGACGGTGAGCACGCCATCATTCAAATGTCACTCCGCATGAAGTCAAATGACCACTTCTGGTGGACCTTCTTTCATGAGTGCGGGCACATCGCTTTGCACAGAGGCCGCAACTTCGCAGATGATCAGCAAGCCGTTGGAGACGGAATTGAAGCGGAAGCTGACATTTGGGCAGAACGGATACTATATGGAGACGATGGCCTAAAAAGAATACTCGCAAAACCGCCAAGGTCTCGCGATGCTATTTGCAGGTTAGCCGGGGAAGTTGAGCTTCACCCAGGTATCATAGTTGGAATGCTTCAACATCACAAAGCCATTCCCCATGGTTATCTTAATGGCCTTAAGGTCAAATTTGACTGGACTACAGAAGATTCTGTTTAATTGGTTTAGTGAAGGTGATTTGGAGTCTAACAGATCAGCGAGCAGGATGAAAACCGATGGCGCGAGGAAAGCAGGTCATCATAGACACGCGTAGCTTTGCAACGCAAAGCGAAGCCACGGCGTACTATAAAGCGATGCTCAATCGGTATAGGCCTGGTGATCGCGTCAGCGAGGAGGATGAGCGCGATTTGGCTGCGCTCCTTAAGCGTCATACGGAATATGAGGAAAAAATCGGGGCTGGGGTGCGGCACTTCGAAGTAACGCTGGCGGAAGGATATACCGCACAGTGTTTCAAAGTAGTACGCGTCGATGGATCGAGCGTCGAATTTTCCTACAAACACTGCATAAGCCGCTGACCTATATACAAAAGTCTATGCGTCAAAACTTATGGGTGAAACAGCGAGAGTTTTGATCGCCGGACTGCCACGTCCGGCATCACCGGCTTCTCCGGGCGAGCTATTCAATGTCCGTTGGCTGGTACGAAGCGACCATCGGTTCGTCATTGCCGAACTACTCAAATCGACCCGTAGCAAGCCTGCTGGGCATTCGTTGGGCAAGCCGCAAATCTCTAGCGGGAGAGGGGCAGCGGTCACGAACGAAAGCGCCGGGGTAATGCGCTCCCGGAAACGCCTAAGTCGTTATCCGGGATTTGGCGGGCGCTGCGTCTACGGCCATCCCGTCTTTAGCGCAGCCCGCCGCACGCTTGAGGGCGGCTTGGAGATCGGCGGGACTGAACGGCTTGCGAAGCAGCTCATACCCCGCATG
>JBKQNN010000056.1:0-41248 GCA_052145975.1 Rhodomicrobium sp. | reverse complement strand
GTGGGGACGAAGACATCTTCGTTATCGACCAACGCCTTGGCTTTGGGCGACTGCTCGGGGTGATCGGCCGTGAGATAGCGAACGACGATGTTGGTATCAATCGCGAGCATGACGCCGCTTTGCCTCGGCGAGGACCCCTGCGTCCATTTCTTCGAGCGTCTTGGGCGGGCCAGAAACCTTGAGCGAGCCGAAGACTTCCTCCGGACTTGCGGATTCGAAGACCGGTGCGGGCTTCAGCAGAATGCCTTCGGCGGTTTCTTCCACGATAAGGCGCGTGCCCGCCTCCCAGCGCCGCCGCTGCCGGATGGCTTCGGGCAGGGTCAAATGCCCCTTGGGGGAAAGCGTTACGGTCAGTTCCATGGCGTGCACTCGCGGAAAGTAATCTAGAAGCAAGATAAGCGTCCGGCGTGCCGCAAGCAAGGCGGACGCAACGGCCTCCCGCTGCGCATGGTCAATGCCATCCGCGAAGCGATTGGGGCGGCTTTAGACGAAAGGCGGCTTGCTTGTGTTAACCGCGACGGCAGTTGACCGCGTTGCCGGTTGAGACATTCAAAAGGAGAATGCCATGAGCACCGTGGCCGAAAGCATCCGCCGTTGGCTTGAGCAGGCGGCCGGGGCAAGTGGTTTGCGCCCGTCACCGCCACGGCGCCTGTCTTGAGTCTAAGGCGGCTAACAGAGTCACGGCGCCGGGTGCGGCGGAATGATGAAAATGTCGAACGCCACTTCGGGCGATTGGCGCTTCGCGATTTTGGGGCTGAGCCGGATCGAAGTCTGTTTCGAGCCATCCGCGAGGAATTTCGCTGCTTTCGCGTGGCAATCCGCATCGGCTTGAACGCATGCGATCAGCAGGCCGTATCGCCGCAATTTTGCCGGCGTGACCCATTGCGCCTTCGTGTAGCTGAGATCGATAAAGCTCGAAGGACGATCGCTGCTGTAGAAGCTGATGCCGTTTGCGTAGCGGACTTCGGCACCGGCAAAGCGGAGCGGCGTATGCGTCTCCGCGTGCCATAGCGCGGTAACATACTCAGCCAGCTCCTTGCGGGGCTCGGCGAAGGCCAGGTCGCGGCTGGTTTGCCCCAGGATCGCCGGCACAAACGGGGCCGCGGCCAGCGCTGCAACCGTTACCGCGATTGCGAACCGCAGGCTGAACCGGAAGCAGCGCGTCCCATCGAAGGGAGCGGCCAATTGCATCAGAAAAAGCGGCAGGAGCGGGAAGGCGCCAACCGTCATATTCGTCGAAATCTTCAATTGGAAAGCCAGGCCGAAGACGGGGGTAAGGAGGGCAGGCGCAATCGCGAGCGCGGCCAGAAAGCGCCGGCGCGAGGGCGGTACGGGGCCGGAGGGCTCGCCCGCCGTTTCTGCTTTGGGCGCGTACTTGCTCAAAAGGACGATTATCAGAACGATACAATAGTAAAGGGCCAAAAAGGCGAGATAGGTGGCGCCGTTTCCGATTGAAAAGAGCCATCCCCGTCCGGTCAAGCTCTCGGCATAAGCCACCGGAGGGGCGCCGGAAGCGATCAACCAAATAAAATGCGGGAGCACGATCAGAGAGAAAACGCCGGCCGCGATGTACGGTAGCGGTGAACGGATATATTTCCGGCCGTTCTCATGGAAGGCGAGTGAAACCGCGCAGGTCAGCAGCAGAACAATCGCAAAGTATTTAGAGAGAATGGACGCCGCCGCTAATACCCCAAAGAGAACTGCATCTTGCGTTCTCATCTTGTCCAAGGATTTAACGAAATAGAACAGCGTCCAAGGCCATAAGGAAAGAAAGATGGTGTTCGCATTATATTTAAAGGATAGAAACGTATAGAATGGAGTGGCAAGCAGAAGCAGGGTAGCCGCGTCGCGGTCCCGGCCTTGCGCGAACAATCCGGCGAGACGCCAGGCGCCGAGCAGGCCGAGTGTAGCGTTCAGCACGGCTAGCAAAATGAAAGACGTGTTGGTGGTTGGAAACAGCAGAAACCAGAAGCCGGCGATCCAGGCCCAAAACGGGCCGTGCTGGTTGTAGCCGGGCTGGAATTCCTTGCCCCAAGCGTAGGCTTCGAGCACGTCGTGATGGAGCGATCTGCCCGTTTCGGTAATCGATCCGTATAGCGCCCAGGCGGCGAAAAACGACGCGAAGCAGGCTGTAATCACCCATTTTTCCGGCCAGGTTCGAGCCAGCCCGGCGCCGGCATCGAAAGCCGCGGCCTTGATTGCAGCCAGTTTGCTTAGCGCAACGTCTCTCATCTCCGCCCCCCAACCGGGACGAGCGTTAGCATCGATTTTTCGAGCTCCCAAGGGATTTGTCATGATCCTTGGCTAGCCGCCGGACCGGGCACGCGTAGCGCAATCGCCCGGATTTGGCATCAATCCCATTCGCGGATGACGGTCTGCTGCAGGATCATGAAATCCATGGGATAGCGCCCCTCTCCGCTCATGCCGACGTCCGAAACGATGAGCGTGGCGCCGGTCCAGACGAGCTCGGATATGCGCTGAGCCGCCTCTGCGGGAATTTCGATGCGGTCGAGCGCGGCAGAAGCCGTCTCGGGAAAAGCCGGAGCCGGATCGGCGCTTTCCTCGGGGAATACAGGATGGCCGCGCCTGCTGGAATGGCGCCTTACGTGAACCTCGGCGGCCGCCGGCGGCGTCAGGCTGACCCAGCGTAGCGAAGCGCCGTCCTCACCGCTGCGCGCCGCGATGAAGAGGTGGGTGCCTAAGGGCCGCTCCGGATCGCGGATGGCGATGGGCATGTCGAACAGATGCTCGGTCGCCTGCCGGACATAAAGGTGTCCGGTCTTGCGGCTGATGAAAATGGACAGGGGCTCCAAACGCCTCGCCGCCTGCTTGGCGGCTGCCGCAGCTTCGGCCGCCGCGGCCTCGGCATCGCGTACGGCATTCTGCGCTGCCAATAGCTCTTGCTCCTTTGCCGCCTTGGCGTCGCTGGCTTCGTGGACTTTGGCCTCCGCCGCGGCCAGCTTGGCTTCGGCCGCGGATTTCGTCTCCGCCGCCTTCTTGGCAGCCTCCTCGCCCTCCGCCTTGGCCGCGGCACGCGTTGCATCGTCCAGCTCTTCGCGCGCCCTTCGCAGAGCGTCTTCCGCCACATCCAATTCCCTGGCTGCGAGGCGCGCTTCCACCGGATTGCGATCGATGGCAGCCAGCGCGGCCTTTTTCGTGGCCGCTGCGCTCACCGCTTTTGCGGCAGCGGCGGCCTTCATGGCCTTCGCGAACTCCAGCGGGTTGACGGGCTTTGGAGCCTTCGGATCGAGCGCTACCGGCTCAACCGCCCCGTTCTTGCTGGCGGCGGTCTTTTCCACGGCGGCTTCTGAAGGCGGCATTTGCAGGATCGGCGCAGGAAGATGCGCGTTTACGATATCGGCCGGCGTGACCTCCTCCGGCGCAATGATCACGCGCTGGCCGGCGCTCGTGACGCCAAAAAGCTCCTTCGCAAATTCGGCCTGCATACGGATGCAGCCATGGGAAGCCGTATGGCCGGGGTGGACGGCGCCCTCGTGCATCGCGACGCCGGTCCAGGCGAGGCGCTGCATGAAAGGCATAGGCGCGCCGCTATAAATGTTCGAGTGGTGCCAGCGCTCCTTTTCGAGGATGCTGAATACGCCCATTGGCGTCGGATGCCCGGGAACGCCGGTCGACACCAGGCCGCGGGCATAGAACCCGTTGCCATCGTAAAAGGTGACATGCTGATCGGCGAGCGACACAACTGCATACAGCGGGCCGGCAGGCTTTTTGAATGTGGACTTGGGCGCGCTTTCCCGCTCCACCTGCTGGTGGCGGTCATAGTGGTGCCGGAGCTGCCTGGCAGCCGCGGTCTCGTTAGCGGTGGCCTGGATTAGCAGCGCGGCGAGCGCAACTGAAAGCAAGCGCCCAGAGCCGAATCTTAAGCCTTGGACGCGCGCGGCCTTCCTCAAAAACACGGAGTGACTCATGACGTTGCGATCATCGGTGTGGTTGGCGGGACGGTCATTATATGACGCCGTTCATATCTGTAGCGTGAAAAAGAGCAATAAAATAAATTGCTGTTGGTGGCGGCCTCCCCGATGATCCCGCCCGTAATGCAAAAATCGAGAGGCCAGGCGATGCTGTTGGCGAGGTACGAGGCTGGTGACTTCGAGGCTGTGTGGCGGGAAATCCGGTCGCATTCTCGTGTAGAAGGCTCATTTCGCGCGGAGGTGCTTGAGGTTGCTGAGGCTGCCATGCGCCGGGTTGCCCGCAACGCGGACACCCTAGCCTCTCGGCTAGATGGTTACGGCTGGAAGCCGCTCTCGCCGAGGATAACACCACTTCGGACCAAGCCAGCACAAAGCGACGAAGACGTTTTTTCTCGCATCGAGGAGTTAACCGGCGCGCCTATTCCGCCCACCCTGCTCGCCTTTTGGAAGATCGTGGGCGGGATCAATTTCGTCTGGGACTATAACGGGGAGGAGCCGATTCCCAATCTCGGCGTCGCACTGCCCATGGACGAGATGGACCCATTATGTGTCGATGCGCCTTCTGTGATCACCTACCAATTCAAGGAATGGGAATTGCACGAAGACAACGGGGAATTCATAATTGACCTCGCGCCGGACTACCTCCACAAGGCGAACATAAGCGGCGGAAACCCATACGGTATTTGGGTTTCCTTTGCGGGCGCAGATCCAGTGTTCGATTGTGAAAGACACGCACTCCCATTCCTTGACTACCTGAGGTTGACCTTCGCGTGGGCTGGCTTTCCCGGCCTTGAAGACTATGCTGACCGCGAGGACGTGCAGCGCTTTGTCGAGCGGTTTGGACAAGGACTCGAGCCCTTCTGAGGCTCCGTTGCCGGGTAGTTGGTGAGTCTATCGAAGCTCATCTATTAGTTCCAGGAGAGATACAACACCCCACCGCTTTTTGGTGAGGTACAGTAACAGCTTAGGCCGAGGGTTTAGTACGGAAACACAGAGGCCGCTCTTCGTCCGTTCTCGCCAATGGGTTCAATAATTTTGAATGCCGCTCGCGGCCTTATGCGCCAAAATTCACCTTACTGGCCGTTACCGTCATGATGGCCGCTAACGCCTGGGAAGGCTATGCGTCGGGGAAGCCGGGAGACTTTGCTCAGATGCTGCTGCGCCTGCGCTTTATAAAGCCGCCGCAATGTATTACATGAGCGGTGCGCCAAGGGGCGCTCTTTTCATTTGAGCCCATCGAGTAATGAACGCATCCCCAAAAATTTCCCCCGCGGCCCCGAAAATCGGCTTTGTCAGCCTTGGCTGCGCGAAGGCGCTCGTGGATTCGGAGCGGATTTTGACGCGCCTGCGTTCCGAGGGCTACGCCATTTCGCCGAGCTATGACGGCGCCGATGTTGTGGTCGTCAACACCTGCGGATTTCTCGATAGCGCCAAGGCCGAAAGCCTCGAAGCCATCGGCGAGGCGATGGCCGAAAACGGCCGCGTGATCGTGACGGGCTGTTTCGGCGTCGAGGATAAGCGCATCCGCGAGGCGTTCCCGGACGTGCTCGCCGTAACCGGCCCGCATCAATACGACGCCGTCATGAACGCCATCCGCGCCGCGGCCCCACCCCCGCACGCGCCGTTTCTAGAGCTTGTGCCGCGCGCGGGCTTACGGCTCACGCCGCCGCATTACGCCTATTTGAAAATCTCCGAGGGCTGCAACAACCGCTGCACCTTCTGCATCATTCCGAGCCTGCGCGGGGACCTCGTCAGCCGCCAGGCGGGCGATGTGCTGGCGGAGGCCGAAGCGCTCGCCGCGCAGGGCGTCAAAGAGCTGCTGGTCATCAGCCAGGACACAAGCGCCTATGGCGTGGACCTCAAATATGCGGAAAGCGCTTGGCGCAGCACTGCCGTCAAGGCGCGGCTCAAGGAACTGTGCGACGCACTTTCGAGCCTCGGCATATGGGTGCGCCTGCATTACGTCTATCCTTATCCGCATGTGGACGAGGTCCTGCCGTTGATGGCGGAAGGCAAAATCCTGCCCTACCTCGATATTCCCTTCCAGCACGCCTCGCCCGCAGTGCTGAAGGCGATGCGCCGGCCCGCCAACCAGGAGAAAACCCTGGAGCGCATTGAACGCTGGCGGGCGGCGTGCCCGGATCTCGGGCTCCGATCCACCTTTATCGTGGGCTTCCCCGGCGAGACCGAAAAGGATTTCGCGTTTCTCCTCGATTGGCTGCGCGAGGCGCGGCTGACGCGCGTGGGCTGCTTCAAATACGAGAATGTCGAGGGGGCCGCGAGCCGGGCGCTGGACGGGCATCTGCCCGAAGAGGTGAAGGCGGAGCGCTATGAGCGTTTCATGGCGGTGCAGCGCGACGTAAGTGCGGAGGTTTTGGCCGCCCAAGTGGGAAAAACCGTTGACGTGCTGATCGACGAGGTGGATGAGGACGGCGCCATCGGCCGGAGCGCCTGGGACGCGCCCGAGATCGACGGCTCCGTCTTTATCGGCGGCGGCGCGGGGCTGAAACCCGGCGATTTGGTCCGCGCAACGGTCACGGATTCGGACGACTACGATCTTTGGGCCGAGTTGGAGGCGGTGTGAATGGAGCGCACCGGAACGTTGGTGCAATAAACGAGCGAATCGCCCCTCACCCCAGCCCTCTCCCCATGGGAGAGGGAGTCCCGTTGTGCCCGTTGAGAGGGCGTCCCCTCTCCCATGGGGAGAGGGACAGGGTGAGGGGAGATTCCCCCGTTCGTTGCGCCATGCCGGCAGGAGTATCCGAGAGGAGCGATGAGCCTAAACCACGTCCATCCCGTTGAAGATTATCAGCACGAGCATGTATTTCTCGGGCCCGGCCACGACGAGAACGCGAAGCGGGTCTGGACCGTTGTCGCGCTGACCACGGTTATGACGATTGCCGAGATCGCCGGCGGCACGGCATTCGGCTCGCTGGCCCTCGTCGCGGATGGCTGGCACATGTCCACGCACGCGGCCGCGCTTACGATTTCCGCGCTCGCTTATTATTTTGCGCGGCGCCACGCCCGCGACGAGCGCTTCGCCTTCGGCACCGGCAAGCTTGGCGACCTTGCGAGCTTCGCGAGCGCGATCATTCTCGGCATGATCGCGCTGCTTATCGCCTATCAAGCCGCCGATCACCTTATCCATCCGCTTGCCATCGCCTATGACGAGGCGATTGCCATCGCGGTGCTGGGCCTTGCTGTGAACCTGCTGAGCGGATGGCTCCTGCGGGGCGATCACGCGCACGATCATCATCACCATGATCATGACGATGATCGCGCACAAAGCCATGACGGCGGCCACCACGATCTTCACCACCACGATCGCGACCTCAATCTGCGCGCGGCCTACGTTCACGTTCTGGCCGATGCGCTGATCTCGGTGCTTGCCATCGGCGGCCTGTTGACCGCGAAGCTTGCCGGCTGGCCGTTCATGGACCCAATAGTCGGCCTCGTGGGCACCGGCGTGATCGCGAGCTGGTCTTATGGCCTCGCCAAGCAATCCGGCGCCAATTTGGTCGATTCCGTACCCGGCAATGGCCTCGCCGTAGAGATGCGCGAGAGGCTTGAAGCCAATGGCGACGCGATCTCGGACCTGCATTTGTGGCGCATCGGCCCAGGGCATTATGCTGCCGTGGTATCGATCCTCTGCGGCGATCCTAAACCTCCACAGGCCTATAAGGATAAGCTGGCCGGCCTGCCGAAGCTCAGCCATGTGACCGTTGAGGTGGAACGCTGCCCCGACCCCGGCTGCGGGGCGCCGCCCCCCGCGGCGAAGCATGTTGCCGGCGCATTCGAAAAGAAATAGGCTCGATGACCGGTTTCGCTGGAGGAGCGTTGACCAGCGGACCTCCTTCGCTTATCTGCAAGGAATGCCCCTATTGCGCATTATAAAACTGCCCGATCCAATCTTGCGGGAAAAGTCGCTGCCGGTCGAAACCGTCGATGCGGGAGTGCGTGCCTTCCTGAACGATATGCTTGAAACCATGTATGCGGCGCCCGGCGTCGGGCTTGCCGCCGTTCAGGTGGGCGTTCTGCGGCGGATGCTCGTCGTCGATACCGTGCGTGGCGCGGACGAGCCCAAGAAGCCGATAATGCTTATCAATCCCGAGATCGTGTCAACCGGCGACACGCCGCGCGTGCACGAGGAGGGCTGCCTGTCCATCCCGGAGATGTATGCGGAGGTGGAGCGGCCGGCCCTGGTGCGCGTGCGCTACGTGGACATCGAAGGCAAGCAGCGCGAGGAAGATTTCCAGGACCTGCTCGCCACCGTCGTCCAGCACGAGATCGATCATCTCGACGGCACGCTGTTTATCGATCACCTATCGCGGCTCAAGCGCCACCTGCTGGTCAAGAAATTCTATAAGGCGCAGAAGGACAAGGCGGCGGCGCTTTAGCTCTAATGCTTCCGCAGCGTCGTCCCCGCGAAGGCGGGGACCCATCTAAGAGCCTGTTCCAGCTTGATAAATGGATTCCCGCCTGCGCGGGAATGACGCTGCGGAAGGGCTCCAAACGGGTTCAAACACCGCGGAGGAACGTGGTTCAAGCGCCGTTGCGCTTGGCGGCGGTGTCCTGAAGCTGCCGGCGCGCGGCCTTGAAAGCATCGCGGATCGTTACGTAAACGTCCTCATGCGCGCCCGTCGCGTCGGGCTCGCGGCTGACCGCAATATCGGGCGTTTCGGGCACCACGAGATGGATGCGGACTTGGAAGGTATCGCCCTTGTGATGGCGGCGCTGCGGCTTCGCGACGACCACACTCGCGCTGACGATGCGATCGTTAAATTGCTCAAGCTTCTCTACTTCCTCCCTGATGCGCGCCTCAACTGCATCTGAGTGCTGTACGCCGTCGAAGGCAACCGTAAGTGGCACTTGCATGATGTAACCTCTTCGTAGAGTAGAAAAGCGGCCTAAGAGACTCTCCAATTCCCCGTATGTCAATCTCTCATTGCACTCCCAATCGCGACGGACATTCCTTGATTTCGGTCAATGTGTTCCGGCTACAGCCGCCGAAAGATGCAGATGCGCTGGTGGACAGGATGTCCATGCGAGGTACAGCAGACGCAAGCTCCCTCTTTGCGGGCGGCAGCCAGCCTGCGCGCCGCAGCTTTGGCATAACGCATGCCGAGGTCAACGGCGTGCGGTTGCCCGTGCGCACGCGCGACGTGGCGGAAACGCCGTTCTGTGCGCTTGCCGAGTTTTCCACGCCCGGCTTCGCCCCAGAGGGGGATCTGCTTATCGTGGCCCCCTTGTCCGGGCATTTCCCCGTTCTGGCGCGCGATCTCGTTGCCGGCCTATTGCCTCACTTCCGCGTGTTCGTTACCGAATGGGTCAATGTCCGGCATGTTCCTGCCGAATACGGTTCCCTCGGCCTCGATGGGAATATCGCCTGCACCTTGGACTGTATCGGGAGGCTTGCGCCTGGCCTGCATGTGCTCGGTTTATGCCAAGGCGGCGTGCCCGCACTTGCGGCAACGGCGCTGCTTGCTGCCGCGGGCGACGCCAAGACCCCGGCCAGCCTGACTTTAATGGGTTCCCCAATCGATCCGCTCGCCAACCCGACGCGGGTCGTGAAGCTCCTCCGCTCCAAGCCGTTGTCCTGGTTCGAGCGGTCTGTGATTGCAACCGTGCCCGAGGAATTCGCCGGGAGCGGACGCCGCGTTTATCCGGCGCAGTTGCACTCGCTCCCGCTGTGGGTCTACCTGACCAGGCATATCGGCGAAGGCAGCGACACTGCCGCAAAGCTCGTTCACGACGACGGAGACAATCCGGGCGCCTTTCCGTTTCTCGATCTTTTCAGCTCACTCATGGACCTTGACGCCCCCTTCTTCATCGAAAACACGAGGGACGTTTTCCAGGAATGCCGGCTGCGAAGCGGCACGCTGCGTTTCAAGGGGCAGCGCGTGGACCCGCGCGCCATCCGCGCCACTGCGCTCTTGACCGTCGAGGGCGAGCGCGACGATATCGCAGCGCCCGGGCAAACCGCTGCGGCGCACGATTTGACCAACTCGCTTCCGGCCCGCCTGCACCGCCGCCTCGCCGTGCCCGATGCGGGGCATTTTTCTCTGTTCTATGGCGATACGTGGCGAAGGGCGGTCCTGCCGGCGATCCGGGCCTTCTGCGGCGGTCTTGGGCGCACCCGCAAAGCCGCACCAGCGGATGCGGTCAGCGTTTGACGCTGGAAAGCCGTAAGCTTTATCCGGTGTCCTGCGAAGTCATACCAGATCCAGCTGATCGCTTCGCATAGCGCCCGCAAAAGACCCCCTCACCCCAGCCCTCGCCCCAAGGGGAGAGGGAGTCCGCTCGCAGCCGTTGTTAGGGCGTTCCCTCGCCCCTTGGGGAGAGGGACAGGGTGAGGGGGTCTTCGCGAACTGTTCAACCGGATCTGTTATCAATCGATCTCGTGGGCGGACATGCGCTCGGTGCTGCCGGCCGGGGCGGCGCGCAGATATTGCGCGGGCCAAGGCATTGGGTAGCCAAGCTCCTGCGCGGCGTGCAAGGGCCAGTAGGGATTGCGCAGCAGCTCGCGCGCCAGAAGCACGAAGTCGGCCTGGCCGGTGCGCACCACGTGGTCGGCTTGCGCGGCGCAGGTGATCATGCCGACGGTCGCGGTGGCGATGTCCGCTTCGCGCCGGATGCGTTCGGCGAACGCGGTCTGATAGCCGGGGCCTACGGGCATAGCCGCGGTCTCGATATTTCCGCCCGACGAGACGTCCATAAGGTCGGTGCCAAGCGCTTTCAGCTCCCGCGAAAGTTTCACCGATTGATCGGCATCCCAGCCGCCATCCGTCCAATCCGTGGCGGAGATACGAACGAAGAGCGGGCAGCGGTCCGGCAGCACCTTGCGCACGGCGGCAACGGTCTCGCGCAGGAAGCGGGTGCGGTTCTCGAAGCTGCCTCCATAGTCGTCGGTGCGCAAGTTGCTGAGCGGCGACAGGAACTCATGCATCAGATAGCCGTGCGCGGCGTGGATTTCGATGACGCGAAAGCCGGCGTGATAGGCCCGTTCCGCCGCCACCGTGAACGCGTCCCGCACCTCGTGGATCTCCTCCACGGTCATCTCGCGCGGCGTGGCGTAGCTTTGGCTGAAACTCAGCGCGCTTGGGCCGATTGGCCGCCAGCCGCCGTCCACCAAGCTCACCGCGCCCTTGCCGGACCAGGGCCGGTAGGTGCTGGCCTTGCGGCCCGCATGCGCGAGCTGGATGCCCGCGATGGACCCATGCGCGTCGATGAAGCGCGTGATCCGCGCTAGCTGCTCGAAATGCGCTTCGCTCCACACGCCCAAATCCTGCGGCGTGATCCGGCCCTCCGGCGTGACGGCGGCCGCCTCCGTCAGGACCAGCCCCGCGCCGCCAACGGCCCGCGTGCCAAGGTGGACGAAATGCCAGTCGTTCGCGAAGCCGTCCTCGCACGAATATTGGCACATCGGCGAAACCCCGATGCGATTCGGAAGGACCACGTCACGCAAGCGAAGCTCGCTCAACAAGTGCGCCATGCGAAGGCCTTTCTGCCGGTGAATGCGCGCGGGTCCGGGATCGCCCAGGCGCCGGAGCTATCGGTCTCCGGTATAGGAAGGATCGCAGCCCGGTTCAAGGACGTCCGCCTTTCGCGAACGATATCCACCGAAGGCATTCTTGGGTTCGCCAACGACTGCCTCTGTGTCTTTTGGTCCCTTCGGCAAACACGCATGCGTCCTGTGGGTCGGCTACAGACCTTCGAAAAGATTGAACTTAATTCTGGAATAGTGCAGTAAGCGGAAATCGCTTTGCCTTTTGCTTGAGGGAAGTTGACTGAATGCGATATGTTGATCGCAATTCGTAAACACAGTAAGACGCGGCTTTTTTTAGGGCTGTCGCGCATTAGGAAACGGCTAACTTCATGCGCATGTTGGAAGGTTAGATTTTACATGAGTGCATCGAACAGCGAAACGCTGCGTTCCTACAGTGAGCGAGTCCATGAATACATTGAGGGAACCTCGAAGACGCTTCCTGGCGGGACGAAGGACTGGATCGATGCCGCCCTGGTCAAACTAACGCCAGAGGCGAAAATCATTGAGTTAGGAAGCGCATTTGGACGAGACGCGGCCTATATCGCCGCAAAGGGCTTCGATGTGGAATGCTCGGACGCCGTCGAAGGCTTTGTGTCCCATCTTCGAACTCTAGGGTTTAAGGCACGCTTGTACAACGCGCTGACGGACGAACTTGAGCAAACCTATGACTTGATTTTAGCGAATGCAGTTTTTCACCATTTTGACAGGGCGGAGTTTGCGCTCGTTCTAAAGAAGCTACGTTATTCGCTCAATAAAGGCGGCCACATTGCTTTTAGCTTGAAACGCGGAACGGGTGAGGTTTGGTCAACAGAGAAAATTGGGGCTCCCAGATACTTTTGTTACTGGGAAAAGCAGGAGCTGGAGCCGATTTTGGCCGATGCGACCTACGCCCAATGGACGATTGTTGAAACGGCAACCGAACGCACCCATGCTGAATGGTTGTACATTATCGCCCAAGGCTAGCGATTGCCGCCTTCCGTAACAGCTCTACGTCCGCTTAACACCAAGTAGGAGTGGAAGCCGTAACGCCCTCAACTTTCCGCAACCGGCCTCTACCGGCCGCTAACCATCCGATTTTGGCAGTAACCCGCGTACCGAGATCTCCTCGCGGATCGCATTCTCAAGGATGCGGGGCATATTCTCGTTCAGCCATTGCACAAGCAGCGGACGCAACATTTCACGAACAACGCCTTCCAAAGCCCCTCCGCCTTGGAAGGGGACAGGCGCCTGTGCGGCGCCCATGAATTGGGCCTGCGCGAGCGGTTGAGCCACAAGCGGCGTTGGAGCCGCGGAGGGCTTAGGCGGCGCCACTTTGGCCAGGCTTTCGAGCCAGACAGCCTCCGTGGATACGGGCTCAGGGACGTGCCGCGGCTCACGGGGGGCTTCCTTCGGCTCCCGCCTCGCACGAGCCGCGGCCGCAGCTTCCGCCCTCAGCTGAGCCTCCGTTTCGGCATACCGATGCATTTCCATCGCAGGCGCGGACGTCACGGCAGGAAGACCTTTCGCCGCCGGCTGCCCGTGCGGCGCGGGTTCCGGTGCTTGCCCGTCAGCCTCTTCCAACTGGTTGGTTTCTTCTTGCACCGCCTGCGCTACGCTCTCGATCGCGTCGGCGAACTTCTCTGCGACTTCCGCCTTGCTCTGGGCGTCCAGATGCTCGAAATCGACCTGGTTGGCGTTTTCAAGCTCGCTTGCCTCAAGCACGCCCATGGCCGAACGCGCCAGCCTTTGAGCGAGCGCAGCCACCGCGGCCGGCCCGCCGCCGCCATCGGCCTGTTCCGCCGCCTGCAAAGCCTCCTCGCCCGCTGGCTTATTCGCGGAGCCCTCTTCATCGGTGCTGGGCGTTTCCAGCTGCGCTTTCCCGGACGGAGGGGGGTATAAGCTCACCGGACCTTCTTCGGATACCGGCATCTGAATATCCCCAGCCCAGCTTCTGGCTGGGGGCCTTGCAGGCAGATCCTGCCTGGGCCTCGGTGGCGCCGGAGAGTGCGCTGCTCCTGCGGGCAGCTCGCGGCGGGACCAAATGGGCCGGGTGACCGGCGGGTGTGCGGCGTTTCGCGGCTCTGGACGCGGTATTTGCGCGGTGTCCGGGCGCTCTTGGGCTGGCCGTGCTGGCGCCGATGCATCGTCCGGGGCCGGCGAGGCGCCCCCTCTGCGCGGCGCAAGATAAGCTTGCGGTCCCGGATACCCATCGAGCCCCTGCTGGCCGCGGGTCCCGGCCTGCGAAGACGCCGATTGAGGCCGGGCAGGCTCCTCCGGGAAAAGCAGCTCATCCGTCAGATCGAAAACTTCGCCGGCGGGAAGTTCGCCTGGCAGATCTCCAGCCTGGGTCCGAGGCTCCTTCTGAGAGGGCCCCTGTTTATCTGCGTCTGAAATGATAAGCCTGATCGACGCGAGGAGCTCCTCAATGGATGGCTCGGGAGCCTGGTCTGCGCGGTTCATTCCATTCCACCTCAATCACTGGTACGCTCTTCAGACCCCACCAGGCGCCAGCTAAAATTGCCGATTCCGTTCGCAGGCGACTCACTTCGCCGTCTGCGAGTGCCGCGCTAGGTTAGCGATGCGGGCAGCCCAGCGCTAGCGTTTCATGGAATCTGAGGCAATTTTTGGGTGTATGCCGGACCGTCTGTGGATCTCTGGCCAGGATTGCGGCCTGGATCCTCTACAGGAGCGACGCGTGGATCCTGGCGGTCTTCATACGCCGCCCCCCAGCCATACCACAAATCCTTCACCTCGCCATAGTAGCGGGTGGGATCGTAAAGCTCAGCCTGAAGAGAGATATCGGCTGCTGTCAGGCGGCCCATATAGGCGAGCACGCCATAGGAGGCGACCACAAGGTCGCGCTGAAATGAGACCAGATTTACATTCGCGTTCAAATATTGCTGCTCCGAATTGAGCACATCGAGAATTGTGCGCTGGCCGACTTTTTCCTCCTCCTGGACGCCTTGCAGGGCGATCTTGGTGGCTTCCACCGCCGATTTGCCGGCGGCCACGTTGCCCTTTGCCGCTACGATCAAGCCCCAATTCGCGCTGACGTTCGCCCGTGCGGCCTCGCGCTGCACATCGATATTCTGGCGCGCCTGGGACAGATTCTCGATCGCCTGCCGGATTTGCGCCGACACGCTCCCGGCCTCGTAAAGGGGTACGCTCAGCGTGCCGTAAACCCGGGCGTCGTCCGTAAAGCCGACATTCGGCTCCCCGAACGGCTGCGCCGCGCGGCTGTAGCTCGCGTTCGCGGACAGGGTGGGAAGGAGCTGGCCTTTGACTGCCTTGACCTGATGCTGCTGCGCGCGTTCACGGAAGATGGCGCCCAAAATTCCGGGATTCTCTGCCTCGGCGATGTCGATGGCACCTTGCAAGTTCTTGGGTATCAGCTTCGTTGGAGGCCCTGGATCTTTCAACGTGCCAGCCGGATGGCCAATATACTGGGCGAAGAGGGCCTGGTCGCCATAAAGCGTGCCCTGCGCGATGCTGAGGTCCGCCTGAGATGCGGCAAGACCGGATTGGGCCTGCGCGACATCGGTGCGCGTCACCTCACCCACTTTGAAGCGGTCCTCGGTCGCGCGAAGCTGCTCGGAAAGCACCTTGACGTTGTTTTGGCGCAGCTTCACGATCGCAGAGTCGCGAACGACGTTCATATAGGCGGTCGCAGCGTTCAGAAGTATGGAGATTTCGGCGTTGCGGAGATCCTCGCGAGCGGCTTCCACCAGCGCTTCCGCGCCCTTGATATTGTTGTAGGTGCGAAAACCGTCGAACAGTGTCTCCTGCAGGGTGACTTGCCCCATCGCCGGATAAGATACGCCGTTTGCGACCTGGGCGCCGGTAAGGGTGCTGAGCGGAAGAGGTGTACAGCTAGATAAAGTGGCGGGCAAAGGGTTTGGGCACAGCGGAAGAGCCCCTGGCGGGACAGCAAAACCTGAGAGCTTGGTATGGATTTGCTCCCACCCCTCCTGGTAGCTCCCGCTGATGGTCGGGCGGTATCCGGACTTGGCGATTGAGACGCCGTTATCGGTAGCGCGCAGTTGCGCCTGCGCCGCTTTCAATGTAGGATTGTAAAGATATGCGGCTGCCAGAGCTTCCTTCAGCGTCTCGGCCTCGAGAGGCGCGCTTCCAGCGAGCAAAAGGGCGGCTGGGATGGCCCACCCTCGTATGCTTCGCGAAAGGCGGAAACTAGAGGATCTTCTAGAGAGCATGGGGTGTTTCCGTTGTTTGGTGCTCGTACTAACCGCACGCCGGCCCGAAGCACGCAACTTGCCGCGGGAAACTTAGTCGCCGAATCGGCGCACAGGAAGCCGGATTACTCACAGAGGAAAATTTCCCGCGGCGGCGTTGCTGAATTGCCGCGCAGTTAACTAGAAAACGAACTCAGGTTTGGGCTCGAAACCGGGCAGAAATTCGGCGCCCGCGTCGAAAATCGGCCGCCCCGAAACAGCACCGGACGCCTTCGTGAACAGGTAGGCGTGCCCAAGCCAGCCTTTGCGAACGATTGTCACAAGACGTCCGCCCTCCGCGAGTTGATCGAGAAGCTCCTTTGGCTCGCTCGAAACCCCGCCGTTCACCAAAATCAGGTCGAACGGCTTTTCCGCCGCCAAACCCGCGTCGAGAGCGCCATGATGCACGCTGACCGCATCGATGCCAGCGCTGCCCAGGCACCGCTCCATCTCCTTGCCGAGCGATTCGGACAGCTCCAAGGCATGTACATTGCCACAGACCTTGGAGAGGATCGCCGCGGAATAGCCCGTCGCGCCGCCAACGTCGAGCGCGCGGTCTGTTTCGAACGGGTCCGCAAATTGCAACATGCGCGCGAGAACCATCGGCGAAAGCAAGTGGCGCGCCGGCGATTGGGGCGTGGCAGGCACAGCCAGCACCGCCTCATCCATATAGGCGAGCGCTTTCTGGCTGTCCGGCACGAAGCATTCGCGCGGAACGCTCGCGAAGGCGTTCAAGAGGCGCGGGTCGCGGACCCCATTTGGCCTGATTTGCGATTCCACCATGGCCAGATGCGCCGTTTTGAAGTTCATCGCGATTCTTCCTGCCAGAAACGAATTCGAAGAGAGATTGGAGAGTTAGGTGACGCCTAACAAAATTCCCGCCTTCTGACCAGGGGTGTTAGCACAATAGCGGGGCGATTTAAGTGAACGTGCCATTCCGCCATGCGGAAAGGTGCGGCGGCTGCGAAACAAACCGCTTATGTTCTATACGTGCAGTTGTGGGGGCATGCCCGAAGGGCGTGTGAAATCTCGCGCCTATGCGCCTGCGCGGGAATCCATGTTTCCGCTGGAACAAGACCTTACACGGGTCCCCGCCTTCGCGCGTGGGCGCTAACATAACGGGGGTCACTCCCCTCACCCTGTCCCTCTCCCCATGGGAGAGGGGACGTCCTTTCAACGATTGCGACCTGCTCCCTCTCCCATGGGGAGAGGGCTGGGGTGAGGGGCGATTCCCCCGTTCGTTACACCATCCGCTAATGTTTGCGCCTGTGCGCCTGCGCGGGGACGACGCTGCGGCCTGGGATTTCCGCGCTTTCAGTCCTTCGCGCCAACTCGCGGGCGCGATGGCGCGAACCGGATGCGGTGCGCCACTGATTGCATCGCTACTTGATCCCTTTTGAGGTCAAGTGCGGCCCGTATGCTTTGTCGGAGACCATAATATGGTTTATCAGCCAATTCTTCAGGAACTCCATGACTTCCATGGACTGGGCGAAGCTTACGCCCTTTTTCATCTTCCCTTGAATCGCTAGTACCTGTTTTGTCAGGTCCGCGTGCTCCTTCTTATGCGGAGCGATTTTTGCATAAGCGGTTTCGGCAAACAGCTTCTCCTCATAATTGAAGTGGCTCACAGTGTACGCGATGAGCCCATCTAGCGTCTTGTCGAGGACCTCTTTCCCTTTCCCCGCCTTCATCGCGTCGTAAAGCTCGTTGGCCATCCCCACGAGTTTCTTATGCTGAACGTCGATACTGGCAACGCCAACGCTAAGCTTATCGTTCCATTCCATCATCGGCATGGTAGTTCTCCTCTTGACAGTTCATGTTGAATAGGTTTCCCGCTATTGTCCGACAGCTTCGACGCTAGACGCATCCTCTAGAAGTTTATCGATGGCCTGGCCGAGACCGTTATTTACGTCGATGAAATCGGATAATGCCTGAAGGGCACCTTCACTGTCGTTTGACTTATACGCCTCCAGGACTGTCTTGGCAGTGGCATGAACTCGTTGGTGTAGTTCTGCCAGCTTGCCGCGTCCCGCGGACGCCTGCCCGTATCCGCCGAGCCATTCGCTAACGCGGCAACCGCCAGGGTCGAGAAGCTGCGCCGAGGGCCATTCATCCGAACCCAGCAGCACGTCCGTAACCTGCCGTGCCAGCAAAAGGTGCTCCAGCCTTGCCATTCTAAGCGTTGATTGAGGCGAGCCACTTCGGCGCGCCGATTGCTCTTTCTCCAAAAGCATGCGCGTGCTGGCTCTGAGCTTTTGGGCAGCTGCAAGCAGCCGGACGTTCGCCTCCTTCGACCTGGATGAAATACGGTCGACACATTCCGCCATCACGCCGGCAACGCCGCTCTGCTCTTTCAGAATTCCAGCGATCTCGGCCATTTTGTGCGCGACCGTGGACACTTGGTGCGACATGGAATCCAGTGTGCTGCCGGCGCTAGCGATCGCGCGCTTTCCTTCCGAGACCGCCTCGACGGTCTGGGCCATGGTCTTAAGAATGATCTCCATCTCGTCGTGCAAAGCGGCAATGCGCCGGGAAATCTCCTCGCTCGCCTTGGAGGACTGCTCGGCCAGGCGCTTCACCTCGTTCGCGACGACAGCAAAACCGCGCCCGGCCACCCCAGCCCTCGCCGCCTCGATCGTTGCGTTGAGCGCGAGCAATTTAGTTTGCCCCGCTATGCTATTGGTAAGTGAGAGGATTTGGCCGATCTGCGCCGATGCCCGCGAAAGGTCGTCGAGTTTTTTAGCGGTATCCTCGACCGCGCCTTCGATGTGCTGCATCGCACCGACGGCGTGTTGAACGGCTCCCAAGCCGCCCATGGCGCTTTCGTCGGCCGCGGCCGCTTCGGTCGAGGCTTCTTCCGTGCTCTGCGTGATTTCAAATACCGAAATGAATAGCTTTTGCGAGGCGGCAGCCAGTGCTTCGGAGTTGGAAATACCTTCGTCAGCGTCCTTCTTGAGATATGCCAGCTCGCACGCCGCGGCGTTGACGTCGCCAAGAACGCTTCCGAGCGTATTCATGCCATATAGGTCTTCCTCGCGCTGCATCTGCGCTGCATCGCCCTGCGGAACACCGGGCTCACCCGGCTCAATCGAATTTGCGACATCCACGAACGCACGCAGGACCGCGGCCTTGAGCGCGCGCTCCAACCTCGCCGGATGAAACCGGTTCGCGGCTGCCAATGGAGCGATTAGTTGCTTTATCCGCCAGGCATAGGCCGCCAAATAGGCTGGCGTGGAAAGCCCGGCCGGACCATCCAGCGCAGCTTCCACCGCAGCGTTGCCTTGCAGCTCAGCGAGAAAGGCCGAAGCGTCCGCCGCCAGCTCCTCGCGGCTCAGCCCACCGGGAGCGCCCCGATACGGCAAGCCCGCTTCGCCGCCCCCCGCAAAGCATGCCAGATCGAAAGCTTGTTGTTGCGCCATCACCGCGAGCCGCCCAGGTAACTATTTCGCATCGCCTTAGTTTGTGGCTCAACCATACACAAGCAAAGGTTGCTCTAGGCTTACCGAGCATGCACAGATTGTGGGCAGACGGCCTTTTTTGGGGCGGACACAGCGCCGCACATATCGGCCACATATATCTAAGGTGATGCTTGAAGTGTCAGAGTTAAGGGAGTATGGCCAACAACCGGATGTTTGGAGGGGTTGTACGCAGTGCTAACCGGTGCCCAGCTTCGCGCCGCCCGCGCATTACTCGGCATTGACCAGAAAACGCTAGCCGATCAGGCCGGCGTGTCTTTGCCTACGGTTCAACGCATGGAGTCGAGCCCAGGAATCGTGCGCGGCGTCGTCGATACTCTGACGAAGATCGTGGAGGCGCTCGATCGCGCCGGCGTCGAAATGATTGGCGAGGGCGCGCAAAGCAGCAGCGGCGGCCGCGGCGTGCGCATGAAGAAGCCGGCGGAAAGGGCCGCGAAATGAGCGTTGAACTGCCGCTGGGTCTGCTGGCTTCGGCGCTCGCAGCCTACGCAGGTGCTGCGCTACTCGCTGCTTTCCTGCCGCGCCCAGCACTCGGCGCCGTTTACCCGCTTTGCTTGGCTGCAGCCCTTGCCGCTTGCGCCGCCGATATCTGGGCGCTCGCCGGCCACGCTGACTTCAGAGCCGCACTCCCGTTGGGGCTGCCCACCATCGGGCTCAGGTTCCGTCTCGACACGCTGGCGGCGTTTTTCGGCCTCATCGTCAATTTGGGCATCGCGGCCTCGAGCCTTTACGGGGCCGGCATCGGGCGGGCGGACCTGTCCAAACGGATCGAGCCCTTCTATCCGGCGTTTTGCGCCGCCATGAACCTTGTGCTCCTGGCGGACGACGCCTTCGGCTTTCTTTTCTTCTGGGAGCTCATGTCTTTGAGCTCCTGGGCGCTGGTGGTTTCGCGCCACGAAGACGAGGATGCCCGCAAAGCCGCATATGTCTATCTCATCATGGCCGCGATGGGCACGGTGGCTTTGCTTTTCGCCTTCGGCGGCATGGCGGGACCGGCCGGCGGCTATGGCTTCGATGCCATCCGCGATCATAAGCTCGCGCCGCTCGTATCGGCCCTGGTGCTTGTGGCGGCGCTATTCGGAACCGGATCGAAGGCCGGGCTCATGCCGCTGCACGCCTGGCTGCCTCTCGCCCACCCGGCCGCGCCAAGCCACGTCTCCGCGCTCATGAGCGGCGTCATGACTAAGGTCGCAATCTACGGTATCGTTCGTATCGTTTTCGATTTGCTCGGCGCGCCCTCCTGGTGGTGGTCGCTGCCATTCATTATTCTGGGTGCTGCGACGGCCGTTGGCGGGTTACTTTACGCCGTCCAGGACCGCGATCTTAAGCGCGTGCTCGCCTATTCGACCATCGAGAATATCGGCATCGTGTTCGCGGGCCTGGGCCTCGCGATTGCCTTCAAGGCGACCGGCAACCCGGCCGCAGCCGCAGTGGCGATGGCGGCTGCCCTGTTGCATTCGCTGAACCATTCGTGGTTCAAGTCGCTGCTCTTCCTCGGCGCGGGCGCGGTGCTGCACGCTACCGGCCGCAAGGACCTCGACAGCCTGGGCGGCCTCATCCACCGCATGCCCCAGACCGCCTTTTTCTGGCTCGTGGGCGCGCTTGCCATCTCCGCGCTCCCGCCTCTGAACGGCTTCGTGTCCGAGTGGCTCCTGTTTCAAGCGGTCCTTGCGGGGCCAAGTTTCCCTGAACCCATCCTGAGGTTCCTGTCGCCGGTGCTAGGCGCGATGCTGGCGCTCGCCGCGGGGCTCGCCGCAGCCTGTTTCGTGCGCGCATTCGGTATAGTTTTCCTCGGGCGCCCGCGCAGCAGGGAAGCGGCCGAAGCGCACGAAGTGCCGTTCGTGCAGAAGGCCGCAATGGGCATCCTCGCGCTCTTGTGCATCTTGGGCGGGCTGTTCGGCGGCTTCAGCGCCTATGCCATCGGCCCCCTGCTGAAAACGCTCGCTGGAACAGAGCTTACGGGGCTCATCAATGGGCCGACCAAGCTTTCGCTCATCGCCTTCGATCAGCAGCGCAGCACCTACGATGCGCCCACCATCGCGCTGTTCGTGATCCTTTCCTCGATTGCGACCATGCTCGTGGTGCATTTCACTTCGAACCGGCGCACCCGCCGCGCTGCCGCCTGGGACTGCGGCTTTCCGGACGCGTCGCCAGCCACGCAGTATACCGCATCGAGCTACAGCCAGCCGCTGCGGCGCGTCTATAAGGACGTCGTGCTTGGATCGGTGGAAGTTCTCGAAATGCCGCCGCCAGGCAGTCTCAAACCGGGGCGCTTCGCCGTGCGCTACAAGGATTACGCCTGGCGAAACCTCTATGCGAGGCCGGCCGCGGGCCTTCTGGCTTTGGCCGGGCGCTTCAACGCGTTCCAGTTCCTTACCATCCGGCGCTACCTCGTTCTCATGTTCTGCACGCTTATCGCGCTTCTTATCGTAACTGCGGTATTGATGTGATGGCCTCCCAGATCCAATCCTTCATGGCCCAAGGCGCCCAGATGTTTCTGGTGATCGCGGTCGCACCCGCCGTCGCCGGGATCACTCGCAAGGTCAAGGCGCTCCTGACGCGGCGTCAAGGCCCGCCGGTGATCCAGTGCTACCGCGATCTCTTGAAGCTCATCCGCAAGGACTCGGTCCTGGCCGGAAATGCCTCCTGGTTCTTCCGATCTGCTCCCTACCTCATTTTTGCGTTCACCTGGGTGGCCGCGGCGCTCGTACCCACCTTCGCTTCTGGGCTGATGTTCAACTGGGCGGCGGATGTGGTGGCGCTCGTCGCGCTGATCGGCGCCGCGCGCGCGTTGCTGGCGCTGGCCGCGATGGACGTGGGCACGAGCTTCGGCGGGCTCGGCTCCTCCCGCGAGATGATGATCGCATCGCTCGCCGAGCCCGCGACAATGCTCGTGATGCTGACGACCGCGCTTGCGGCCGGAACGACGCGGCTGCCCGAGGTGGCGCAATTCCTCATCAGCCAGCCGCTTGAGATCCGCATCTCCTTTGCGCTCGCCTTCGTGGCCCTGGTCATGGTGGCCATCGCCGAAAACGCCCGCATCCCGGTCGACAACCCTGCCACGCATCTTGAACTCACCATGGTGCACGAGGCCATGGTGCTCGAATACTCCGGCCGGCACCTCGCCATGATCGAGGCAGCGGGATATCTGAAGCTCGTCCTTTATATCTCCCTGATCGTCTGCCTGTTCGTGCCCTTCGGTATGGCCCCGCTCGATGGCGAGCCCATCGTCTGGATGATCGGGCTTGCGGCCTACCTCGTGAAGATCGCGCTTGCGGCCGTCGCGCTAGGTGTCTGGGAGGTAAGCATCGCCAAAATGCGCGTGTTCCGGGTTGGCGAGTTCCTGGGCAGCGCCTTCATTTTTTCCTTCCTCGCCATTCTGCTGGCGTTCCTTTCAAAGGAGGTGCTGCGGTAATGGTTGCCTACGACGTTGCCCACTTTCTGGCGGGCATGATGCTGGTTGCAAGCTTTATGCTGCTGTACCAGGACCGGATCTTCGCGGTGCTGAACACGTTTGCGGCGCAGGCCGTGCTGCTTTCGCTTGCCGTGGCCTGGCAGGGCTATATCCGCCATCACCCCGAGCTGTTCATTACGGCGGCCATGGCTTTCGGCCTCAAGGGGATCGTCATCCCGCTGGCCCTGAACCGGATGGTCGTCCGCCTTGGCATCCATCGCGACGTGGACCAGGCCGTCAACGTGGGGGCGGCCATGTTTTTGGGGCTCGGGCTGACAAGCCTCGCGCTCTTGCTCGTGCTGAAGGTCACGCCGGGTGCCGCGTCCTTCACACGCGAGGGGCTGGCGCTTGCCCTGGCGATCATCCTGCTCGGATTCCTGATGATGATCACGCGGCGCAATGCGGTGACGCAGATCGTGGGCTTCATGTCCATCGAGAACGGGCTCATTCTGGCGGCGACCGGCGCGCGCGGAATGCCGCTCGTCGTGGAGGTGAGCGTCGCATTCTCGGTGCTGATCGCGCTCTTCGTGTTCGCGGTTTTCGTATTCCGCATCCGCGAGCGTTTCGATAGCGTCGAAATCGAGTACCTCGACCGGGTGCGGGAGGAGGGGCGATGAACGGAGCCGTGTGGGCCGTCGTCGGCATCCCCGTCCTGGCAGGGGTCCTTCTGGCTCTTATTCCAAGCTACCGGATCGGCGCCGCCGGAAATGTGTTCGCCTCCGGGCTCACATTCGCGGCGAGCCTGTCCTTCCTTGCCATGCCTCCGGTTGCCGAGGATTACGTCATCCTCGATAGCCTCAATATCTTTTTCATTATTCTCAACACGCTTGTCGCCTTCACGACCTCGGTGTTCAGCGCGAGTTATATCGGGTACGAGATCGAGACCGGGCACTTAACCCCGGCCTTCATGCGCTTCTATCATGCAATGTTCCAAGCCATGATGGCGTCGATGAATATGGCGCTGCTCGCCAACAATATCGGCGTCATGTGGGTGGGGCTTGAACTCGCGACGCTCATTACTGTCGTAATGGTTGGCATTTACCGCACGCCCCAAGCGCTGGAGGCGGCATGGAAGTACTTCATCCTCGGCATTGTCGGCATTTCGCTCGCCTTTTTCGGCACGATCCTGGTCTATCTCGCGGGCCAAGGGGTTTTGGGCGAGGGACTGCCCGCCATGACCTGGAGCAAGCTCCTGGCCGTAGCGCCGCAGCTCGACGCCGCCCTGTTGAATCTTGCATTTATCTTCCTGCTGGTTGGCTACGGCACCAAAGTGGGGCTGGCGCCGCTGCATGCGTGGCTGCCCGACGCCCATGCCGAAGGGCCAACCCCCATCTCGGCGGTGCTGTCCGGCCTCCTTCTGAATGTTGCGCTTTTTGCGCTGCTGCGCTTCAAAATGCTGATCGCGGCGCATCCGGGCACGCTGAAGCCCGGCCCGATCATGGTCGCCATCGGGCTTCTCTCGCTTATTTTCGCGGCGTTCATGCTTTACCAGCGGCGCGACATCAAGCGGCTGTTCGCTTATTCCTCGATCGAGCATATGGGGCTCATTACCTTCGCGTTCGGCATGGGCGGCCCGCTCGCGAATTTTGCCGGGCTCTTGCACATGGTCATGCATAGCCTGACCAAATCCGCGATCTTCTTCGCGGTGGGCCATGTCGCGCAGGCGAAAGGCACGCAGCGGATCGCCGGCATCCGGGGCTTGAGCGTATCGAACCCGGGGCTCGCGGCAGGCCTTGCATTGGGCGTGATCGCAATATCGGGCTTGCCCCCCTTCGGCGCATTCATGAGCGAATTCCTGATCCTGAGTTCCACGTTCGCGCGCGCGCCTTTGCTTGCGCTCGCGGCGGCGTTCGGGCTGCTCGTTGCGCTGGGCGCCCTCCTGTTGCGCCTGCAGGACATTCTTTTCGGCGTTCCCTCCGAGCCGAATAATAAGGTGAGCGCCTCCTCGCTGCCCTGGATCGTGCATCTTACGCTTGTGCTTATTGCCGGCCTTTATCTGCCCGCGGCCCTTATTGCCTGGTTTCAGCGGGCGGCGGAGCTTCTGGGATGAACGGTTTCGACGTTGGCGCCGTGGCACGCGGTGTCGCTCTATGCTCAGCGATTGACGGCGCGATTGAAGAACAGCTCGGAGTTCCCGACGGCTTTATCCGTATCGACGTAAGCGACGCACTTTGGACCGGCCTTGCCAAAGGCTGTGCGGCGGGCTGGCACGATCTGGGCGCCCTCTGGTTCGACGATGGCCGCATGCACATGGCCTTGTGGGAGACGGACGGCAGCCAAAAGGCCATCGTTTCGGTCGAAGCACGCCATGGCGTCTACCCCGCGGTGAGCGCCCACCACGCGCCGGCGATGCGGCTCGAACGCGCGATGCGCGACCTCTATGACATTAATCCTATGGGTCTTCCAGACGGCCGCGCCTGGCTCGATCACGGCGTGTGGCCCGGCAAGCCTCTCAAAACGGACATGGGATACAAGTTTCTCACCGTCGATGGCAGCGGCTTGCATCAGATACCGGTTGGCCCCGTGCATGCAGGCATCATTGAACCCGGCCATTTCCGCTTCACGGCCAACGGCGAGACCGTCGCGCGGCTGGAGGAGCGGCTGGGCTACGTGCACAAAGGCGTCGAAGCCCTCTGCGCGGGAGCTTCGCTTGACAAGGCGGGCAAGATCGCCGCGCGCATCTCCGGCGACAGCACCGTCGCCTATAGTTTCGCTTTTTCGCTGGCGGTCGAGGCCGCACTTGGCTTCGATGCGCCGCCGCGCGCGATCCTGCTGCGGGGCGTCATGGCGGAGCTTGAGCGGCTGTCGCACCACGTGAACGATGTGGGCGCCGTTTGCAACGATGCCAGCGTGGTAGCCATTTTGGCCCATTGCGCATTGATTCGCGAAGACATCCTCACCACGGCAGCGGCCTGCTTCGGGCACAGGATGATGATGGACCGCATCATCCCCGGCGGCACCGCCTGCGATTTGGACGATGAGAAGGCCGGAGCCATCCGCGCCCTGCTGGACCGCCTGGAGGCGTCGTTCGCACGCGTGGTCCACGCCTACGATCAATCGCCTTCGCTCCAGGACCGCGTGCAAAAGACGGGTGTGGCCCGGCCGGAATATGTCCGGCAATTCGCTGCGGGCGGGTTTGTCGGCCGCGCTTCGGGACGGGCGTTCGACGCGCGCCAGGCGTTCGCCTATCCTCCCTACGGCCGCGTCGAGTTCGAGGTGCCGTCGAGGACCGCGGGCGACGTGGACGCCAGGGTTTGGATCCGGATCGAGGAAGTCTCGCAAAGCGTGAAAATGATTCGCCAATTCCTGGATATGCTGGAGCCCGGCCCCATAGCGGCTCCGCTGCCGTCACTGCGGCAGGGCCATGGCGCCGCTGTCACGGAAGCATTCCGCGGCGATGTGTTCCTTAGCGTGCGCCTGGACGGCGACGGCAATGGCCGCGCCGGCGGCACTGTCGCGCACCTGCACGCCCGCGACGCTTCCTGGTTCCAATGGCCGCTGCTTGAAACCGCGATCAAGGACAACATCGTCGCCGACTTCCCGCTCTGCAATAAATCGTTCAATTGCTCCTATTCCGGGCACGACATTTAGGGCCGCCCCATGCACATGCTCTTGCTCAACGCGCTGCTGAAAGGCCCCGCCGTAACGCCTCCCCCGAAGGCCTGTTCCGGGGCGCTGGACGAGCTGGCGAAGGCGCTCGGCGAACGCGCGCGCCGCAAGCTTGGCCGCTCGCTTGCGATCCGCGAGGTGGATGCCGGCTCCTGCAACGGCTGCGAGCTTGAAATTCACGCGCTCAACAATCCGGTCTACGACGTCGAGCGTTTCGGGCTGAAATTCGTGGCCTCGCCGCGCCATGCCGACGTGCTGCTCGTCACCGGCCCGGTGACGTGGAACATGCGCGAGGCGCTGGAGCGTACCTACGCTGCAACCCCCGATCCGAAGTGGGTCGTGGCCGCGGGCGACTGCGCCGGGAATTGCGGCGTGTTTGCCGGGAGCTATGCCTGCGCTGGGCCGGTCTCGGCGGTGATCCCGGTCGATCTGCACATTCCGGGCTGCCCGCCGCAGCCCATCGAACTGCTCAAGGGCCTAATGGGGCTCATCGATGCCGCCTGCTGCGCGGGGAAAAGACCCCACGCTGTGTAGAGCGCAAACGTCATCGCGAGGCGGCAAAGCCGCCGTGGCGATCCATGTCACTGTGCCTTGGATTGCTTCGCTTCGCTAGGAAGAAACAGTGCAGGAAGACCCCCTCACTCTGTCTCTCTCCCCAAGGGGAGAGAGGACCCCCGAACATCCGCTGCGGCTAATTCGCAATGACGATGCGGAGGGCGTCTCTATCCGCGTTCGGGCGGGCCTGGCGGCGCGCCCTCGCGGTCGAGGATCTCGACGCTGCGCCGGTAAGATGCGTAAGCCTTCTCCGCGGTGTTGCCGATCGCAAGAATGCCGAGCTTACCGAACTCGGACAGCGCGCCGATCAGATGGAACACGACGCCCTCTTGGGTCGCGGCGTTGAAGTGCAGGCCGTGCGTCGCGGCGATATCGATCAGGTCCGAGGGGGCAAGGCCGCGATAGCGCTCCGAATGGAGGTTATCCGACGCATAGTAGAAGCATGGCTGCCCGGAAGGCGCGAAGAACAGGCCCGCCGGCGGATCGTAATGGCCTCCGGTCAAGAACTGCAGCATGAGGAAAGGATGGGTCGTGCCGCCTTTCCGCAAGTTGATCTCGATGGCGTAATGTTGCCAGCTTTCGCCGTCCGCAATCGATATGAAATCGACGCCGAAGCGGCCGAGCACCCCCTTGCCCGCCAAAGCAACCCCTGCCCGCATGCCAAGCTCCTGTATGGCCAGACGGTAGGCAGCGTCCGCGGGAAAGCGGCAGCCGAGAAACACCTGGTCATTTTGTCCGCCCAGCACTTGATCGTGGGTCGAGATCGCCTGCAAACGCCCGAGCGGGTCCACCCGGAATTGGGCCGATGGCGAGCGCTTGCCCGCGCCTTCCAGAAACTCCTCCGCGATACCGCCCATCGCCTGGAACTTTTCAAGGTAGGCGCCGAGCGTCATGCCGTGCGCTTCGAACGCAAGGCTGAGCAGCCTATCCTTGATCCGCGCCTCCAGCCCGCCGCCTTCCGGCAGGCCGGCAAAATCGAAGATCGCGTTGCCTTCGCCCGAAAATCCCTCATTGAGCTTCACGACAGCTCGCCGCAGTTCCGGCTGCATCTGCTTCAATCCCGCCAGCGCGCCCGCAATATCCTGGGCGTCCCGCAAATCCTCGAATCCGGCCGGCGTTGGGATCTGCGCCTCCTTGAAAATCTTGCGCGATCCGCTTTTCGAGCCCCAGCAGGATAGGGCAGGATCGCATCCGTAGATTGGCAAACCGAGCGCCAAGGCGAGCCGCTTCTCAAGCGGCGTCACCGTGAAGAAGGTCAGATGTGCGCAAGCCGGATCGGGAACCGCGTCCTTGATCCGCTGGATAAGCCGCGGCCGGGCCAGGATTTTCGCGGTCAGCGGCCCATCGGAACGGTCGTAGCAGGACAACAGCACGAGCCGCTGGCGCGCGTGCTGCCCCGGAATGCCGGACAAGAGATGAAGATAATAATCGATTATAGGTTCGGCGATTGGCAAGCTGGTGACGTAGACGACCCGCGCGCGTGGAAAGCGCAAGAGCAGGAGCAGGCACAGCATGCGCTCCTCGTAATGCACCGCGCCCGCGATGCGGGACATCACCTCGCGGTCGAAGGTGATGCTCGGCACGATGACGACCGTGCGCGGCGCCGCCGGATTATCGAAGATCGCGGAGAAATTCGCCTTGAAACGCTCTTGCAGCGCGCGGCAACGGGCGGTCTCCTCGGCTGAAAAGCCGCCGGTCTCACAGCCCGCACCCGGTGTTCCGCTCAAACGCGCTTCCAATTAGAGCCACCAATACTAGATACTAACGAAGGCAAGAACCTTGCTTTGATTGAAATCAACTATGCGGGGACCGCGCCGGTTCCCGGCTCTGGCATGACATTGCTCGTCTGAGTTTCAGCGCGGGGCTTCTGCGGCCACCTCCAGCGTTTCGTCGCTGAGGTTCAATCCTTGCCAAAACGCCAGCTCGCCGGCGTCAGCATAGCCGATGCAAAGGCAGACATCCTCCCGGTTTGGGGATCGCCGCGCAAATTCAATAGCCTCGATGCGAGCATCCATGGCCAGTTTATCATTAAGGGGAACGCGGACGAACTGGCCAATACGGATCACGCCATCGGCGATAAACCCCGCCAGGATGAAAAGCTTCCGGCTTTCCAGCACCAATGTGTCGACGACGTGAAATCTGGCCATGCGGCGAGCATAGCATTGAATCCCGGCCTGGTCTCCTCCACTCCCCGAAACCGTTTTCCTTAAGGGCCGCGGCATTACATTCTCTCCGATGACCGTTTCGCTGGAACGGCAACGCCCCCCGCGGCTCCTGCCAGTTCCGGCTACAAGAGGACAAAGGCAATGATGGAACATGGGCAGGATTTTGCCGCCCGCACCCGGGCAATTCTCACCGGCTTCGGGTTCCCGGACGATCTTTACTCCGGCGGAGCGCTGGAGGTGACCACGCCTATTTCTGGGGAAGTCATTGGCCGCGTGCATCCGGCTGCCGCGCAAGTGAACGGTGCCGTGGAGGCGGCCCATGCCGCGTTCCTTGCGTGGCGGGACGTGCCGGCGCCGAAGCGCGGCGAACTGGTGCGCCTGTTCGGCGAAGAACTACGCGCGAACAAGGCGGCGCTGGGCGAGCTGGTCACGCTCGAAACCGGCAAAATCCTTTCCGAGGGGCTGGGCGAGGTCCAGGAAATGGTCGACATTTGCGACTTCGCCGTGGGCCTCTCCCGCCAGCTCCACGGGCTCACCATCGCTTCGGAACGGCCCAATCATCGCATGATGGAGACCTGGCATCCGCTGGGTGTGACCGGGATCGTGTCGGCCTTCAATTTCCCGGTTGCGGTCTGGGCGTGGAACGCGGAGCTTGCGCTTGTGTGCGGCAACCCCTGCGTTTGGAAGCCATCGGAGAAGACGCCGCTTACCGCGCTCGCAGCCCAGGCGCTGTTCGAGCGGGCAGTCCAGCGCTTCAGGGCGGACGGCGGCAGCGCGCCCGATCGCCTGTCCTCCGTCATCATAGGAGGCCGCGAGGCAGGCGAAGCCCTGGCCGCGAACACGCTCGTGCCGCTGGTCTCGGCGACCGGCTCGACCGCCATGGGCCGGGCCATCGCCCCCGTTCTCTCCAAGCGCTTCGCACGCGCGATCCTGGAGCTTGGCGGCAACAACGGCGCCATCGTGTGTCCCTCCGCCGATCTCGAATTGACCTTGCGCGCGGTTGCCTTCGCCGCGATGGGCACCGCGGGCCAGCGCTGCACGACGCTCAGGCGGCTGCTCGTCCACGAAAGCGTATACGAGCGCTTCGTGCCTCGCCTCAAGGCGGCCTACGCCTCCGTTAAGGTTGGCAATCCTTTGGAGGCGGATACGCTCGTTGGCCCGCTCATCGGGAAAGCCGCCTTCGAGGCGATGCAAGCGGCGCTCGAAGAGGCCAGGGCTGCCGGCGGCGCAATCTCGGGAGGAAACCGCGCCGGGGATGGGGTGCCGCAGGGCGGCGTCTATGTGCGTCCGGCGCTCGTGGAGATGCCTCGCCAAACCGGGCCTGTGGAGAAGGAGACCTTCGCGCCGATCCTCTACGTCACGCGCTACCGCGATCTTAGCGAAGCCATCGCGCTGCACAACGCCGTTCCCGAGGGGCTTTCCTCCTCGATTTTCACGAACGATCTCAGGGAAGCGGAGCTGTTCCTGTCGGCGCGCGGTTCCGATTGCGGCATCGCCAACGTGAATATCGGGCCTTCCGGCGCGGAGATCGGCGGCGCTTTCGGCGGCGAGAAGGAGACCGGCGGTGGCCGCGAATCCGGCTCCGACTGCTGGAAGGCGTATATGCGGCGCGCGACCAACACCGTCAATTACGGCACCGCGCTGCCGCTTGCCCAGGGCGTGAAATTCGACATCGGCTAACGCCGGCGTCTAAAGTCCCGGCCTTTTGGTGGCTGTCCCCGTCGTCGCGAAGGGCGGACTACCACCAGAAAGAATGTGGCGGCATCCTGGAGACGGGACGTGCCGGTCATGCGCTGTTTGGCTGCACGGAGAAGTTCATAGGGGATTGCGCTTCTTCATGGGTTATAAAACTGTTCCTTTTTTTAAAGATATATCTTGAACGCAAACTGAAATCGATATATAGGGGCCAATTGTTATCTTCCGATCCGCTAGGTTTGCAATTGGGCACCTGAGCGGTTTTTTTTTAAGCCCACTCCCCCATCGCGAATCACTAGAACCGTTGTGATTGCTGCTGCCTGGAGTTAGTGGTGTTCATCGCAGGGAACTAGACATGCTGGTGCCGCCCGAAGCAGAAAATCCAAATAGCCTTATAGACTTTCCTGAAGGAATCAAATCCTTCCAGGATGTATATGAAGATGGTTGGCTTGGAACCATCGAAACCTCTCACACCGTCATTCCTGTGGGATTCAACTTCGTCTGCACCAAATACGAGATTACCTCGCGAGAACTCTTTACTGCCCTTGGCAAGGTAAAGATTATAGAATCATGGCAAGATACCTATCGGTCGTTTATGTGGGATACGCAAGTAAATCCCAACCAGGCCAAATTTGCCTACTACGAGAAGCCGATGTTAGTGATCAAGGCTCTAAAGCTGATCGCAGCGTTGGATATCGTCGTTTCGACGAAGGTGCGGGACAAAAAACCCCTTATTGACGTTTACAAGTTTGTTTATTTGAAGCCCGTACTGCACCAAGTTACTTGCCAAGAAAAGGAATGGGTGCGTTTCCTGCAGGCCGGTTACATGGACAAACTTACAAAATACTTTGAAAGCCTGGATACCTTTTCCGCTAATCGGCCAGCGAAAAAGGGAACAGCTCGGGCTTCCAAAAAAGGCAGCGATCAACATCGCACGCCTCCGGATGTGTTAAACGACCTCGCCAAAGGGCTGCGCGTCTGCCATGGTATCGCACGTCGCATACCTGAATTTCTAGCCGTCAATGGCCTGGATTTTGCGGTCGACACCGTAGTTCGCAATGGCAACGGCAGTTTGACGGGAGCCAGCTTGGCCAGGGTATACCATCCTAGACCCGTTATGCTTCGCGACCACTAGGCCCGGTCCTTGCTGACGAAGGTTGCATAGGCAAAGGGTCTGGGTTTTGCCAGCCAGGCACACGCAAGTTAATTCCCAAACCCATATCTGCGAGGATGGCAACTACCTTTTGCCGGGCATTCGGTGTCGGAACCAGCCGTGCCAATTCCTCTTCGCTTAGCTGTACGAGCTCACCGAGCCGTACATAGCCTTGCTTGAATGTTTTGCCGATGAAACGCTCCAAATGCTGACCGGCAAAAATTATTCCAGTTGAATGATTTAGTAAGCCATATTTGGCTTTAGACAGCGTTTGCTTTTTTTCGTTCATGGGTTCTCCTCAATAATGATACCCAAGCCACTAAAGCTACTACGCCAGGTCGAGCCAGCTATATTTTCTTATTTTGACCGATCCCGCAGAACCTCTCAATCTAATGAATCAGATTAATATGCTTTGGGCCTTTTGTCAGCCGTATTTTGCAAAATTAATTAATTTTTTTTCAATGCGTGTTGTGCAAGGAGGGGCTAGCCTGGCTTAGAAGGTTCTGGCTTTAGGTTGGATGAAGCCAGCTGCCCTATCGGTGGCAGCGGCGTGTTGGCTTAATTGGGCTGCGGTCTCTAACGAGGTTCGCACCCATGACAGACAGATTCAGAAACTTCAGCGTAACAAACGTAGCCGGCTTATTCGTAGCGATCGGTGCCTTGTACCTTACCTACATAAGCATCCCTCAGCCTCTGGCACCGAAAGAACCGGCACCACACAGGGAACGTCTCAAGCATCCTTCGAAAGAAAGCTTTCTAGGGCCGGCCTCTAGCCTTCTGCGCGTTCATCCCAGCACTCAACCGAAACGGAAGATCCTCACGGCCGATCCACGCATAGTGTGCAAACCAGACGCCAAAAGGCTGGGCAATCGCGTTCTTCCTTTCCGCGCTATGCCCGCTCAGGGCAAGAACGCCATCGGCGATGCTGTGAATAATGCTGAAAGCCTGGAAATTCTTGATCCAGCTCCGGCAAACGTATACTGGGTTTACGTCCGGCGTTTAAGAAATGGCGCGTCTGGGTATGTCGGGCGCTGCTTCCTCCTCTGTAACGATGCAATGATTAGTGAGGGTTGCATCGGCGACAGCCAATCCAGCGCCACAATCAAGTGACCTTGGCCATTAACCCCCCTCTGTAGCACTTCTCAGGGGGAAGCTACCTGGGCGCCGTTCGCGCACCCTACTCAACGCATCAGCAGAGTTATGAGGATTTTGATCAGCATTCTTGCTGCTCTGTCATTCCATGCGGCCTATCCTCTGGATTTCCAGGCGGACAAGGACCATTGCAAGGACGGCGAATTCCGCCCCGTGAACCCGCTGTCCGGTCCTTGCGCCAATGCGGCTTTCCTCACAGGTAGTGGTTTGCATGGATTACCGCTCCGGCGAAGTTATCAAGTGGATTTGGCATAAACAATATCCTTCGAATTTATATCTTATTTTGCATGTATTCGTTTGAATACATGAGTGTGTAGGGCGTTCAGGGGAATACTGAACGCCTTTTTTTTGTTGCCTATAGTACGCGCGATCTCAAAACTACTTCCATATTTACGCAACGTTAAGTGCCGCCAGTCTAGAACTTAGCATCGGCCTAAGCTCACCTGCAATCGCAGTGGCCTAGATACGGATTTACGGATGTGAAGTCTTCGTCCAGCGGGCAGGCGGCACAAGTACTTAAATTCCAGCCCTAACAGCCGTCCCCTGCGCGTCGGAGCTATTCAGGTTTTCTACGGCAGTACGAACAGCGGCGTCAGGAAGGACTAACTCTATGCCTATTACAGAATGGACGGATGAATATAGTATTGGCGTCGATGAAATCGATAGCGATCATAAAAGGCTTCTTGAGCTTCTCAACGATTTGCACGACGCAGTGGAGAGGGGAGCTAGCCGCGCGATCCTTGGCAACGCCTTGGATGGGGTGATGCTCTACGTCAACTATCATTTCGCGCATGAGGAGGGGCTTCTTCTGCGCATGAGTTACCCCGGCTATGAAAAACACCGGCAGCAACATCAGTCATTGATGGTCACGGTCAAGGAAGTCCACGAGAGCTTTCAATCGCAGGCGTCAGACGCGCTGCCCCGGCAAGTCCCGGAGTTTCTGACAAACTGGCTCTTTGAGCATGTTCTGAGGGCCGACCGGGCTTTCAGCGCGTATCTCCGGGAGAACCCCGGCGCTCCCGGGCAGCAAGCCTGCCCGGCTAACAGCCAGTAATACGAAATCCGGTTGAATACTTCCGCCATCGTCATCGCGAGGCGGCCCTTGCTGCCGTGGCGATCCAGAAGCAACGTCCGTGACTTGCATCTGGATTGCTTCCGGCCGCGCTTCGCTCGCCGTCGCAATGACGCTGCGGAAGCGATCAACCGGAACTGGTATAACCCGCGAACGCAAGCTTGCTGGCGGCTTGAAAGGTTAAAGGACCGTTCCTTTCGCGTAAGGCGCTACTATGCTTAATGCGCAGATGGTAAACGGCGGGTCCGCATATTTTCCGCCGCCGTCTTTCTGCGAATCTTTTCCCGCTTTAGGTCGATTTCTGCGATTCCGAAATCCTATTAAATATACGCGCAGATTTGAACTTAACCGTAAGGCCCGGCCGAACGATGTGCGAATGCGTTATTTTCCGCATATATCCCAACGAGTTGCCGTTCACGGTTGCAACTTAGCGCTTCCTTAAAACACCTGTGCTAATATGGCTCAATATGGAAATACGCATCGGAATGCGGTAAGCAGAGTGCACAAGAGGTTAATTAAAGTTCGAATCTTTGGCTATCGGCCGAGGGAAACTGAAGGAGATTCGTATGAATGCGAGCATCTTGCCACGCTTAAGGCTGTTCGGAATTGCGAGTATTCTGGTGTTGGCCGCTTCCGCCGCGATGGCGCAAACGGACGAAAAAACGCCAGCGGCTGCAAAGCCCGAAAGCGCCGCGAAAGCGGGGGAAAAACCAGAGGCCGGCAGCAAGAAGCCAGCCAAGCCTGTGGGGACGGGCGGCTACGCGACGGAGTCCGAGGCGAGGGCGCATTGCAAGGGCGAGGTGGTTTGGGTGGATGAACACCACTTCAACCACTATCCGGGCTCCCGCGAATATGGCCGCAAGCCCGGCGCCTTCGTCTGCGAGAAGGGCTAGTCTTGCGCGGAGAAATCCACCGCTGTGGATAATTCACGGCCGCTTGCCGGGGGAACTCCGCCGGAGCCTACCCCCGGCTCAAATGGGACTAGCACGCCCCGCGGGAAATCCTGACCCGTTTGCGGCTGGCGCTTCCAGGATTTCCCGCGGATCAGGCATACTAGCAGATCTTCGTTGCTAGTGCAGCTTAGCGGCCGGAAGTTCGCTTGCGAGCTCGCGGCAAACCGGTGCGAACTTCCGGCCGGCTGCACTAGCCTCGCGACGGGCGGCTGGCCAAAAACGCTGCACTCCGGAACGGCCGGCCCAGGCCCTTCCACGGCATTTCTTTCTAACCAACACCGCATCTGGCTCCTGTGCATGCCCTGTTCAATTCCTGTGACAGGCGCCCGAATTTTCCCCAGTTTTCGGCAAGCTTCACGCAACTTATCTTGTTTCCAGGGCTCCTTTGCCACAAGATATGGTTTCAGTTCGGGTAGCTAACCACTAAAGATAGATGCGGGTTGTTGCATCCGCGTGACACCAGCAAGCACCCGAATCGCCTAACCTCTGGACTTGCCGCTAGCGGGGAGCGCCCTTCAAGGAGGGTGCGGCGGCATCTTTCCCCGCTGGCCGTCCAGGCGGCTCCCTTCCAGTATAAACGCTCTTCATCGCTAGTAGCCAAGCGCAGTTGGTGCGCTGCCGTGTCCCTGTTCAGGCCGGGCTGCGGGCGATGCTGTGTCTCGTTCTGAGCCTGTTTTGTTCTGCGTTCCAGTCATCATCAAAAGCCAAAGGGCAGGCGCACTGTGGCGTGCGCTGGGGGCAGGAGAATTCTCGATGCGGATCGAACGGCGGTTCACGAAAAACGGTCAGTCTCCCTATGCGGATATCGCGTTCCGCGAGGCCACGAGCGAGATCAAAAATCCCGATGGAAAGCTCATCTTTGAGCTTGAGGGTTTTCTCGTTCCCGAGCAGTGGAGCCAGGTCGCGGCGGACATTCTGGCGCAGAAATACTTCCGCAAGGCAGGCGTGCCCGTCCGGCTCAAGCGCGTCGAAGAGAACTGCGTTCCCTCCTGGCTGTGGCGGTCGGTGCCCGATACGCGGGCGCTGGCTGAGCTACCCGAGGCGGAACGTTACGGCCCCGAGACAGACGCGCGGCAGGTTTTCAGCCGCATGGCCGGCGCCTGGACCTATTGGGGCTGGAAGGCCGGCTACTTCACCGCGGAAGAGGACGCGCAGGCGTTCCACGACGAGCTTTGCTACATGCTCGCCATGCAAATGGCCGCGCCGAACAGCCCGCAATGGTTCAACACCGGCCTGCACTGGGCCTATGGCATCGATGGCCCCGGCCAAGGCCATTATTACGTGGATTTCGAGACCGGCGAGCTCGTCCGCTCAGCTAGCGCCTACGAGCATCCACAGCCGCATGCCTGCTTCATCCAGTCCGTACACGACGATCTCGTAAACGAGGGCGGCATCATGGACTTGTGGGTCCGCGAGGCCCGGCTGTTCAAGTACGGCTCGGGCACGGGCTCGAACTTCTCGCGCCTGCGCGGCGAGGGCGAAAAGCTGTCGGGCGGCGGCAAATCTTCCGGGCTGATGAGCTTCCTCAAGATCGGCGACCGGGCGGCCGGTGCGATCAAGTCTGGCGGCACCACCAGGCGCGCGGCCAAGATGGTGATCGTAGACGCCGATCACCCCGATATCGAGGACTTCATTAGCTGGAAAGTGCTGGAAGAACAAAAGGTTGCGGCTTTGGTCGCAGGCTCGAAGGCTTGCCAGAAGCATCTGACCGCGATCATGAAGGCGTGCGTGAATTGTGAGGGCGAGGGCGAGGATTGCTTCGACCCGGCGAAGAATTCGGCACTCAAGCGCGAGATCAGAGCCGCTCGCGCCGCCTTCGTGCCCGACAATTATATCCAGCGCGTCATTCAATTCGCGCGGCAGGGGTTCAAGTCCATCGCCTTCCCAGGCTTCGACACCGATTGGGAGGGCGAAGCCTATCGCACCGTCGCGGGCCAGAACTCCAACAACACCGTCCGCGTCAACGACGCCTTCCTGCAAGCCGTTGAAGAGGATGGCGATTGGGAGCTGAAGGCGCGCATGGGCGGCAAGGCGCTCAAGACCGTGAAGGCGCGCGCGCTCATGGACCAGATCGCCGAGGCGGCCTGGGCAAGCGCCGATCCGGGCATGCAGTTCCATACCACCATCAACGATTGGCATACCTGCCCCGCGAGCGGGCCGATCCGGGCCTCGAACCCCTGCTCGGAATACATGTTCCTCGACGATACCGCCTGTAATTTGGCTTCGCTCAATCTCCTGGCCTTCCGCCCCTCCTCAACTGTCATGGCCGGGCGCGACCCGGCCATCCAGGTGCAAAATTCAGCGTCAGCGGAGTCAGTGGATGGCAGGGTCAAGCCTGGCCATGACAAGGCGTCGATCGACGTAAACGCGTTCGCCCATGCCTGCAGGCTTTGGACGATCGTTCTCGAGATCTCCGTGACCATGGCGCAATTCCCGTCGAAGGAGATTGCACGGCTGTCCTACGAATACCGCACGCTGGGGCTGGGCTTCGCCAATCTCGGCGGCCTGCTGATGGTGTCCGGCCTTAGCTACGACTCCAATAAAGGCCGGGCGCTGACGGCCGCGATTTCCTCGCTGATGACGGGCGTCTCCTACGCTACCTCAGCGGCGATGGCGAAGGAGCTTGGCGCTTTTGCCGGCTATGGCCCCAACGCAACGCACATGCTTCGCGTGATGAAGAACCACCGGCGCGCGGCCTATGGCCGGGACAACGGCTACGAGCAGCTTGCCACGGCGCCGGTTCCGCTCAAGGACGACGCCTGCCCGCAAGCCGATCTCGTCACCGCCGCGCGCGAAGCCTGGGACGAGGTCATCTCGCTGGGCCAGGAGCACGGCTTCCGTAACGCGCAAGTCTCGGTGATCGCGCCGACGGGCACCATCGGGCTCGTCATGGACTGCGACACGACCGGCATCGAACCCGATTTCGCGCTGGTGAAGTTCAAGAAGCTCGCCGGCGGCGGCTATTTCAAGATCATCAACCGCGCCGTGCCCGAAGCGCTCAGGACGCTTGGCTATGGCGAGGACACGATTGCGGCCATAATAACCTACGCTGTGGGGCGAGGCACGCTTGCCGATGCGCCGCACATCAATCACAAGACGCTTGCGGCGAAAGGCTTCACGCCGAAAAAGATCGCGAGCGTCGAGGCCGGCCTTGCCAGCGCCTTCGACATCAAGTTCGTGTTCAACAAGTGGACGCTCGGCGAGGATTTCTGCACCGGCAGCCTTAAGCTGACGCCGGAGGCGATGAACGCGCCGGGCTTCGACCTGCTCTCGGCAATTGGCTTCTCGAAGGCCGAGATCGAAGCCGCGAACGAGTATGTCTGCGGGGCGATGACGCTCGAAGGCGCGCCTGGCCTCAAGCTGGAGCATCTTCCCGTCTTCGACTGCGCCAGCCCATGCGGCAAACGCGGCAAGCGCGCGCTGTCCTGGCAGAGCCATATCCACATGCTCGCCGCCGCCCAGCCCTTCATCTCGGGGGCGATCTCGAAGACCGTCAACATGCCGAACGCGGCAACGGTGGCCGAGTGCCGCGAAGCCTATATGCTTTCCTGGAAGCTCGGGCTTAAGGCAAACGCGCTCTACCGGGATGGGTCCAAGCTCTCGCAGCCGCTTTCGGCGCAGCTTCTCTCCGAGGACGGCGAGGACGCAGACGCCATTGCGGCAGCGCCCCAGGGCAGGCGTGCGCAGATCGTCGCCGAGCGTATCGTCGAGCGCATTATCGAGCGCGTGCGCCTCACCGCGGAGCGCGAGAAGCTGCCGAACCGGCGCAAGGGCTACACCCAGAAAGCCGTCGTCGGCGGTCACAAGGTCTATCTGCGTACCGGCGAATTCGAGGATGGCCGCCTCGGCGAAATCTTCATCGACATGCACAAAGAGGGCGCTGCCTTCCGTAGCTTGATGAATAATTTCGCCATCGCGATCAGCCTCGGCCTGCAATATGGCGTGCCGCTGGATGAGTTCGTCGAGGCGTTCACCTTCACCCGTTTCGAGCCCGCAGGCTACGTGCAGGGCAACGAGGCGATCAAGAATGCGACCTCGATCCTCGACTATATCTTCCGCGAGCTGGCCGTCTCCTATCTCGGACGCAGCGACCTCGCCCATGTCGATCCTTCGGCCATCGGCTCGACGATAATGGGCGGCGGCGTTGCGGAGGACAAGCCCGGCCAGAAAGCGTCCACGCCCGTTCTCCTGGCAGACCGCCTGGTCAGCAAGGGCCTCACGCGGGGACTTCACCACAAGGTCGTCATCGTTCAAGACCAGACCCAACTTGAGCGAATCGGCGGCACCAATACGTATGAAACGCACGGTGCCCTTGCTTATGCCCTGCGTGCGGAGGAGGACGGTCTTTCGCCGGGGACCCCCGATGTAAATGCGCGCGATGGGGCGAATGCCGCGTTTTCGGCTTCCCATCTGTCTTTTCCGAGTGCAGCAAGGCCTGGAAAGGCTGAGCTAGCCGCTGAAGCGCGCGCGAAGGGTTACGAGGGCGAGGCCTGCGGTACATGCGGCAACTTCACCCTGCTTCGCAACGGAACCTGTCTGAAGTGCGATACTTGCGGCGGCACGACTGGCTGCTCTTAAGCTTGACCCCGCAGCAAAGCCCGCGCCCCAGCCGGCGCGGGCGGCCAAGGCCTCGGATCCCAGAAGTAAAAGTGCGAAGCGGTTTTCCGATAAGACGCACGGCAAAACAACAAGCTAGAACCGGCTTTTGATTCTATCAAAAGCGGATAGGCTCTAGGCCGCTATCCGGGCAAGGGTCTTGCCCCGGGGCCTTCACCACAAAGTCGTCATAGTTCAAGACCAGACTCAACTCGAGCGATTCGGCAGCGCCAATACGTATGAGACGCACGGTGCCCTCGCTTATGCCCTGAGTGCGGAGGACGACGGTCTTCCGCTGGGGTCCTCCGATGTAAACGCGCGCGATGGGGCGAGTGCCGCGTCTTGAGCTTCCCATCTATCTGTTCCGAGTGCAGCACGGCCTGGAAAGGCTGAGCTACTCGCTGGAGCGTGCGCGAAGGGTTACGAGGGCGAGGCCTGCAGTACATGCGGCAACTTCACCCTCGTTCGCAACGGAACCTGTCTGAAGTGCGATACTTGCGGCGGCACGACTGGCTGCTCTTAACATTACGCCGCAACGCCTAAGCCCGCGCCGTGATCGGCACGGGGGGCCCGCCGCCTCAGACGCTAAAAGGGCTGAGAGCTGAAACATGACGCTCTGGACGATGAGACCCGGCCAAGACCACGACGTCTACACGGTGGTCTACCTACTGAAAGATGCACTAAGATCCGCACTAAGCGATGCCTGGTTTTTTGAACGAACCGCTCTGCAAAAGGCCGACCTTAAAGGCGCGGGGCATGCTGAAATCGCGGCAAAGCTTGGCCGTTTCCGCGATAGCTGCAAGAACTTCGAAGAACGCGAGGCGCTCATGGTGACGAAGCTTCTGCGGGCCCGGACCTGGGCCGCAGAGCTTCGGAGGCTCGAGCCCGAGTTTCAGCTCGACATCGACCGCTTCCTCGATGCGACGCAACCTTGCGAGGAAATCCAATCCGGGTTCCTGCGCGATGCTCAGCGCATGTTCAACGGCGGCGCGTCCTTCGTGCGGTTTCTCTCGCAAAGGAAGCCGGAGGCGGAAACCGGAGACACTGCCGCCGGGCACGCTGCGGACACCTCCTATCTCGTTGGTGGCCGGAAGGCACTCTACGAACTGCGTGCGGCTTGCGAGGCTTTTCTCATCCAGATCGACGGTGAATACTTCGCGTCGGAACCGGAGGAGATAGGCCCGGTGGCCGCGGCTGTGCCGTGGGAAACGCAGCCGGAGCCCTTGCTGCTAACCGAAGTCGTGCACTGATCCCAAATCCAAGTCATCGCACCGCGAAGACCCCCTCCTGCCGTCCTTCTCCCCGCAAGCTCGCCAAAGCGAGCTTGCGTCTCATACCAGCCATCGAAGATTTTGACTCCTTTGCCGGGGCGACGCTGTGCCCCAGCGTCATGGGGTGCGGGAGGCTACCGTTTGTTTTTGTTGATGAAATTTGGGTTCGTTCGGCAAAAAACCTGTTTATACATAAGTATATAATTTTGACCGTCTGAAAGAACGGCCAAGGACAAAGGGGTCAGGGCTTTTGGCGGCCGGTATCAGTCTGATACCGAATCCTATTGAACCTAGATCCGGCAGTTGCCGCCGATTCGCAGGTGGCAACGCTCGCAGAATCGAGCCGCAGCGTCGTCCCCGCGCAGGCGGGGACCCATCCAAGGTCTTGTTCCGGCTCCGGAAATGGGATTC
>JBKQNN010000055.1:0-6842 GCA_052145975.1 Rhodomicrobium sp. | reverse complement strand
CCGTGGGCGCCAACTGCATCCTCCACCGCGTCTTATGGCGCCGGCCTGACCGGCAGAGCCTACATCAATAGGTTGAATGGCCGCTTCGAAATTGCGAGGCGCGGAGGTCAACTGCCGTTTTTAGGCTGACCGTTCTAGAGTAGCGTCATCGCGAGGCGGCAACGCCACCGTGGCGATCCAGGAGCCTCTTAGTACCGGCCCCTGGATTGCTTCGCTTCGCTCGCAATGACGCAAATCGGTCGCCGCCTCTGGCGATTGGCATTATCTGTAAAGCAGCGCCTTTCAGAGCGCTGCCCGGGGGCATGACGGCCAAGCCTACTCCACGGAAGCCGGATGAGCGGCAGCTTTTGCCAGCCCGTCCCGCAAGAGCTGGATACGGCGTTTCACGAACTCGACGTGATTGCGCAATTCGTAGAAGTCCGCCGAAAGATGGATGGGCACCGAAATCCGCTGGACGCCCTCCTCGATGCGCGCAAGCTCCTGCTCCCTGCTTTCGATGAGATCGGGCGCCGCCTTTTTTGGCAGGCTGTGCTCCAGGTTCTTAAGATCGCGGTACCAATGCAGTATGCGCCGCTTCATGCGCCAATTGTAAATGATCGGCACGAGCCGTATCAGCGGGATAATGATGCCGATCAGCGGCAGGAGCAGGATGAAGGCGCGGTCTACCAGCGCCGCAACCCAGAAAGGCAGCACGCGCTGGAAGAAGGTGGGGCCGTTCTTGTACACCCGGCGCGCATCGTCCGGCATCGGAAACTCGGGATCGTCGGCGAGCGCATCCACGCCGAGCGCGAACAGTTTGGATTCTCCACTACTCTTAAGCGTAGGCTTGCTCTGTACTGTCAGAACCGCTTGCGCTAGCACCGTCACCAGCGCCGGATGCAGATCGTCGCGGACCAGCAGCGCCGCCTTCGTCGCGACAAGCGAGGTATCGGCATCGGGGATGTTTTCCGCGAAATCGACCACCCCTTGCCGCAGCACGGCGCGATCGAGATAGGGATAGCGCTGAATAAGTCCGCCGGCTTGGGCCATGTTCATGAGACGGGTGCCGGGCTGGCGCAGCAGGGTTTGCACCTGGGCCGCCTCCGCTCCGATCACTAGGAAGCCAGCATCGGCGGCGCCATTCTGAAAAGCGTTTGCATATTCCGGCAGCGGCATCGCGATCGGCTGGGAGTTCTGCGCTGTGATACCGTTGGCCTCGAGCAGCTTGAGCGCTGGAACGCTGGTGCCGCTATTGGCAGGCCCGGTTAGAATGCGCTTGCCCTTGAGCTGCGTGAGATGGTCGATCTTTTCCGGGCCGCGGTAGAAAACCCAGACCGGCTCGGTGATCAGGCGGCCCATCGAAAGCAGGCCGGGCGAATCGATGCCGTTGGTGAGGCCACCTTGGACGAAGCCCGCCTGCACACCGGAGGTTGGGTCCTTAAGAAGCCTGAGATTCTCAGAGGACGCCGCCGATTCCCGTACCTCGATCTTGACGCCCTTTTTTGCCGCTTCGTCTTTGATCCGGACCGCCAGCAGGTAATAGGGGCTGGTCTTGCTCGACGTGGAAATCACGAAGGTGTCCGGCGGCGCGGGCTTCACATAGCGCAGCGCCAGCCAAAATGCCCCCACGCAGACCACAACAGCAATAGTAATCTCACGTGAAAATAAGCGTTTCATAGGCACTCCGTCCGGCGCGAGCGAAACTAGCCAACGGCTTTTTTTACGGGGGCTTCGCCGCGTGCGCAATCCCTAATGTCTCACGGCAGTGTGGCCGCTCCCGCATCTAAGCGGCCGCGAAAGCGTCATACGAAATCCTGTTGAATACTTCTGCCATCGTCATCGCGAGGCGGCAAAGCCGCCGTGGCGATCCAGAAGAAACATCCGTGACTTGGCATCTGGATTGCTTCGCTTCGCTAGGAAGAAACAGTGCAGGAAGCCCCCCTCACTCTGTCTCTCTCCCCAAGGGGAGAGAGGACGCTCGAACATTCGCAGCGGCTAATTCGGGCGTCCCTTCTCCCCTCGGGGAGAAGGACAGGATGAGGGGGGACTTGGCCTCAGATTCAGTTTCATCCAGAAGGGGCGGCAGCGCCGGCCGGTGCGGAACTCGCAATGACGTAGCGCCAGTTCCGGCATTTGCATCGCCCTGCGTCATCCCAGCACTACGCGCCGCAGCGCGCACACCGATCAAGTCCGAGTGCAGGCGGGATGACGCCAATGCGCGTATCCCAGTGGATCGCCGGCCAAGATTGCGCAGTTTGCGGCGTTGCTTCAGCGGTCAATGCTGCGGAGGCGTGTGTACCTTTTGACCTCCAGCGACACCCAATCCAGCATCGTTCCCAGGGCAAAGCCTGGGTTGATTCCGTCTTGAAGGGCCTGCTCGTAAGCGACGATTAACGCGCTCTTGAACTCGTCGATCGCTTCCGCCGAAATATTGTCTTTCTCAAAACCTTCAAATAGAGCTAGCGGAACCGGTTCCCGATTATGACCAAGCATTGGCACCCTCAAACTTTACGCGACGCTACATTACACACATAGACTTGTGCCAAAGTGTCTCAAATGCGCATATCTAAATCAAGCTACAAGCGCGGTTGCAAACCCGGCCGGCGGCACTTGAGGGCTGCAAAAAGGGGACTGCGAAGGCGTTTTGGTTAACGCCTATGACGCTTGTTTTGTGTCAGCATGTTTCGGTTTGTGAACTTTTTGTTAACCTCGTCAGTTATTTAATTGCTGCGTTTAGCCAGTTTACGTGCGGGGCGGCGCGGCTCACAATTCCGCCTACGTCCTCACGAAAATGTGATCGTTTTTAGCCAGTTAAGTTATAAATCTTTCACAATCCGGGCAACGAATGCAGTCAAATCCGCGCCTCTCGAGTTTCAAGCCCGCTCGTTGTCATCATCCCATCTTTCGTGCGCCAGCCGAACTCACACACAATTGATATCGCTCTTTAGGCGAATTGTTCGCACACTTTATATGTATTATAAGAGTCCGTTCTAGAAATGCTCTAGATGCAAATAGTATTCAGTCAAGGTGGAATTCCATGAATGCTATCAATAAGTTAGCGACACTTGCGGCCGGGTTTGCAATTCTTATTGCACCGGTATGTGCAGCACAAGCTGAAGGCCGGATCAAGGCGCACCACCGGCATTATACTAGGACGGCATCCGGCTGTCCCGTGCACCGGACGGCCGGTGGTACGCTGGTGGATTGCCAAGGCTGGCGGAAAAGGGATAACGCGGTTGGATGGGATAACTCTTGCTTCAACCTCGACTATCTTCCCTCGCAGTACGCGTGTAGCAGCAACAAAAGGTAGATGAATCGCCGCCTTTCATGCGGCTTCGCGGGCACGGGATGACGCCAACGCAGGCGGCGTATGAGGTCAGCCCACAATCTCCTTGTCGCCCTTGAGCGCCAGCTCCAGGATCAAGGCCGGGTGGCGTGCCGTGCGGCCGAGGCCGTCCTGGATCTGCTTGCGGCAGGAATAGCCGGTGGCGGCCACGAAGGCATCGCGGCCCGCTTTGCGGATGGCCGGAAACAGCGACAATTCGGCCATCGCGAGCGAGGCTTCCAACGTCTCGGGCGTCATGCCGGCGATACCGTTGAGGCCGCAGCAGGTTGGCGGCCCCTCGCTGACATTGAGCTGAGGCACGAGCTTGAGCGCGGTTCCGGCTGCGCCCTCGATCCCGGCGGCGCGCTCATGACAATGGCAGTGCAAGAGGACATCGGCCTCGACGGACTTCAGTGGCAGCGCGAACTTGCCCTCAGCCAGCCGCGCGGCGACAAACTCCTCGAACAGCAGCATGGGCGGCTTTTCCTTCACGGGCAGGCCCAGCGCCGCGTATTCGTCGCGCATCATCAGCACGCAGGACGGCTCAAGCCCGATAACGGGAATGCCCTGTTCCGCAAAAGCCCTGGCGGCAGCGGTCATCCGCACGGCCTCAGCGCGCGCCTCCTCTATCAGGCCGGAATCGTAATAGGTCCGGCCGCAGCACAAGGGGCGATCCTTGTTCCCGTCCGCGAAAGCGACAACCGCGTAGCCGGCCGCGTTCAGAACGGCCGCAGCCGCGCGCAGGTTCGCCGGTTCGAACGAGCGGTTGAACGTATCGGCGAACAGCGCAACCGTGCCCAGCGTCCCCGGGGCCACCGTCTCTGGCGCCCTGAAGCGCCTGCCGGTCCATCGGGGCCAGGGCCGGTCTGCCGCAATCCCGAACCAGCGCTCGGTCAGGCGCGGAAGTCCCGGCAAGAGATCGCGCATGGCAAGGAGCGCGCGCCACCGCCTTGCCCGCTCCGTGTATTCGGGCAGCCGCGCAAACAGGTCCAAGGGTTTGGAGGTCCGGCCCGCCAAGCGCGCAGCCGCCAGCGTCTCGGCTTTCATCTTGGGAATGTCGATGCTGAACGGGCAGGCCGTTTTGCAGGATTTGCACGAGACGCAAAGCTGCATGGTCTCGATCATCGATGCAGAGCCCAACGCTTGCGCGCCGAGCTGCCCGGAAAGGGCCAGCCGCACGCTGTTGGCCCGTCCGCGCGGGCTGTCGCGCTCGTCATGCGTAACGCAGTAGGAAGGGCAGGCGATGCCAGGCTCCGCGGTCCGGCACAGCGAAAGGCCGTTGCAGCGCCGGGCGTGGTCGAGCGCGCGCGATGGCGAGGGCGACGGCCCCCAGGCGAGCGAAACCGGCACATCCTCCTGCGCCCTGGTCTCACGCGGAGCGCGGAGCAGGGACACCTCGTCGAAACGCGGCGCGCGCAAGATTTTCCCGGGATTCAACAGCCATTCCGGGTCGAGCTGGGCCTTAAGCTGCGCGAACAGGCCGATGGCATCCGGGCCAAGCTGCCGCTCCAGCGCCTCGCTGCGCGCAATCCCTATGCCATGTCCTGCCGTGAGCACGCCGCCGTAGTCATCGAGCAGCTCCGCCATCTCCTCGCCCAGCGCACGCATGCGCCTCACGTCCTCGGCATGCCGCAGATTGAGAATTGGCCGGACATGCAGCGAGCCGCGGCCCACCTGGCCGTGGATGGCGCTGCGCACGCCATGCCTTTCGAACAGTTGTGTAAGCGCGGCTCCGTAAGCGCCGAGGTTCTTGATTGGAACCGCGCCATCCTCCAGGAAGGACAGCGGCTGCGCCGCCGATTTCAGCGACCATGCCCGGACGATAGCCTCCTGGCGCAGGCGCCAGAACGCGCTCTGCGCCTTCTCGCCGAGGATCTCGATCACGCTGGATTTGACGCCGCCGGCTTCGGAGACGTAATCGTCGAGTGCCTTGAGAAGCCGGGTGTTGGCGACCGCGTTCTCCTCGTCGAACTCGACGATCAAAATTGCCTCGGGCTCGCCCTGCAAGAGCCGCGCGGCCTGGGCGTCGGCCCCCGCCTGCGCGCCAAGGAATTCAAGCAAGGTGCGATCCAGAAGCTCGATGGCGCTGGGGTTCAGCACCATGATTTTTGGAACGAGGCGCAGCGCGGCTGCGAGATCGCCGAAGCGGCAAACGCCCAGCGCCCGGTTCGGCGGCTTTTTGGCAAGCTTGAGCTCGATCTTTGTCGCGACGGCGAGCGTTCCTTCGGACCCCGCCAGAAGGCGCGCCATATTCTGGTCGGCCGAGCTCGCCAGCAGCGTCCGCAAGTCGTAGCCTTCGGGTTCCGGCGTTCCCGGCGGCCGCAAGGGCCATAGCGTTGCGATTGCCCTTTCGTGCAGCTCCCCGAATTGCAGCAGATCCAGAAGCCTATCGCGGCCGGGGGGCGCGTGCGTGCCGTCCGCCTCCGAAACCGCGTTGAAGAGCACGCGTTCGCCGCCGGCCAGGAAGGCATCCACGGAAGCCACGTTGTCGCGCATCGAACCGTAGCGAAGGGCGCGGATGCCGCTCGAATTATTGCCGAGCATGCCGCCAATCGTAGCCTGCTGCGCCGAGCCGATGACGACCGGGAAGACGAGACCCAAGGCCCCAGCCGCCCCGTTTATTGCGGCGGGCGTGCAGCCCGGTTCAGCGGTGCATTTCAAATTACCAGCGTCTATCTCTATGATATTGCGGAGATATTTCGAAAAGTCGACGATGACGCCCTCACCAAGCGCTTGCCCTGCCGTCGAGGTGCCACCTCCGCGGGCGATGACCGGAAGCCCTTCCTCGCGAGCCATCTCAAGCACGATCGCAACATCGGCGGCCGTCTTTGGGGCTGCCACGCCGGCGGGAAAACACTGATACATGGACGCATCCGTGGCATAGCGGCCGCGCGAAAGCAGGCCGCAGGCGGCGTCGCCTTCGATCTCGTGCGCAAGCCTTTCCCAGAATGCCTGCCCGGCTCCTCGGATAGCCATTTTCCCTCAACTCTATTCAAGCAGAGCGCAAGTAAACTCGCCCCATCGGCAGCATCCGGCCGCAGACCATGACCTAGAGTCCGCATTTCCGCAACGGTCCATTAACTAGGTTGCGTTACATATGTTTGCGTTGTCTAGTTGTAGTGCGGCGGGGCGTTCGATGGTGGGCAGGGGTGGGAAATTTGGCTGCGCGATCGCACGCAAGTTGCGGAAAACCGGGAGCGCAGGGGCCCCAAACCCGTTGCATAAGCCCCGGCTGCCCAGCATTTGCCCGAATCACAACTTGGGGTTCGGTTCAATATCAGCCGAGTTTGGGCTGGACCGTATCGCTACTGCAAGCCGGATCATGATTGTAACAGCCCTCGCCGTATCGCTCTGCGCCTGTTCCGCGTCCCGGAGCCACCGCCCCTCGGACGATGAAACGCAACATCTGAGCCCGCGCGTCATAAGGGTGGGCGACCCCGTGCCGAAAGGCGGCGGCGTTTTCAAGCTTGGAGACCCTTATCTCGCCGGTGGCAGGTGGTACGTTCCCATTAACGACCGCGCCTACGACCGCGTGGGC